>NZ_BAAASL010000032.1:0-45974 GCF_039532865.1 Streptomyces luteosporeus
GCCGCGCGGCACGCGGCCCCGGCGTGCCGGGCCAGCGCAGCAGCACGGAGGGGGCCCGCCCCGCCTCGGGCGGCGGCGCGGCGCCGGAGGCGCGCGGCGGCGCGGAGGCCGAAGTCGGCGAACCGTGGACCCGAAGCCCCGAGGGCGGGCCCGGGGCGCCCGGTGGGCGGGGCGGCCGGGCTCAGGGCGCCACTGGCGCCTCCGCTGGCCGGGAGGCCGACGTCCCGGACAGGCCCGGGGCGCCCGGTGCCGATCTCGGGTGGTTCGGCAGGCGGGACGGCCGGGCCGAGGGCGACGCCGGAGCGGCCGGGGGCCGGGCTCAGGGCGCCACTGGCGCCCCCGGTGGGCGGGATGCGGAGGTCCAGGGCGAGCCTGGCGCACCCGATGGGGCGGGTGCCGGTACCGAGAGTGACCTCGGGTGGTCCGGCGGCCGGGACGGCCGGGCCGAGGGGGGCCGCCGGGCTCAGGGCGCCGATGCCCAGGGCGGGCCCGGGGCGCCCGGTGGGCGGGGCGTCGGTGCCGAGGGTGACCTCGGGTGGTTCGGTGGCCGGGACGGTCGGGGTGAGGGCGGTCCCGGAGCGGCCGGTGGCCGGGACGATCGGGCTGAGGGTGGCCTCGGAGCGGCCGGTGGCCGGGGCAGCCGGGCTCAGGGCGAGCCTGGCGCCCCCGCTGGGCCGGATGCGGAGGTCCAGGAGGGGCCCAGAGCGCCCGCTGGGTCGGGTGCCGGTGCCGAGGGCGACCTCGGCTGGTTCGGCCGCCGGGACAGCCGGGCCGAGGGCGCCCCGGGGGCGGCTGGCCGCCAGTGCGGCCCGGCTGAGGACGCCCCTCGAGTGGCCGGCGGTCCGGGCGGCAATGGCGCGCCCGGTCGGCAGGATGCCGACGGCGCCGGAGGGGCGCGGCGGCGGAGGCCGCCCGTCGTGGGACGCCGGGGGCCGGCGGTGTCGTACAGTTCGGCCCGGCCCGAGGGCTACGAGCCGCACGCGCCCAGCGATCCGCACGGCTTCGCCGGGCCCGACGAGGACGAGTTGCCGCCCGGGCCGCAGGAGCACGACGAGCCCGACGCCGGGGCCGACGGCGCCGCCGCCGTCCATGCGGCCGACCGCTTCCTGACCGCCGTGGCCGCTCTGCTGATCGACGATCCGTACGGTGCGCAGCCACTGCTGTGCCGCTGGTTCGGGGACAACCGCTTCCTGCAGGTGCCGCCGGACGGCGACGGGATGCGCCCGACGGTCGCCACCGCCGCGCAGGCCCTGCTGCACACCCATCGCCGGCGGGCCATCGACGACCTCGCCGAGGCGCTCGTGGACGCCGGGCACCCGCGCGCCGACGAGCTGCTGGCCGCCCTCGCCGAGGACGAGCCGTCCGCGCTGTGCCGGGCCGTCGACCGCTGGGCCCACGACGACCGTGTGGAGCGCCACGTGGCGGCAGCCGCCTACGCGCTGAAGACGGCTCCCCATGTGGCCACGGCCGCCGACCGCGAGCTGCTGCGCTTCTCCGCGCTGGCCCTGCTCGCGCGCCCGGCCGAGGGCGCCCTGCACGGCACGGCGCTGGCCCTGCTCGTACGGGATCCGGAGACGCGCGGCAAGTATCTTCCGCAGGCTCTCGCCCGCTTCTCGCAGGGCGACCCGCACCTGCCGCCGGCCGTGCTGGCCCCTGCCCTGGCCAGTCACGCGGATTCTGTGCTCGACGCCTTCCGGGCCCGGCTGCACGAGCCGGGGGAGGGGCCGGGCGAGGTGCTGCGCACCCTCGCCGAGGTGCGGGAGCCGGTGCTCGCCCGCCGGGTCGCGGCCCTCGTGCGCGAGCACGTCGAGCACCGTCCGGAGGGCGCCGAGAACGCCGCGGCGTTCGTGGACCGGCGCCTGGAGCACGGGCCCGGGGCCCGCGCCGTCCTCTTCCCGCTGGTTGTGGCCCTGCTGCGGTCGGGCACCGCACCGGTGCGCCGGGCGCTGGCGCCCGTCCTGGCCGATCCCGGCACCCCCGTCTCCCGGCCGCTGCGCCAGGAGCTGCTGGAGGTGCTGATGGAGCGCGAGGAGTACGGCCCGTACGGCCCGTACGAGCGGGAGGTCACCGTCCTGGACGCGCTGCTGCGCGCCGTGGCGGCGGGCGCCGCCGAGCGCACCGAGGCGCGTACCCGTGATCTCGTCCACCGCACCGGCCTGCTGATGGCCCGCACTCCGGAGGGTGCCGCGTTCTTCGACCGGCGGCTGACGCAGCTGGCCCGTGAGATCCCCGTTTTCGGCGACCAGGTCCGCGGTTGGCTGAAGTCCGCCCCGGCCCAGTGGGCGGTGGTCGTCGGCCCGAGCGCCCGCATCCGGTTGACGGCCGGCCGTGAGAAGGGGGGCGACGGGGGCTCGGGGGACGCGCGGGACGGCGCGGACCCGGCGCACGCAAAGGCCGGTGCCCCGGCCGATGCGGGAGGCCGCGAACCGGCATGGCACTCTTAGACCTGCGTCATCAGACAGACAAAGGTTCGGGTTCGGGCGAGGAGCGGGCACAGTGCAGCGCTGGCGTGGCTTGGAGGACATCCCCCAGGACTGGGGGCGCAGCGTCGTCACCATCGGCTCGTACGACGGCGTGCACCGGGGGCATCAGCTGATCATCGGCCGGGCCGTGGAGCGGGCCCGGGAGCTGGGCGTCCCCTCGGTCGTGGTCACCTTCGACCCGCACCCCAGCGAGGTGGTGCGCCCCGGCAGCCACCCGCCGCTGCTGGCGCCGCACCCCCGGCGCGCGGAGCTGATGGCCGAGCTGGGCGTGGACGCGGTGCTGGTGCTGCCGTTCACCACCGGCTTCTCCCAGCTCTCGCCGGCCGACTTCGTGGTGAAGGTGCTCGTCGACAAGCTGCACGCGAAGCACGTCGTGGAGGGCCCCAACTTCCGCTTCGGCCACCGCGCCGCCGGTGACGTCGCCTTCCTGCGCGAGCTGGGCGCCACGTACGACTTCGGTGTCGAGGTCGTCGACCTGTTCGTCTCGGGCGAGGCGGGCGGCGGGCTGCCGTTCTCCTCGACGCTGGTGCGGCGTCTGGTCGCCGACGGCGACGTGACCGGAGCCATGGAGATCCTCGGCCGCCCGCACCGCGTGGAGGGCGTCGTCGTGCGCGGCGCGCAGCGCGGCCGCGAGCTCGGCTTCCCGACGGCCAACGTCGAGACGCTGCCGCACACCGCGATCCCGGCGGACGGGGTGTACGCGGGCTGGCTGACCGTCGGGGGCGAGGCCATGCCGGCGGCGATCTCCGTCGGTACGAACGTGCAGTTCGACGCCACGGAGCGCACGGTCGAGGCGTACGCCATCGACCGCGTCGGCCTGGAGCTGTACGGGCTGCACGCCGCCGTGGACTTCCTCGCCTACCTGCGGGGGATGCAGAAGTTCGAGTCCATCGATGCGCTGCTGGCCTGCATGGCCGACGACGTGAAGCGGGCGCGCGACCTCGTCGCGGCCCACGAGGCGGCGGCCGTCACCGGCTGAACCGCCCCCCGATCCACGGGGAAGGCCCCGGGCGCCTGCGGGCGCCCGGGGCCTTCTGCGTGTCACTGCTGCGGCGGGATGCTCCAGCCGCCGTCCTGCGGCGCCGGCGGGTACGGGCCGGGCTGCGGCTGGGGCTGCGGCTGGCCGTACGGGTTGTACGGGCCCGGCGCGGCCGGCGCACCCGGGTACCCGGGGACGGCGCCCGGCACCGGCTGGCCCGCCTCGGGCCCGTACGCACCCGGCACCGGCGGCGCATGGTGGTGCGGCGCGGCGTACAGGCCCTGTTGCTGCTGGGCGCGCACGAAGTCCTCGGCGACCATAGCGGAGAGGTTGAAGTACGCCTCGCGCGTCTTGGGGCGCATCATCTCCAGGTCGACCTCGGCGCCCGCGGCCAGGTGCTCGTCGAAGGGCACCACGACGACGCCGCGGCAGCGGGTCTCGAAGTGCGACACGATGTCCTCGACCTTGATCATCTTTCCGGTCTCGCGGACACCGGAGATGACGGTGATGCTGCGCGAGACGAGGTCGCCGTAGCCGTGCGCGCCGAGCCAGTCCAGCGTGGTGCTGGCGCTGCTCGCACCGTCGACGGACGGCGTCGAGATGATGATCAGCTGGTCCGCGAGGTCGAGGACCCCGCGCATCGCGCTGTAGAGCAGGCCGGTGCCCGAGTCGGTGAGGATGATCGGGTACTGCTTGCCCAGCACGTCTATGGCGCGCCGGTAGTCCTCGTCGTTGAAGGTCGTGGAGACCGCCGGGTCCACGTCGTTGGCGATGATCTCCAGTCCGGAGGGCGCCTGCGAGGTGTAACGGCGGATGTCCATGTAGCTGTTGAGGTGCGGGATGGCCTGCACGAGGTCACGGATCGTCGCCCCCGTCTCCCGGCGCACCCGGCGGCCGAGCGTACCGGCGTCCGGGTTGGCGTCGATCGCGAGGATCTTGTCCTGGCGCTCGGTCGCGAGCGTCGCCCCCAGGGCCGTGGTCGTCGTCGTCTTGCCGACGCCGCCCTTGAGGCTGATGACCGCGATGCGGTAGCAGGACAGGACCGGCGTGCGGATCAGCTCCAGCTTCCGCTGCCGCTCCGCCTCCTCCTTCTTGCCGCCGAACTTGAACCGGGCCGCCGGGTTCTGCTTCTTCGGCTTCGGCTTGCTCTTCAGCAGCCGCTCCGAGGACAGCTCCACGGCCGCGGTGAACCCGAGCGGGGCCCCGTGCACGGACCGCTGCCGCTGCTCCGGCGTCACGGTCGGCCACCCTCCGCCGGCCCGCGGATCGGCCGGCGCCTCGGCCTGCGGCTGCGGCTGCGGTTGCCCGTCGGCGGTGGGCGGCACGGGCTGCTGGCCCGGGTACGGGCCCGGCTGGCCGGGGACGTTGGGGTACCCGTAGCCGCCGGGCGCCTGCGGATAGCCGTAGCCGCCGGGGGTGGGGGCGGGGGCGGGGGCCGGCGCCCCGTAACCGGCGTACGGCGCGGGGGCGCCGGGCACGCCCGGCGCACCGGGGCCCGGGTAGCCGTAACCACCCTGCGGGGCGGGAGGAGCCTCGGGCACCGCCGGAGCGGCGGGCGGGGCAGCCGGGGCCGCGGCGGCCAGATGCCAGTCACCACCGGCGCCGGGGGCGCCGGGCGCCGGGGCGGCGGCGCCCGGGGTGCCGGTGTTCGCGCTGGGCGCGCCGGCCGCCGGCGTACCGCCGAAGTGAGGGGCGCTCGGGTCGGCATCGGGCGCGCCGCCGAACTGGGGGTTGCCGGGGGCGGCGTTGCTCGGGGCGGGAGCGGCCGGGGCGGCGGCGCCCGGGGCGCCGGTGTTCGCGCTGGGCGCGTCCGCCGCCGGGATACCGCCGAACTGGGGGTTGCCAGGAGTGGCGTTGCTCGGGGCAGGAGCAGCCGGGGCGCTGCCGAAGGGCGAGCTGCTCGGAGGGGCTTCGCCCGCCGTGCCGGCGTTCGCGTCCGCCGCCGCGCCGGTCGGGGCGGCGGGGGCCCCGGCGCTTGCGTCCGGCGCGCCGGCCACCGGCGTACCGCCGAACTCAGGGGCGGCCGTCCCGGCCTCGCTCGTGGTGGCACCGGTGGCGCCCGGGGCGTCCGCCGTCGGCGTGCCGCCGAACTGGCCGTCCGTCGTACCCGCACCCGCCGCAGGAGTCGCGTCTGCCGGGGCACCGGTGGGCGTGCCGCCCTGCGACCCTGCCGCACCGGCGTCGGCCGCCGGCGTGCCGCCGAACTGGCCGTCCGGCGCAGCGGAACCCGCCGCAGCCGCTTCGCTCGGTGCGTCGGCCACCGGCGTACCGCCGGCCTGAGGGGCACCCTGAGCGGCCTCGCCCGGGGCGCCGGCGTCCGGCGTACCGCCGAACTGGGGGCTGCCAGGAGCGGCTTCGCTCGGAGCCGGAGCCGGAGCCGGAGCCGGAGCCGGGGCCGGGGTGGGGGCCGGGGCCGGAACAGCGGCCGCCGGCGCACCGCCGAACGGCGCAGCGCCCTCCGGGCTCGCCGGCGGCGGCCAGGCGGCCGCCGGGGCGGGGGCGGGCGGGAAGTTCGGGGGGAGGGGCGGCAGCGACGCCTGCGGCGCCGGGGGCGCCGTCCAGCCGTCGGACGCCGGAGCGGGCTCGGCCGGTACCGGCGCGGGCGCGGGCGCCGGGGCGTCAACGCCCGCAGGGGCGCTCGCGGTCGGCGGCGTGCTCTGCGTGTACCACGCGGGCGGCGTGTAGTCGATGGTGAACTCGCCCGTGTGTTCGGGTTCGTGTTCGGCGTCGGGCCGGTCCTCGCCGGCTGTCCTTCCGGCCGCGCGGATCTCGTCCCGATCGCTGCTCACAATGCCTCCTGCTGGTGTGGTCCGGCGCCCGTGGGTGTGGAGTCGTCTGGCGGGCCGACCGTTACTGCCGACCTCGAACGCCCGGATGTTCCCCGTCTGTCGCATGACAGGACCGGCGTCGGGTCCTCCAGTGCGTGCGTACGGTCATACAGACTAATCGTCATCCGCATCGGTGCGGCAGGCCCGCCCCCGCCTCCCCGTCCGCCCCTGCCGGGGCGTCCTCACGGGACGCCCCGGCAGGGCAAGGCTTCCCCGGGAGGCTCGCCGGACACCTGGGTCTCCGGCCGAGCCCTGTCGCCCGTACCGTCAGTCCATGCGCCGGGCGGCGCCCAGCAGCCCCGTTTCCGGTTCGGTCGGCTGCATCGTGACGTACGTGCGTGACGTGCGCGTGCACCAGAGCGTGACGCCGTCGGGGAGCGTGGAGAGCGTGTCGACGTCGTGGGGCGGCAGGTTCATGGCCCGGCCCAGTTGCCGGGCCTCGTCGGGGGAGACGCGCTGGATGCCGACGACGTCGGCCCGGGCGGTGAGCCGGGGCGTGGTGGGGCCGGGGTAGGGCAGGAGCGTGAGGACGGACTGCCATGGTGCCGGGCCCGTACGGCCGCGCGGCGGGCGCACTCCGCAGTCGCGCACGACGAGGACGGGGCTGTGCACGGCCGGGCCCTGCGGGGGCACGCGGCCGACGTCGTGGAGGGTGATGGCTTGTTGTCCGGTGTTGGCCGCCTGGGCCAGGGCCGTCCACATCTGCCGGCGCCCGGTCTCGACCGCGACGCGCGCGCCCGTGCCGACCGCGCGCAGCGCGAGGACCTGTGCCGTCCAGACGCCGCCGACGAGGACGATGTCGAAGGGGACGGGGCGGCCGGTGCCGAGCACGGCGGGGGCGCCGTGCTCGTCGGTGCCGATGACGACTCCGTCGTCCGCGACGGGCAGGGCGAGGGCGTCGAACTCCGCGGCCGACAGCTCGTGCCGGCCGCGCCGGGGCCCGAGCAGCCCGAAGCCGGTGCGTGCCCGGCGGCCGGGGGCCGCGGGTGCCGGGGCCGTACCGGCCGCCGGTCCGGCGACGGGGGTGCCGGTGTACGTCGTCGTGGCCATCAGCGGGTACCTCCCAGCGGCAGTGTGGCGAGGACGCCCGGCACCTGCTCGTGGTCCAGTCGCACCAGGCCGACCTTCACCGCGCGGGCGGCCCGCTCCAACTCGCGCCGGACCGCGGCCAACTCGTCCGCACTGCGCCCGCATATCCGGACATGCCCCGTCATGGTGGGTGTGTGCCGTCCCTCCAGCATGCGCCCGCGGCCGAGCGTCAGGCTGAGCGTCGTCGACAGGGCGGGCAGCGACATCAGCAGCGCCGCCAACTGCGGCAGGCTCGCACCACCCGCCCCGCCCGCACCACTCGCACCGCCCAGCCGGGGCCAGCGGCCCAGCCAGTACGTCGTGTGCCAGCGGTCGTCGCAGCGCCAGGCGCGTGCGCTCTCCACCGTCCGCCGCGCGGGCGTGCCCGTACGGCCCGCCTGGGCCGTGGCGGCGGGGTTGATGTCGGCGGCCGTCGCGAGGGCGGCCGTCAGTGCGTCCTCGGACAGCAGGGTGGCCCGGAACCCGGCTCCCGCCAGCCGGCTCGCCAGCTGGTCGGCCGCGCGCAGCACGCAGCGGCGCGCCCCGGTCGTACCGCCCCCGCGCGCCTCGACCGCCTCCCGGCACAGCTCCGGGTCGAGCTTGAGCGCCACCCACGTCTGGCGCACCGCGGGTGCGCCCGTCAGCTGTTGCAGCGGCGCGTAGTTGCGCGCGGCGAGGGAGTCGGAGGGCAGGTGCGGGGCCGGTGCCGGCAGGGTGCTCTGCACCACCTGCACGGACTCCAGCGCGATGCCGTCGACGTCCATCGCGTCCCGCAACAGCGCGAGCGGCAGCGCCTTGCGCGTGCGATCGGCCCGCAGCGGCCGGTCGACGCCGTCGACGCGCAGCACCGCCGTCAGGAACGTGCCGTCGCCGACCAGGCCGACCTCCCGCTCCGTCCGGTCGGTGAAGGAGGACGTGCGCAGGGCCGGTTCGCACTCGACCAGGGGGGCCAGCCGGGGATCCGTGCCGGGGAGCACCGGCTGCGCCGCCGCCCGGCGTGCCCGCCGGCGCAGCGCGACCACGGAGGCCAGCCACTCGACGACGGGCCGCCGCCCGCGGCGCAGGACGGCCGGCAGGAGCAGCAGCACGGCCAGGACCACCGCCGGCGCCAGCAGCAGCCGGCCGCCGAGCCAGCCCAGCAGCACCACGGCCGCCGCCAGCTCCACCAGCACCAGCTGCTGCAGCCGTACCGGCCCCAGCGCACCACGCCCCGGGGCCGGCCGGGGCTGCACGGCGCCGGCCGCGGGCGCGCCCGCACCGGGCCCCGGGCCGCCCTCCGGCCGTACGCGCGTCGCGGCTGCCATGACCCGTCAAGCCCCCTCGAAATCCGCCGAATACAGCTCCACGCACACCGGTCGGACACACCGGCGGAAAACCGGTCGCCGCCCTTTCCGGGACCGTCCCCCGGCGACACGTGGCGATCACCTACGGGCATAGTAGAGGCTCGGTCCGACACCGGCCCCGCCCGGGCGACGGCGCTCGGCCGGTGCCCGTCCACCGCGGAACAACCCCGCGAAAGCGGCGGATTCGCAACGACGGGACAGCAACGAACACAACGACGGCAAGACGACTGCAAGACGACGGCAAGACGACGGAAACGGCATCGGAAAACCGGGGGAGAAGCAGCTCCACATGGCATCACGGCGGGACGAACTCAACGCCTACACCTTCGCGAGGAAACGGACGGTCGCCGCTTTCCTGCAGCCCTCCCTCACCGGCTCGGAGGAAGGCGCCCCCCGGCCGCTGCGCACGATCCTGCCCGGCATCGTCGTCGGCGCCCTGCTCGTCGCGGGCTTCGGAGCCTGGGGCGTCTTCAAGCCCGTCGCGCCCAAGGGCTGGGACGACGTCGCCGCGCACGTCATCGTCGGCAGCGACTCCACCACCCGCTACGTCGTCCTGACCACCGACGGCAAGAAGCAGCTCCACCCCGTCCTCAACCTCGCCTCCGCCCGGCTGCTGCTCGACCCCGGCAAGGGCGGAGTGATCAAGGTCCGGGAGTCCGAGCTCGACGACGGCCACATCCCGCGCGGCCCCACCCTCGGCATCCCGTACGCGCCCGACCGCATGCCCACCGCCGCACAGGCCGGCAAGCCCAAGCAGTGGGCCGTCTGCCAGCAGCCCGGCGGAGGCGGCAGGACCACCCAGAAGGCGGTCTTCCTCTTCGCCGCCGGCGACCCCAAGGCCAAGCAGCTCACCGGCCCCCGGCGGCTGCGCGGCGCCCAGGCGCTGTACGTCCAGGGCCCCGACGAGGCCCGCTACCTCGTCGACCCCAAGGGCACCCGCTACCTCATCGGCGGCCCCGACTGGCAGAACCAGGACCCCGCCGACCGCAACCTGCTGCTGCGCGCCCTCTTCAACGACGGCGCCCAGCCCCAGCGCGTCACCAAGGAGTGGCTCGGCACCCTGCGCGAAGGCACGCCCATCACCTTCCCCGCCCTCCACGGCAGCGTCGGCGACCCCGCCGGCGTCCCCACGCTCAAGGGCCGCACCGGCCGCGTCGGCATGATCCTCCAGGCGCCCACCGGCACCACCACCCAGCACTACGTCGTGCTCCCCGGCAAGGTCGCCCGCGTCTCGGAGTTCACCGCCAAGCTGCTGCTCAGCAGCCGCGCCCTCGCCCCCCTCGGCCAGGCCGGCACCCCCGAGCGCGTCAGCGCCGCCGACTTCACGCCCGACGCCGAGGAGTTCTACGGCGGCATGCACTGGCCCGCCCAGGTGCCCCGCCCCGCCAACTCCGCCGACCCCGTGGCCGGCGGCGACGGCAACGACACCGTCTGCAGCCTCTTCGGCGGCCTCGACTCCGGCGGCAACCCCGACCTCGGCGTCTGGGCCGGCAAGGACTACCCCGCCACCATCCCCGACGGCGCCACCAGCGCCTACGTCACCCCCGGCTCCGGCCTGCTCTACCGCCAGGTCACCGGCCGCCAGACCGACAGCGGCCCGGTCTTCCTCGTCACCGACACCGGGCTGCGCTACGCCGTCCAGTCCAACGGCGACAGCGCCACCGACCGCTCCCGCATCGGCGACGCGCCCTCCCCGGACCCCGCGCGGCCCGGGGCCGCCGACGCCGACCAGGCCCGCACCCGCCTCGGCTACAAGGACGTCGCCCCTGTGCCCGTACCGGCCAACTGGTCGCAGTTCCTGCCGACCGGCCCCCGGTTGGACACCAACAGCGCCAAACAGCCGCAGGGTTCGTAGGAGGCCGCCATGCGAACCCCGGCCCTGCTCACCGCCGCACTGCTGGCGTCCCTGACCACCGCCGCCCCGGCCGTCCCCGCAGCCGCCACCGTGCTCGACGGCAGCGGCGAGTGCACCTACCCCGCCAAGCCCATCAAGGGCACGCCCTGGGCCCTGCAGCGCATCCTGCTCGACCAGCTCTGGCAGGACACCCGGGGCCGCGACCCCCAGGGACACCCCGTGCGCGTCGCCGTCATCGACACCGGCATCGACGTCACCAACCCCCAGCTCAAGGACGCCGTCGACGCCAAGAGCGGCATCGACCTGCTCTCCGGCACGAACGACGCCGGCAAGGGCCCCACCGTCGACCCCGTCGGCCACGGCACCAAGGTCGCCGGCATCATCGCCGCCCGGCCCTCGCCCGCCGGCGGATTCGTCGGCATCGCACCCGAGTCCGTCGTCATCCCCATCCGGCAGAACGACGAACGCGGCAGCGGCACCTCCCGCACCCTGGCCGAAGGCATCAAAGCGGCCGTCGCCGCCGGCGCCCGCGTCATCAACATCTCCCAGGACACCGCCGTCCCGCTGCGCCCCGACTCCGACCTGGAGCGCGCCGTCGCCGACGCCCTCGCCCACGACGTCGTCGTGGTCGCCTCGGCCGGCAACGACGGCGCCGACGGCCGCTCCAAGCCCACGTACCCGGCCGCCTACCCCGGCGTCCTCGCCGTCGGCGCCTCCGACCGCAACAACGAACGCGCCCCCTTCTCCCAGTCCGGCGACTTCATCGGCGTCGCCGCGCCCGGCGTCGACATGGTCTCCACCGTCCCCGGCGGCGGCCACTGCGTCGACCACGGCACCAGCTTCTCCGCGCCGTACGTCACCGGGGTCGCCGCCCTCATCCGCGCCAAGCACCCCGACTGGAAGCAGAACCAGGTCGTCGCCCAGATCGAGCAGACCGCCGAACGCGTCTCCGCCACCCGCGACCGCTACGTCGGCTGGGGCGTCGTCGACCCCGTCCGCGCCCTCACCGAGGACGACCGCCCGCTCGACCGGGTCACCGTCCCCGAAGGACCGGCCCACCGCGTGGCCGCCCCGCAGCCCGCGCCGCTCGCCCTCGGCGAGACGCCGCAGGAGCGCCAGGTGCGCCTGGCCACGTACGCCCTGGGGGGCACCGCCCTGCTCGTCGCCATGATCGCGGGCTCGGCCGTCGTCGTACGCGACCACCGGGGCCACCGGGACCCCCACCGCCGCAACCGGCCCTCCGGCGCCGGCGGAACCGCATGAAGGCATGAAGGAACCCATGAACCAGCCACACCGCGCACAGGACGGCGGCCACCCGGGCCCCGGCTTCGGCACCGCACCGCAACCCTTCGTGCCGCTCCCGCAGCCGGGAGCCGTCCCGCAGACGCCGCAGGCCCCCCAAGCCCCCCCGACCCCGCAGGCCCCCTCGGGCCCGCCGCCGGTGCCGCCGCCCGGGCCGGTGCCGCCGCCCGGGCAGGCCCCGCAGTCGCCCGGCCGGGCGCCCGTTTCGCCCACCGCGCCGACCGAGCCGGCGGCGCCGGTCGCCGTGGCTCCGGCGCAAGCGGGCGGGGGAGTCCCGCGCAAGGCCCTCGCGATCGGTCTCGGCCTGCTGCTCGTCGCGGGCCTGGGCACGGGCGGCTGGTTCCTCTGGGGCCGCGGCGGAAACGATCCTGCTCGTACCTCCAAGGCCCCGGCCAAGGCCATCGACGCCAAGCTGGACTGGATGGCGCCCGTGCCCGACACGGACAAGGACAGCGCCGATCACATGGCGGAGCCGTGGTTCACGGACAAGAACGTGATCATGCGCAGCAGCAAAGCCGTCACCGCGTACAGCATCGCGACGGGCAAGCCCGGCTGGACCGTGCCCGTACCCGGCTTCGCCTGCACCAGCTCCCCGCAGCAGGAGAACGGCATCGCCGCCGTCGTCTACGGCAAGGAGGAGTTCGCCTGCGACCTGGTCATGGCCGTCGACCTGGAGCACGGCCGGATGCTGTGGACGAAGGAACTGACCGACTCCAAGGGCCGCAAGGACAGCCACCGCACCGCCAACATCTCCCTCGTCCAGGGCACCCTCACCCTCGCGGACGGCGTCGAGCCCCGCGTGTTCAACGCGCGCACCGGCGAGCGCCTGACGCCCCACGACTACGGCTGCCGCGCGGCCGGTTCGGTCGCCGGCCGCTCCGGTGCGCAGCAGCTCACGGTCGCCGAGTGCGGCCTGTCCGGCCGCAGCTTCGTGATGTCGGTCGACCCGAGGACCGGGCAGGAGAAGTGGACCTGGAAGCTCCTCGACGGCCTCGAAGCGCACAACGTCCTCTCCGTCGATCCGCCCGTCGTCACCGTGGCGCGCAAGGACGACACCGACCCGACGGACGTCGTCGTCCTCGATGACAACGGCCGCCTGAAGAGCCTGATCTCCGCCTCCGCCGGGCCGTACGAATTCGGCGACTGCACCCGGCTCCTCGACTCCTGCCGCAGCACCGTCACCGACGGCGGCACGCTCTACCTCGCCACCATCAACGGCAAGAAGGAGATCGACGGCGTCTACGCCAACGCCATCGCCGCCGTCGACCTCGCCACCGGCAAACCCCGCTGGACCACCGAGCTGGCCGGCAACCGCCGCTACCGGCCCGTCGCCATGCACGACGGACGGCTGCTGGTCTACCAGGAGGCCTCCAAGGACGAGGCGGGCAAGCTGCTCTCCCTCGACCCGGCCAACGGCAGCTCCGCCGTCTTCATGAACCTGCCGCAGGAATCGGCGGACGAGGAGTACAAGATCGGGCGGCTCGGCACCGTGTACTTCCGCAACGACCACTTCTACGTCGTCTCGCAGATCGGCATGACCGACAGGACGATGATGATGTCCTTCCACTGACACCCGACCGCCGCCCGACCCCTAGAACAACGAAACCAGGAGCAGGAGCAGGAGCCCGGTGCACACACCCCAGTACGGGCAGACGCCACCCAGGCTGTCCCAGTTCACCGCCAGCGCCACCGGTGGTGCGGGCACCCCCGGGCGCCGCCGCACATGGCTGAAGCCGGCGCTCGCCGGCCTCGCCCTCGCCGTCGTCCTCGCGGCGGGCGGCTGGGCGGTGTGGTCCTTCACCGGCAGCGGACCCGCGGGCGGCGGCTCCCAGGGCGGTGGCACGGGCAGGAACCCCACGGCCGGCTCCGTCGTCTGGACCGCCGAATCCCGCACCAGGCCGGACGAGAAGAGCATGCACGCGGCCCTCGGCACCTGGTTCACCGACTCGCTCGTGGTCAAGGCCGAACCGGACATGGTCACCGCGTACGACATCCGCACCGGCGAGAAGAAGTGGTCGTTCCTGCTCGCCGGCTCCCTGTGCGCCGCATCGCGCGAGTCCGACGGCGGCGTCGCCGTCGTCTCCGTCGAGTACGAGGGCATCTGCACCCGCCTGGTGGCCTTCGACCTGCGCGACGGCAAGCGCAAGTGGGAGGAGCTCCTCGTCGACGACAAGGACGAGGCGGAGGCCCTCAAGCCCGGCAAGTGGCTCAAGGCCGCCCTCGAACTCGCCGTCCACGACGGCCACCTCTACGCCACCTGGGGCGCCGGCGAGCAGACCCGCCGCCTCTCCGACGGCAAGCGCGTCGGATCCCTCAAGCGCAAGGCCTGCGAGATGGTCGACAGCGCCGGCGGCGCCCGCCTGATCGCCATCACCTACTGCGACTTCAAGTCCGACGGCGAGATCACGATCCGCTCCCTGGACCCGAAGAACCTCGACAAGCCCAAGTGGACGACCAAGCTCCCGCGCCGCGACGGCTTCCTGTCCATCATCTCCACGAACCCGCTCGTCCTCGCCCAGGCACCGGGCAAGGCCGGCCCCGACGCCAAGTACGACTTCGTCGTCCTGGACCCCGACAGCGGCAAGGAGAAGACGCGCGTCCCGTACAACAGCTTCTGGCAGCTGGGCACCTGTTTCCTCGCCGACTCCGGCTGCACGGGCGCGCTGACCGACAAGGACTCCCTCTACATCTCCGGCAAGGGCGTCACCATGGCCTACGACCTGGCCACCGGCAAGGAACGCTGGACCTACAAGGCCGACCCCAACCGCTACACCACCCCGGTGGCGGTGCACGGCGGCCGCGTGGCCGCCTACACCGTCGCCACCCCCGAACGCCGCGGCCGCATCGCCTACCTGGACACGGCCACCGGCAAGGCCGTCCGCACGGTCGAGCACTCCGACACGGACAAGGACCGCAAGAACGAGGCCATGATGAGCCGCATCGACGGCTTCCCCCGCCTCGTCGACGACCGCCTGCTCCTCGTCAACGACGGACAGTTCGCCGACGAAAAGGCAGGCATGATCCTCGCGATCAGCGCCCCCTGGTGAGCCGCCGGCGGGACCGTCACACCTCGATGTCGAACTCCCCGTCCCGGACCCCGAGCACGAACGCCTCCCACTCGCTGGCGGTGTACCGCAGCACGGTGTCCGGATCGGCCGACGACCGCATCCCCACCGCACCACCCTCGAGGTACGCGATCTCCACCCGCTCCTCCGAGGTGTCCCCGGGCGCACTGATCCACTCCGCGCCCGAGATGTCCATGGCGTACAGCGCTTCCTTCTCTTCTTCAGTGGCCACTGCGCAGAGCTCCTCTTCGGTTCGTCCGACAGTACGGACCCGGACACTGCCGCCGACGCTAGCAACCCCGGACCACCGGGGTCGGGAGTTCGGCCACGCTCCCTCTCCACACCCCAACATCCCCGGACGAAAAGGCGTCCCCTTATGACTCAGCCACCACCGCCCTCCCAACCCCCGATACCCTCCCCGGGCTTCGGCCCGCCGCCTCCGGCCTTCGGCCCGGCTGCACCGATGTCTCCGCCCCCCGCTCCGGGCGGCCGCCGCAAGGCCCTGCTCATCACCCTCGCCCTGACCCTCCTCCTCACCGGCCTCGGCGGAGGCGGCTGGTGGCTGTGGGGTCGCGGCGACGACGGTGGGGGTGGCGGCAAGCCGCAGGCCAAGCCGCCGGCGACGGGTCGACTGGACTCCCAGCTGGACTGGCTGGTCACCAACCCGGACAAGGACGATCAAAACGTCTCCAAGGGCAAGGGATGGACGACCTGGTTCGCGAACGGCAACATCATCCGCACCCGGACCGGCAACATCACCGCATACGACACCGCTCACGGCAAGCAGCAGTGGAACGTACGCATCCCGGGACCTCTCTGTGCGACCTCCCGCCGGGCCGAGAAGGGCGTCGGCGTCGTCGCCTATGCGAAAGACGGTTACAGCTGCTCGGATCTGATGGCCGTGGACCTCAGGAGCGGCCGCGCCAAGTGGGACAAGAAGATGCCCACCAGGTACAGCAGTGGATACACCGACATGCAGATCGTGCTCCTCAACGACACCGTCAAGATCTTGTCGGCAGATGAATCCGCAACGTTCGCAGTCGACGACGGAAGGGTCCTTGCGCAGCCGGATAAGAATATGCTCCTCAACTGCGTGGAGTACCGCAATTCGACCGATGGGACGACTCTCCTCGCTGTGATCAAGTGTCCCCACGACCGCATGTTCGTCCAGCGCATCGACCCGTCCACCGGCAAGGACATGTGGACGTGGAAGGTGCCGGACGGACTCAAGATGATGGGAATTCCTTCAGTCGATCCCGTCGTGGTGGCCGTTGCAAAAGTTGACGAACGTGACAACTCGACCGACCTGATCACCATCACCCCGGAGGGTCGGACCCGAAACCGGATCTCGCTCACCGGTAACGGCAACGCAGCGAATGCCGTCTTCAGTAAGGACACCGTCTACCTTTCCACGGAAGGTACGGGGAGCGGTTCGGCCGGAGAGAGCACAAACAAGATCATCGCCATCGATCTGGCCACCGGCCAGAAGCGTTGGGCAAGCGACGCAGGAGGGAAGCGGGTTGGCGTTCCGCTCAAGTTCCTGGGTGACAAGCCCCTGATTTATCAGTACGCGCAGGGTGACGAAGGTGGCCGGCTCGTGACTCTCGAACCACGGGATGGAACTCCCACAGTGGTCAAGCGGCTGCCGGCGGAGAGCGCTCGAGAGGAAAGGGAAGCCGCGCTTTTCGGTGAGGTGTACTTCGAGGACGGCAGGGTCTTCATGGCTTCCGGCTTCGTAGGTTCCCCCTCTCACCTTTTGCTGTCGTTCAACTGACCGCCCTCCATAGTCCTGCTCGAACGGAGACATTGTTGTCACGCCAACTGTCACGACGCACATGGGGCATCCTGCTCGCCGTCGTTCTCGTGCTCATATGCGGTGCCGGCTATTGGGCCTGGTCTCGTCCCGAGGCCGGCACGAAATCTGCCGCTTCGCAGGACGGCTCATCCCTGAAAGCCGGTACGCAGGCATGGAAGAAGACAGCCCGAACGGCACCGTCCAAAAACGCACAATGGGCGCCGGGAACCTGGTTCACACCGACTTCGGTCGTCAAGGCCGAACCCGACATGCTGACGGCGTACGACCTCAAGTCCGGGGAGAGGCAGTGGTCCATGGTGCTGGACGGGACACTGTGCTCCGCATCGCGGGACAGCGACGACGGGCGTGTCTTCCTGGCGCTCGACTTCGGTGGTACGTGTGGCGTGGTGACCGCCATTGACATCCGCCGTGGCGTACAGCTGTGGGTGGGCGAGGTCGCACTCTTCACTCAGGACGACCCCGAAATGGACAACTTCCGACGGGACAAATGGAAGGTGGCGCCGACCGTATCGGTGAGCGGCGGCAGGGGGCTGATCACATGGGCCACAGGCACCAAGGTCTTCGAGCTGTCCGACGGGAAACTGCTGGCCGAAGCGCTCCGTGAGCCGTCGTGCGAGGACGTCGCCACGGCGGGCGGCGCCCAGTTCGTGACCCAGCGCTATTGCGCCGACCGGCGTGCCACCGTCAGCGCATACGACCCCAAAACCCTCGATCACCCCCGCTGGAAGTGGCAAGGGAAGGAAGGGGAGATGGTCTACGGCATCCTCTCCACCCGGCCGGTCGTCCTGCTCGTCGGCAACGGCATCGGCGTGCGCACCGACGTGGTGACCCTGGACGACAAGGACGGCAAGGAACGCTCCCGCATCGCCCTCCGCCGCGACCACGACAGCCACTCCTGCTCATCCTCCATGAGCAAGTGCCCGGAGTTCCTGGTCGACGGGGACACCGTCTACATCGCGGGCAAGGGAGCGACCAGGGCGTTCGATCTCACGACCGGGCACGAGCGCTGGACGTACAAGGCCGACGCCAATCGGACCGCGCTGCCCGTAGCGGTCCAGGACGGCAAGCTGACCGTCTACGTCGCCGCCACACCCGAGCGGGTGGGCGAGCTCGCCACCGTCGCCACCACGAACGGAAAGGCCACACACACGACCCACCTGTCCGGCGACCTGCGCACGACGGAATCCCGCCTCGCCCACGGCAGGAGCATGACCGCACACCTGCGAGGAGGGCGGCTGCTGCTGGTGAACGAAGGTTCACTGGAGTCCCAGGACACCGATGTTGTGGTTGCCGTCATGGCAGGTTGACGCTATCTCGATGGGGTCGAGCAACACGAGTGACTAGAGTGCTGTAAGCGCCGCACGGCAGTAAGTGGCGTCAGATGGGGGAGGATCCAGTGGACACGCGTGACTCGGCCGGCCAGCCTGCGTCGCCTTCGGGCGGCGGCCACCTGGCCAAGGAAGCCGAAACGCTGACGACGTTCAAGAACCGCATCGACGAGGTGCTCGCCAAGCTGGAGAAGTCGTCCGCCTCGCCGAAGACGATCGGCGACCAGAAGGTCCCGGCGGACACGTTCGGCCGGAACTTCGGCTCGGCACAGCAGCTGGCAGCGCTCTACGACAAGGTGCACGCGCGGCTGGAACTGCTCTCCAAGCAGTTCGGCGACCAGGTCGAGGCCATGGGCATCGCCGCCGTCGTCGCCGAACGCGGCTACGACGGCGTCGACGCGGACGAGGCCGCGCGCATGCGGGCGATCCAGAAGCGGGCAGGGGAGTACGAGCGTCAACTGACGGGCAAGAGCGGCGGCACCGCCGCCACGCCGCCGCCGGCCGAAGGCGGCACCGCCGGAGCGGGCCTGTAAGGGGGGTTGGAGAGGAATGTCGGAGAGCGAGTTCCAGGGCAAGAGCCACGAAGAGCTGTACGCGATGGTGGCCAACGGCAAGCCGGAGCGCTTGACGGAGGTCGGCAAGACTCTGAAGGACGCCTTCAATGATCTCGACGCCATCAGCAAGGACCTCAAGGACCACGTGGCCCGCGTAAAACTGGAGGGCGAGGGCGGCGACGCGTTCCGCAAGTGGGGCGAGCAGATGGTCATGCAGACCACGAAGCTGGCCCACTACACGTCGTCCGCCGGCGCGGTGATGACGAAGGCGGCGGAGGGCCTCGCCAAGGCCCAGTCCCACATGCCCAAGCCGAGCGCTTCTCCGTGCCTCGTCGATGCGGAGAAGGAGAAGGCGCGCGTGGCCGCCGCGGAGAAGGACCGCCAGGCGGCGGTGGACGCGATGCGGCTGGTGGACTCCTACTACAAGACCGCGGGTGCGGACCTGGGGATGTTGGAGGAGCCGCGGTTCGCGTTGCCCGGATTCACCGACGGCATCAACACCTGGGAGCGACCGTACGAGTCGGGCGCACCCGCCGCGGCGGTGGGAGCGCCGAGCGTTGCCGGGACGCAGGGACCAACCAGCGGGACGGGGACAGCGGCACACACTCCATCGGTGAGCCACCTGTCGCCCCAGGGCGGCGACGGATCGCGCGTGGTTGGACACGCAAGCATCGGTGGCGCGCCGGTAGGCGGGTCGATTTCCGGCACGACAATTGACTCCACCGGCGTCGTCTCGCCCACTGAATCCGCGACCACTACGGGAAGCCCTTCCCCTGCAGGCGATACTTCGCGAGGACGGCAGGCAGACGTGTACTTGCCCCTCGGGCCGGTCGGAGCCGGACGCAGTGTCCCAGGTCGCCCTCTCGCCGCTGGCGGCGACCCTGGAGCTGTCCGAGGAGCAACGGGCACAAGGGGGCCGCAGTACGGCCTCTCTGTACCACGCGGAGAGGGGTTCCAGCGGCCCGGTACGAGTGATGGAATCGTGGGTGGTCTGCCCAACCGGCCAGGTCCCGCGGCAGGCGTGCCACGGTTGCCGCGGGGAACGGTGGTCGGGGAGGAGGGCGGCCTGGTGGGACGTGGCCCAGTTGGGACGGGGAGTGTTCCGGGGGCTGCCGCGAGCGGTGTCGTAGGTGGGTACAACGGTTCCGCGCAGCGCAGGCTTTTGGCGCCGGGTGGACCGGTTGGAGCTGCTCCCTCGGCCCAGCCAGCAGGGCGCTCGGCTTTCACCCCAGGAGGGTCAGGGCTTGTGCGCGACCACCAGAGCTCAGGCATGGTCCCTCACGCGGGGGCTGCGCCGGCTAGTGGCGCAAGACGGCAGCAGACGTCGCGCCCGGCCTACCTGACGGAGGACGAGAAGACCTGGACCCGTGGAAGGCGGGATACCGTCCCGCCTGTCATCGACTGATGCATTTGCCGCCTGCACCCTGAGGAGACGCTTCACGCATGCCCCACGTCCTTGGCAGGATGCGGCGAGGTTCAGCACAGACCATTTCGGTTCTCGCAGCCGGTGTGACCTGCTTTGCCCTCGCCGCACCCAGTGCAGCCGCCGACGGAGTCCGGTCCCGGCAGTGGTACCTCGATGCCATGCAGGCGGAAGACATGTGGAAGGTGAGCCGCGGTGACGGATTGACCGTCGCTGTCGTCGACTCTGGTGTCGACACGTCCGTGGAGGAGCTTCGGGGCCAGGTACTGCAGGGAGCGGACATGTCCGATGCGCAGAACCCAGCCGGTGCCGTCTCCGACCGTGATGGCCATGGAACCCAGATGGCTTCCCTCATCGCCGGTACCGGAGCGGGCGGAGGAGTTCAGGGGCTCGCGCCCGGTGCGCGAATCCTTCCCGTCAAGGTTCCTGGCGGCTTGGCGGACGTCACTGACCCGCTCATGGCCAACGGCATCCGCTATGCGGCCGACCATGGTGCACGAATCATCAACATCTCCATGGCCGGACCGGCGTCGAAAGGCCACTCTCAGATCGAGGCGGCTGTCAGCTACGCCTTGGGAAAGGGCAGCCTCGTCTTTGCTGGTTCGGGCAACGATGGCGATGGGGTAAACGTTCCGAACTATCCGGCGGCGGCGCCAGGGGCGGTCTCCGTGGGAGCCATTGACAGTACGAGCACTGTCACCAAGTGGTCCAACAGCGCCAGTCACGTATCTCTCGCTGCCCCCGGGCAGGAAATTCCTGGGCGTTGCAGAGAAAGCGCCGGCTTCTGCGCTACAGGAGGGACCAGCTCTGCCACCGCCCTCGCCTCCGCCTCCGCCGCCCTCATCTGGGCCAAGCACCCGGACTGGACCAACAACCAAGTGCTGCGCGTCATGCTGGACACCGCAGGCAAACCGACAACCGGCAAGATCCCGAGCCCTTACATCGGCTACGGTATTGTCCGCCCGCGCAAGGTCATCCTGGACGGGGAGGGGGACCCCGGCCCGGCCGACGTCAACCCGCTGCTGGCCAACGCCGCGCCGACGCCGTCGAGTGAACCCAAGTTGTCGGCCCAGGGCACACCGCGCCCCACGGCGCAGAGCAGCAGTGACAAGGGCGATGTCAGCACCCTCTGGTTGAGTATCGGTGCTGGCGCAGCGGTCGTCGTGGCCGCCGCCGTCACCGCGATCGTGCTGGTGCGACGCCGCAACAGAACCACTCCGCATTGGTCAGCCGGCAGCGGGCCGGTCGGCTAGATTGCGGAGCGCGAAGTCAGGGCGATTCAGTTCGCCGACAACTCATGGGGGATGGTGAAACATGTCCTCGGACATCCAGAAGATTGATGATGCGGCCTTCGTCGCGTTCGAGAACAGCCTCAAAGAGGCCAGCGCTGCAATGTCGGCGAACCTGAAGAGCCTGGTCAACGCAGTTGAGCAGGTGAAGCCCGCCTGGGAGGGTCGGGCTGCCCAGGCGTTCACCACTGCGCAGATGCAGCTGAACGACGACCACGATGCACTCCGCCGGCTCCTCGACGGCATTCACGACGCCGTGGCCCTCACGCGCAAGTCGAGCCACGCCAACGAAGAAGCTGTTGTGTCGAGCTTCAAGAGCATCGACGTGAACGGTGGAGCCGCGGGCGGCCATCTCGACGCGAAGAGCACGCAGACTGGTCTCAGCGCCGGCCTCGACAGCAAGATTCACGAGTACTGAGCCACTGGTTCCGAGTGGAACCCAATCACTGAAGATCTGAGACGAGTGGGGGACGGATGTCCAACGACGGAATCCTGAAGGTTCAGTACAGCGGGCTGAGCCACACCGCGGCCGAGATCAGGGCGGCATCCAGCCTGCTGGACAGTCAGCTCCAGGCCATCTGGGCCTCGGTCGAGAAGGTCACGCATGGCTGGCAGGGCGAGGCCCAGCAGATGATGCACGCGGCCAGCAAGCAGTGGCACGCTCGGGCAGAGCACATCCACGCTGTTCTCAAGGATGTCGCCGAGAAGATCGAGCACGGTAGCACCCAGTACCAGGCCACGGACCGCAAGGCGGCCGGGTACTTCCACGGCGGCTGATACTGCTCGCGGTGGTCGTGCCGTGGGGTGGGCAACCGATAGGTGCCCACCCCACGTGCATGCTCAGCCGGTGCGAGCTTCCCGCAGTGCCTCCACCAGCCGCTGCACGACATCCGGCCGGGCTCGGCCGAGCTGGATCAGTTCGGCGCCCGTGACGGCTCGCTCCACGCCGAGCGACGGCAGCGCGATGCCGCGGCGCTCCAGCTCCTCGCGCAGTGAGCGCAGGACGTCTTCAGAGCCCGGCATACAGCTCACCGGCCTCCCGCGGCAGCACCACCCACACCTTGCTCCCGTAGAGCGGCGGCCCCAGCTCCGCCAGCCCGCAGATGCCGCCGCAGGCGGCGACGACCGTGTCGAGCACGGACAGTGCCTCCCGCCGGCGTTCCCGGCAGAGCGGTTCCGATGGTGCCGGGTGCGTGGGGTGGTCGTCGAACACGATCAGTCTCAGGACACCGAAGCGCCACCGCATCAGGAGCTGGGTCTCGCCGCTCGGTGTGAAGGCGCAGGCGTGCGCCAGCAGTTCGGAGACGGCGAAGGTGCCGATTTCGGCGAGGTCGGCCAGGCCGTGGTCCCGCAGTACCTGCCGCACGAGGATGCGGGCGGGTCTGACGCAGTAGGCGCCGCTGGGCAGGCCGACGGAGTACTTGAAGTTGGCCGGCGACGGCCGGGTGACTGACGCCGACCCCGGCGGGTCGGGTAGGCAGACCGCGGTGGTGCTCATGCGCGTTCACTCCAAGGTGGGGGAAGTGGTGTACGCACGCAGACCCGTGGCGGTGGCTCGCCTCCCTGAGCGCAGACATACGCCACCCAGGGAAGGTGGGCATGCCGCACGGTGCACTTCCGGCCACTGTCTGTGAGCGAAGTCCGTCGAAAGTAGCGCACCCCGGAAGCCCTGTGCTACCGCCTTGGCGGAATCCCTGTGCTACCTGAGTCGATCGCTGGATCTGACCGTTCGAGGAGCGGCAGACTGGGCGTTGGTTCGAGAGAGGGGTCGCATGCCGCCGCGAAGCAATCCGACCATCCGTCAACGACGCCTGGGCGCCGCCCTGCGCCAGATGCGTGAGCAAGCAGGCATGTCGGCATCCGACGCTGCTGCCCTGCTCGGTGTGGACCGCACCCGAATCTCCAACACGGAAGCGGGTCGCTTCGGCATCAGCGCGGCCCGCGTGCGCACTTTGGCGTGCAACTACCGCTGCCCCGACGCTCGGTTGATCGATGCGCTGGCCGACATGGCTCAGGACCACACCAAGGGGTGGTGGGAGGAGTACCGCGGAACGCTCCCCGCCTTCTTCCTCGACATCGCCGAGCTGGAATGGCATTCGACCAGGCTCCGAAACGCTCTGACCTCTCACGTCCCCGGCCTCCTTCAGACGGAAGCACACGCGCGGGCGATCTTCGAGATGGTGATTCCCGAGCTCCCCGACGACGAGGTCGAACTGCGCGTGGCCCAGCGCTTGCGGCGGCGCGAGGTACTGGAGCGTGACAATCCGCCGCTTTACGAAGCGGTCGTCCACGAGAGCGCGCTTCGCATGCAGTTCGGCGGGCGCGGTGTCGCCCGTGCCCAGCTCGAATACCTCTTGGAGGTCAGTGGGCACGACCGGATCAGCCTCCGGGTGATCCCCTTCACGGCAGGCGGCTTTCCCGGTGCTGGTCAGACCATCCTCTACGCGTGCGGGGCAGTGCCTCAACTAGACACGGTGCAGCTCGACACGTCGTACGGCTCGGTCTTCGTCGACTCCGAAATGCAGCTGGCCAACTACCGCCGCCTCTTCGAGAAGGCGGAAGCCTGTGCCCTCGACGAGGCGGCATCCCGTGCGTTCATCAACGGAATCGTCAAGGAACTCTGAGGAGACCCTCATGCCCGAGATCCGCTGGCAGGAACCGATCTGCGGTGGCGGCGGCAACGCCTGCATCCAGATAGGACACACCGCCGACGGCACCCCCGTGCTCAGAGAAAGCGCTCGCCCCGGGGAGCTGGTTGTCACCACCCGCGAGGGGCTGCGCAACTTCGTGGAAGCCGCCAAGCGCGGCGATCTCGACGAATTCCTGTAAGGCCGGTCGCGCAGCGGCCAAAAGAGGGGGCTCGCTGGCCGTTGGAGCCCCGGTCTCCGGTTCGGGGCCGGGGCGGTGCCACGATGTCGCCGTTCTGACGGCTCGGCGGAATCGGGAAACGTGCCATGGGCGGCGAGGAGAGGCCCTCCACCTCAGTGGATTCCCCCGCCTCGGCTCTTGGCGAGATCCAGGCGGCGCTGGGAAAACGGCTGGACGACGTGGCCAAGATCCTGGCCGGGGCACTGGTGGCAGTGGCCGGGATCATGACGACGTTGGGGCTCAACAGCAAGTTCGTCTTCGTCGCCCTCAACAACAGGTCATGGCCGATCTACGTGGCCTCGCTGTGCGCCATCATTGCGATCGTCTGCAGCATCTCGGCCCTGCTCATCCGTCCCACGGGCCGGGGTGTCCTGTGGGAGACCGGTGTGCTCGTGCTCGGCGTGGTCTTCTACATGGCATCCCTCAGCATCGCCGTTGTCGGAGCCGCCCAGGCCGCCGGCGGGAGTGGCCGGGCGTCCATCACGGATGTCAGTCTCGCGGGCCCGCGCTCCGGTATGAGGCTGCACTTCGTGGTGCACGCGGACGGCGTTCAGAAGTGGTCGCACATCGAAGTGAGCGTCAGCCCCGAGAACGTTCCTCCTGGGAAATCGGGTGACCTCTACTGGAGCATCCTGAGGCCGGACGACCAGGGCGTGATCAGGCAGCAGATCGATATTCCGCTCTCGCTGCCGTCAGGAACATCCGTGGTGTCGATCTCCGCCGTCAATCCTGCGGAGTCCGAAGCGGGGGCCTGCGAGAGCAAGCAGCAGCACGGGCCGGCGTGCACGGAACTCCACATCGGCTGATCAGGTTCTTTCTCACGGGAGTTTCAGATCACCGCACCCGTGGTTCCGGGCGGATTCTTCGGCGAAGGACTTGAGCGCGGCGTGCGCGAACTCGGGGTCGGGGGTGCGGTTCGTCCACATGGGGGCGGAGATCACGTAGAGGGATCGCTCTTTGTCCCGGGGGCATGCAGCCGTGGCGTAGCCGTAGCGGGCTCCGTCCCCGAATCCGGAATCTCCGGCAAGATCGGGTGAGCTGCCGTGTCGTGGGCCGTTGGCGAAGTTTCCGTACAGGGCCGTAAGGCGGTAGATCTCTTTGCCCTCGGAGTTGCGCAGGTAGCAGTCCTCCGCCGGGGTGTCCGGGTCGGTGGGTGCTTCCTGTACCGAGGCCGCGCCGGCCTTCCTCGCGCCCTCCGCATCGCGTACGACGACCGCGCACGTCCCCTTCGCCCGGGCGAGCGGAACCGGGTTCCGGACCGGATCGGGCGAGATCCGTTCCACAGGTTTTCCCGGCTGAGCCACGCAGTCGTAGTGCTGTGCTGCCGAGCGTGCGGCGCTGGTTGCCAGTCGGGCGACGTTCCGTCGCTGATCGGGGTCCTTCGCTTTCACGGGGGTGTGCAGGTTGACGATGAGGCTCTCGTCGCGTTTGTTGCTGCAAGCGAGTTCCACGGCCCCGAAGAGCTCTCCGCCGTCCGAGACCACAGCGCCGCGCCAGCCGTTGCCGACGGGAACTGCTGCGATCACCGGGTCCGTGACGAACCGGTGCCGGAGCGCGGCAGCGGCGGCGCCGGCCGTTTCGGAGCCCCAGTGCACTTCCACCGAGACGGTACGGTCGTTCGACCGGTCCTTCACCCGGCAGGCCGTCACGGCTCCGATGTCCCGTCTCGTCGCGGCACTCGCCCGGACGCTGTCGCTGTCCAATGCCGTACGCATCTGGTCGGCCCTCAGAGCTCCGTCGCACGCGTCCGCGAAGGACCTGTCGTCGCGCCAGTGGTCGTAGCCGCCGGAGAGGTAGAAGACGCCTCCGGCGATGAGGATCACCGCGCAGAGCAGGGCTGCCGATGCGCTGACCGCGCTTCGTCGAGTCATGGAATTACTTGTCCCGGTCCAAGGAGATGAAGGCTTCGTCCCGAGCGCTGTTGTGCCGCTCCTGGCCGGATCCCACCAGGTGGCGTATGACCCCTTCGTTGGGATCGTGGCCGTTCACTCTTCCCCATTCGACGACAAGGCTGTCGACCTGGCGCTGGCCGTGGTTGAACTTGGCGCGGTTCTCCGCGCCGGCCGCGGCACTCGCCTCACTGATCTGTTCCTTCGTCCACTCGTACATGGTGAAGTCGGTGATCCGGTTGAGCGCGTCGGCTCCCACCTTCACGCCCTTGGGCATGGGTACGCCCTCGGCGACGTCCGCCGGGATGAAGTTCAGCAGAGCACCCGAGGTACCCGTCACGGCGTGGCTCACGTCCCGCGCCCATTGGATTGCCTTGTCCCGTTTGTCGAAGACGACGTCGGAGCTGATCCCGTCGTAGAAGCCGTAAGCGGACGAGGCCGCTTCGATGACAGCGGCACGGGTGTCGGGATCGCCGTTGAAGGGGACGTGCGACAAGGTGTCCGCAGCGTATTGCCGTTCGGCGTTGTACATCCGGGCGAATGCGGCAGGGTCGTCCGCCACGCCGCGCATGACCCGTACGAGGTCGTCCTTGCCCACGGCCATGTGGACGACGCCGCCGTCCTCCCAGACCTTGCCCTCCGTGCCGGAGACCTTGTAGTCCTCGCGGGTGCGGGAAAGGATCTGGTGGGTGTCACCGGTGTAGTCGGCGAGCATGTTGCCGAGCGGGCTGCGCAGGTTCGCCGGCAGTTTGTCGCCGTGGCCGTCCGAATTGAGCACCCTGATCGTGTCGTGCATGACACGGGCCTGGGCCTCGGTGTGACCGCCGAGCGTGTGCTTGGTGCCCGGTTCATGGCCCGTGCTCGCCGCCTCCAGCGCCGCACCCAGGCCCGCCTTGCTCGTCGGGTCGTCCATGAACGTGAGCAGCCCGGGGCCGTTGAGGGCGATCCTCGGCCAGTCCCGATCCTTCAGCAAGTACTTGAGGTGCCCGTTCTTCCCGTCCGATCCCGGGTCGAGGAAGGACGTGGCGGCGTCCGGGGTTCTGCTCATCACGCCGAGCAGGTGGTCGAGGGGATCGCTGGCGATGCCGGCACGGGGGCCCGTCCACTGCGTCCAGATTCCCTCGTGCTTCTTCTCTGCAGCGATGATGTCGTCGCCCAGGTCGTTGAGGAACGTTCCGCCGTAGCGGCCCTTCCCCTGCTCCATCAGGCCCACGAACGTCTGGTAGCCGTACAGGGGGTCCGTTTTCTTGCCGAAGTTCTTCTCGCCTGCGCTGCGCAGGCCCTCGCGCCATTTGCCGTAGAACGACGAGTGCGGGTCCGCGGTGGCGGTGGCCACCGTACCCGCCAAGCCTGACTCGATGCCCAAGTAGTTGCGCTGGTGGCCCTTGTCCCCGTCGTAGGCCAGGCCGTTGAGTTTGTTGGCCAGCTCGATCGTGCCGTCCGGGCCGATGTTGTTCAGGAACATCCGGCTGGCCTGCTCGTCGTGGCCCACGTCCCGCAGGAGCCACTGCATCTCGTTGATTTCCCGCTCGCTCAGGCGGTCGCCCGACCTGAGTTTGTTCGCCAGGGAGGTGGCTTCACGGACCTCGGCCTTTTCGATGTCGCCGTCGGCCTTCCCGTTGAAATCGTTCAGGCCGTCCAGAGGGTCGGAGTCCTGTACAGCCGCCGAAAGGGCCAGCTTCACACCCTGGTCGGTGTCGTCGAAGGCCTGGACAAGCTCGGCTATGTGGCGGGTCCAGGACACCTCCGCCTCGGCGATCTTCGCGCTCTGGTTCTTGAAGTCCGGGTCGTGGGTGGCCGCCGGATCGTTGCGGACGGTGGCCGTGGCGCGCCCCTGATCGTCGATCTTGATGCCGGCCTTCTCGGCGTCCGCCACCGCCGACTTCAGCTTGCCCCGCAGTTCCGTGAACTGCGTGTGCGCGTCCCGCAGCAGCGAGGCGATCGCTTGGGCCTCCGTCGCCGCCGAGGTGAACTCAGTGGAGGTCCGCTGCATGTTCGGCTGGGCGATGAGATAGGCCTGGCCGCTCCAGGAGCCGTCGGTCGTGATGCTCTTGACCTGGCCGTCATACGTTTTCTGGACGGTCTCGAACTTCTTCGCCGCCGCGTCCCACTGCTCCGCAGCGGTCGTCAGCAGGCCGAGGTCGGCCGTCAGGACCTGGTGGTACGTGAGCATGCTCGCTGGTCGTCCCCTCAGTGCTCGGTGCTCTGCGGCGACACAGGCAGCGGCTTCAGCAGCGAGAACTGGCCGCCCAGCTGCAGATCCGCCCCCGTCAGCAGGTGGTGCGTCTGGCTCAGCGCCGTCTTCTCCGCGGCGAGGCGCGACTGCAGGGACTTCACCGACGCGCGCCAACCCTTCAGGGCCTCGGTGATGCCGGCACCGGTCGCCCAGCCGTTAAAGCCCTTGGCCGCCGCCTCCGACGTCTCGTCCATCAGCTTCCCGGCCGCCTGCGTGTCCGGCTCCACGTGCTGCTCCAGCGCGGAGACCGCCGCCTTCTTCTTCGCGGCCGACGACTTCAGGTCAGGAGCCCCGACCGGTCCCGGCGCACCGTTCAGTCGCATCCGCGACTGCGCTTCCGCGCGCAAACCGGCCCACTCTTCCTCGAACGTCACGATGTCCAACCCCCGTGTACGACAACAAACATTCGCGCGTTCGAACCTAACAAGGGTGGTGCCCGTGGGGCACCACCCTTGTCGATCTGTTGGCTGAATCCTTATTCCACCTGCAGTCCCTCAGCTGCCCGGCAGCGGCGGAATCACCCCGAGCTGCTGCAGAAACGACAGCATGTCCTTGTCCGACCTCTCCACCAGCCTGCCGCCCTCGATCCGGTGGATCACCGTCGCCGTCATCGTCAGGGCGTTGCCTGTCGCCGGAATGTCCGGCAGGTCGCCCTCGTGGGTGCCGCGGCACAGCAGGCGGGTGACGACCTTGTCGCCCTCGGCCACCTGGTCCTGGATCTCGTGCGTGCCCGGCGTCGCCTCCCGGAACAGGCGGAAGGCCCGTTTCAGGCCCGCACGTCCCGGGCCGAGGCCCGGGAGGGGTGGGGGAGAGTGGTCGACGTACTCCTCCGCGACCAGCTCGTCCAGGGCGTTGATGTTGCCCCGGTCGATCTCCTCGTAGAAGCGCCGGACCAGTCTCTTGTTGTCCTCGGGCGACGTACCGTGCACACGCGCAGTATCGGCTTCCGGCGCACCGCGCTCAGGAGACGCGCCCGCAGCCGGCCGCCGCCGTCACTCGTTCTCCCCCGTCACCCGTCTTCCCCCGTCACCTCCGGCACCCACCCCACCTGCACCAGCGGCGTCCCCCGCTTCCGCGAGACGAAGACGCCGCGCCCCGGCGGCATCGGGCGGGGGCGGACGCCGCCGAGGAGGTCGCCCTCGGCGGGGTCGCCGGACAGGACGAGGCCCTGGGCGCCGAGTTCCTTCACCCGCTGCATGAAGGATTCGAACATCGAGCGCGAGGCGCCCGCCGAGTTGCGGGTGATGATGAACCGTACGCCGATGTCCCGTGCGAAGGGCAGGTTCTCCGTCAGGACGGACAGCGGGTTGCCGCTGCCGGCCGCCACGAGCTCGTAGTCGTCGACGAAGAGGAAGAACCGCGGGCCCGACCACCAGCTGCGCTCGCGCAGCTGCTGCGGGGTGACGTCGGGCTTGGGAGCGCGGCGTTCCATCAGGCCGTTGAGGGCGTTCGCGTGGACGGTCAGGGCCGAGGCGAGGGGCGCGTACTCCAGCAGGTGGGTGTCGGGGACGACGCCCAGCAGCGAGCGCCGGTAGTCGCCGACGACGATCTTCGCCTCGTCCGGTCCGTACCGTTCGGTGATCTGCTTGGCCAGCAGGCGCAGCACGGCCGTCTTGCCGGACTCGCTCTCGCCGAAGACGAGGAAGAAGGGGTCGGTCTCGAAGTCGACGAAGACCGGCTCCAGCGCGGTCTCGTCGATGCCGATGGCCACGCCCCGCTCCGGGAACTCGAAGCCCTTGGGCAGCTCGTCGGCGCGCAGCGTGCGCGGCAGGAGGCGTACGCGCGGCGCGTGCGGGCCGGTCCAGGCGGCGTCGACGGCCGAGACCAGGGCGGCGGTGGCGTCCGTCATGGTGGCGGGGTCGTCGCCGCCGTCGATGCGCGGCTGGCCGGCCATGAAGTGCAGCTTCTCCGGCAGCTGGCCGCGGCCGGGGACGCCGGCGGGCACGTTCGCGGCGACCTTGCGGTCGAACTCGGAGTCCATGGTGTCGCCCAGGCGCAGTTCGAGGCGGCCCAGCAGCTGGTCCTTCAGGGCGGGGCGGACCTCCATGTTGCGGGAGGCGGTCACCACGACGTGGATGCCGTAGCCCAGGCCCCGGGAGGCGATGTCGGCGACGACGCCCTCGAAGAGCTCGTACTCCTGCTTGAAGGCGGCCCAGCCGTCGATGAGCAGGAAGACGTCGCCCCAGCCCTGGTCGGCGAAGTCGCCGGCCGCGCGGCGGCGCCGGTAGGTGGCGACGGAGTCGATGCCGTGCGCCCGGAAGTGCTCCTCGCGGCGGGCGAGGATGCCCGCCACCTCGGCGACGGTACGGCGGACGCGCTCCGGGTCGAGGCGGGAGGCGACGCCGCCGACGTGGGGGAGCCCGGCGACGGCGCTCAGGCCGCCGCCACCGAAGTCCAGGCCGTAGAACTGCACCTCGGCGGGCGTGTGCGTGAGCGCGAAGGAGGTGACCAGCGTGCGCAGCAGCGTGGACTTGCCCGAGCGCGGGCCGCCGACGACCAGCATGTGGCCGGCCGCGCCGGAGAAGTCGCGGTAGAGCACGTCGCGCCGCTGCTCGAAGGGCTTGTCGACCACGCCGAGCGGCACCACGAGCCGGCCCCGGCCCGGGTACTCCGGCGCGGTCAGGCCGCGGCCGGGGGTCTCGGCGAGGGCGGGCAGCAGCTGGTCGAGGGAGGGCGCCTTGTCCAGTGGCGGCAGCCACACCTGGTGGGCGGGCGGGCCCTGGCCCTCCAGCCGGCGCACGATGACGTCGAGGACGGTGTCGGGGATCGAGTCGGAGGAGCCCTCGTCCGTCCGGGCCGGCTCGGCCGGCGGCGCGGCGTACGTCACGGGCACGGGCGCCGCGGTGAACAGCACCGGCCGCCGCTCGACGGGCAGTGCCCCGCCCTCGGCCGCGCCGGAGGCGGCGGTCCGGTACGGGCCGGAGACGTAGGCGGCCTTGAACCGCGTCATCTCGTCCGTGCCGAACTTCAGGTAGCCCGAGCCGGGCACGGTCGGCAGGTGGTACGCGTCCGGCACGCCCAGCGCCGTACGGGATTCGGCGGCGGAGAAGGTGCGCAGGCCGATGCGGTACGACAGGTACGTCTCCAGGCCGCGCAGCCGGCCCTCCTCCAGGCGCTGGGAGGCCAGCAGCAGGTGCACGCCCAGGGACCGGCCGATGCGGCCGATCTGGATGAACATGTCGATGAAGTCGGGCTTGGCCGTCAGCAGCTCGCTGAACTCGTCGATCACCAGGACGAGCGAGGCCAGCGGCTCCAGGGGGGCGCCCGCGGCCCGGGCCTTCTCGTAGTCGTGCATGTTGGCGTAGTTGCCGGCGGACTTCAGCAGCTCCTGGCGGCGCTGCAGCTCGCCGGTGATGGAGTCGCGCATGCGGTCGACGAGGGTGAGGTCGTCCGCGAGGTTGGTGATGACGGCCGCGACGTGCGGCAGGCCGGACATGCCGGCGAAGGTCGCGCCGCCCTTGAAGTCGGCGAGGACGAAGTTCAGCGACTCCGAGGAGTGGGTGACCGCGAGCCCCAGCACCAGCGTGCGCAGCAGCTCGGACTTGCCGGAACCGGTCGCTCCGACGCACAGGCCGTGCGGGCCCATGCCGTCCTGCGCGGCTTCCTTCAGGTCGAGCATGACCGGCGAGCCGTCCTCGCCGACCCCGATCGGCACCCGCAGCCGCTCGGCCGGGGTGCGCGGGCGCCAGGTGCGCGCGACCTCCACCGAACCGGCGTCGCCCAGGGCGAGCAGGTCGGTGAAGTCGCAGTTGGCCAGCAGCGGCTCGTCCTCGTCGCCGCCGCCCGGGCGCAGCGGCGCCAGCTGCCGGGCCAGGGCCTCGGCGACCTCGGGCGCGAGCTGGTCGGGCACCCCCTCGTACACCGCGACCTGCGAGTGCAGCCGCAGCGCACCGGGGCGTACGGTCACGGCCAGCCCGCCGCGCAGCTCGTCCAGCTCGCCGGTGACGACCTCGATGACGGTGACGCCCTGCAGGCCCTCGGGCGCGGCCAGGACCGAGCCGGCCGGCACCGCGACGCCCTCCAGCACCACCACCACGTGCGGCTGCTCCAGCAGCGGGCGGCCCTCCCGGCTGAAGCGGGGGCGGCCCTCCAGGCGCGGGGCCAGCAGCTCCTCCAGCTCCACGAGGTCATCGCCGAGCAGCCGCCGGGTGCCGGCGCCGTCGAAGGTGCCCGGCAGCTGGACGTGGGGCAGCCACTTCGCCCAGTCCCAGTGGTCCGCGCCGCGGCGGGCGGCGATCGCGATCACCAGATCCTCCGGGGAGTGCAGGGCGGCCAGCTGGGCCACGAGCGCCCGCGCGGTGCCGTGCACCGTCTCCGGCTCTCCCGAGAGGGTGACGTGGTAGAAGGCGCGCAGCGACACCGCCATCGGCAGCCCGTCGAGGGAGCCGTGTATGGCCAGGAAGCGCTGCATCGCGCCGGCCGTGAGCGGCTCCAGTTCGTCTATGGGCGCCGTCTCGGGGGCGATCAGCGGGGTGGCCAGCTGCTGCGGGCCCAGGCCGACGCGCACCTGCGCGAAGTCGTCGTCGCCGGGGCGGCGCTCCCACACCCGGCTGCCCTCGGCGACCACGGACCACAACTGGTCGGGCGCGGGGTGCAGATACAGCTGCGCGTCGCGCTGCGCGCGCGCCGTGCGCTGCACCGCGCGCCGGGTCTGTGCGAGGTAGCGCAGGTAGTCGCGGCGCGCGTCGGCGAGCTGGCCCTGCGAGCCCTGGCGGTGCCGCACGATCATCGCGACCGTCATGCCGAGCGTCGAGCACATCATCAGGACGCCCATGATCTTCATCATGGGGTGGGCGCCGGGCATGAAGAAGTAGACCATCGACGAAGCCATGCCCAAGGTGGGCAGCAGCTGCATCAGGATGCCTTCCTGACGGCCGCGCGGCAGCTCGGGCGGCGTCTCCAGCCGCACTTCGGCGCTCGGCGGCTCCGGCGGCAGCGCCCGCGGCGGGCGTTTGACGACGACCTGGCTCACGAAGCGGCTCAACCCCTTAGGCCCGAGAGGCCGGTTGCACTCCCGGCACCCCTGTGGAGCCGGTCCTCCCCTCGCGCGACCGGAAGATCCTATCGGCGTACGCACCCGGCGACGCACGGACGTTCGCCCCCGGTAGGGTGACCAGCCCCGAGACGAAGCGTCCGCACCGCCAGACAGATCAGGGGGCACCACAGGGTGAGCACGCCCGCCACGACCGGCTTCTGCAGGGTCACCGTCGTCGCACCGGACAGCCGCATCGACGTCGCACTGCCCGAGGACCTCCCCGTCGCCGACGTCCACCCGGAGATCCTGCGGCTCACCGGCCAGACACAGCCTCCCGGCACCCCCACCGGCTACCACCTCGTACGCCGCGACGGCACCGTGCTGGACAGCGCGCGCACGCTGGCCGAGCAGCGCGTGGTGGACGGCGAGATCCTCGCCCTGCGGCCGTTCGCCGAGTCGCTGCCGCCGGCCGTCCACGACGACGTCTGCGACGCCGTCGCCGCGGCCGTCACCCGCGACCGCGCCCTGTGGGACACCCGGCTGCTGCGCGGCGCCGGGCTCCTGGCCGGGGCGCTGCTGCTGGTGCTCACCGGCTTCGCGCTGTGGTGCGCCGACCCCGTCCGCCACGACATGCACGGCCTGCCGGGCATCGTCGCCGCCGCCGTCGCCCTGACCCTCGTCGCCCTCGCGGGCGTACGGGCCCGGGTCTACCGCGACGGGGGCTCGGCCGTCGCGCTGGGCCTGGCCGCCGTGCCCCACCTGCTGATCGCCGGCTCCGGCATCCTCGGCCCCGCCGCGGGCGAGGGCACCGGCCGCCTGCAGTTCCTGCTGGGCTGCGCCACCGTGCTGGTCGCCTCCGTCGTCCTGACCGCCCTGACCCCCTCGGGCGACGCCCCCTTCGTCGCCACCGTCGTGGCCTCCGCCACCGGCGTCCTGGCCACCTTCGGGGCGATCCTCACCGGCGCCGCGCCCGCCGGCGTCGCCGCCGTGTGCGCCGTGACGGCGATCGGCGCCCTCGCCTTCCTGCCCGCCCTGTCCGCCCGCGTCGCCCGGCTGCCCATCGGCTACGCCGCCCCGCGCGCCGCGGCCGCCGACGACCTGGACGCCCCCAGCGGCGGCGCCGGCAGCGAACCGGTGGACGCCGAGCGCATCGCGGCGCAGGCCCGCCGGGGCCACGAGCTGCTGCTGGGCCTGGTCGGCGGCTGCGCGGCCGTGGTGACCGGAGCCGGCGCGGTGCTGGCCTTCTCCTCGGGCCCCTGGGCCCGGGCCCTGGCCCTGGCCGCGGGGCTCGCCATGCTGCTGCGGGCCCGCCTCTTCCGCTACACCGCGCAGGTCGCCGCCGTCCTCGGCGCCGGCCTGGCCGTGCTGGCCCTGCTCGTCCTGGGCCTGGCCCTGAACCCGCCCGCGGGTTCCTCCGACGTCCGGACGATCTGGCTGACGGCCGCCGTCGCCGCCGTCGCGGCCCTGCTCACCGGCGTCGGGCTGATCGTCCCCCGCAAGGGTCTGTCACCCTTTTGGGGGAGGGTCTCGGACGTGGCCGAGAGCGTCTTCCTGCTCTCCCTCGTCCCGCTGTGCCTGGCGGTGCTGGACGTCTACGCCACCGCGCGCGGCCTGACCGGCGGCTGAGCCGCCCCGGGGCCTGGGGCGGCCGGCGGGCTGGTAGTGTGTCCGGTGGCCGTTTGTGTACGCGCCTCCGGATCGCCCGCTGGGCCCTGGGGGCAGCGCCCAGCGGACCCCGCCTCCCGAGTAACGGAAGCTCCCCTGAGATTGAGACCAGGGGCACTCGGTGGCCGAAAACAGACTCGAGAAGGAGTACCGCGTGTCGCTCGACGCCGCTACGAAGAAGCAGATCATGGCCGAGTTCGCCACCAAGGAGGGCGACACCGGTTCCCCCGAGGTCCAGGTCGCGCTGCTCACCCGCCGCATCACCGACCTGACCGAGCACCTCAAGAAGCACAAGCACGACCACCACTCCCGTCGTGGTCTGCTGATCCTGGTCGGCCAGCGTCGCCGCCTGCTGCAGTACCTGGCCAAGAAGGACATCCAGCGCTTCCGCGCCCTGGTCGACCGCCTCGGCATCCGCCGTGGCGCCGCCGGCGCCAAGTAAGACGCCATGAAGGGAGCGGTTCCCATCCGCTGGGGGCCGCTCCCTTCGCGTATGCCGGACCCGTGCGCGTACACCGGCCGCGCCCCTCGGGCGCACGCCGGAAGGAACGCACTCGGCGCTGTGAGGAGCAGCGCGGGGCCGAACCTTTGTAGTCTGGTCCCACAACGGCATACCGAACGACACACCTGACGAGGAGGGTCGCCGGCTCTCCGCCGGTCCTCGGTAGTGGCCCCCGGAACAGGGAATTCCGGGTGCTTCGATCGAAGACCGGCCCCCGCAAGAGCACGCGGCACCCTCCGCCACCGTCCCCGCCACACGGGCAGGGACGCGACTGAGGAGACACCCCTGGTGGAGAACGAGACCCACTACGCCGAGGCCGTCATCGACAACGGCGCCTTCGGCACCCGCACGATCCGCTTCGAGACGGGCCGCCTGGCCCGTCAGGCCGCCGGCTCCGCCGTGGCCTACCTGGACGACGACACCATGGTGCTGTCGGCCACCACCGCTTCCAAGAAGCCCAAGGACCAGCTCGACTTCTTCCCCCTGACGGTGGACGTCGAGGAGCGGATGTACGCAGCCGGCAAGATCCCCGGCTCCTTCTTCCGCCGTGAGGGCCGCCCGTCCGAGGACGCGATCCTCACCTGCCGCCTGATCGACCGCCCGCTGCGCCCGTCCTTCAAGAAGGGCCTGCGCAACGAGATCCAGGTCGTCGCGACGATCATGGCGCTCAACCCCGACCACCTGTACGACGTGGTCGCCATCAACGCCGCCTCCGCCTCCACCCAGCTCGCGGGCCTGCCCTTCTCCGGCCCCATCGGCGGCGTCCGCGTGGCCCTGATCAAGGGCCAGTGGGTCGCCTTCCCGACCCACACCGAGCTCGAGGACGCCGTCTTCGACATGGTCGTCGCCGGTCGCGTCCTGGAGGACGGCGACGTCGCGATCATGATGGTCGAGGCCGAGGCCACCGAGAAGACCGTCAAGATGGTCGAGGACGGTGCCGAGGCGCCGACCGAGGAGGTCGTCGCCGCCGGTCTGGAGGCCGCCAAGCCCTTCATCAAGGTGCTGTGCAAGGCCCAGGCCGACCTCGCCGCCAAGGCCGCCAAGCCGGTCGGCGAGTTCCCGATCTTCCTGGACTACCAGGACGACGTCCTCGCCGCCCTCACCGAGGCCGTGCGCGGGGAGCTCGCCCAGGCGCTGACCATCGCGGGCAAGCAGGAGCGCGAGGCCGAGCTCGACCGCGTCAAGGAGCTCGCCGCCGAGAAGCTGCTGCCGCAGTTCGAGGGCCGCGAGAAGGAGATCTCCGCCGCTTACCGCTCCCTGACCAAGACCCTGGTCCGCGAGCGCGTGATCAAGGAGAAGAAGCGCATCGACGGCCGCGGTGTCACCGACATCCGCACCCTGGCCGCCGAGGTCGAGGCCATCCCGCGCGTGCACGGCTCGGCGCTGTTCGAGCGCGGCGAGACCCAGATCCTGGGCGTCACCACGCTGAACATGCTCCGCATGGAGCAGCAGCTCGACACCCTCTCGCCGGTGACGCGCAAGCGCTACATGCACAACTACAACTTCCCGCCGTACTCCACCGGTGAGACCGGCCGCGTCGGCTCCCCCAAGCGCCGCGAGATCGGCCACGGCGCCCTCGCCGAGCGCGCCCTGATCCCCGTGCTGCCCACGCGCGAGGAGTTCCCCTACGCCATCCGCCAGGTCTCCGAGGCGCTCGGCTCCAACGGCTCGACCTCCATGGGCTCGGTCTGCGCCTCCACCATGTCGCTGCTGAACGCCGGTGTGCCCCTGAAGGCCCCGGTCGCCGGCATCGCCATGGGCCTGATCTCCCAGGAGATCGAGGGCGAGACCCACTACGTCACCCTCACCGACATCCTCGGTGCGGAGGACGCCTTCGGCGACATGGACTTCAAGGTCGCCGGTACGAAGGACTTCGTCACCGCCCTGCAGCTCGACACCAAGCTGGACGGCATCCCGGCCTCCGTGCTCGCCGCGGCCCTCAAGCAGGCCCGTGACGCGCGCCTGCACATCCTCGACGTGATGATGGAGGCCATCGACCGTCCGGACGAGATGTCCCCGCACGCCCCGCGGATCATCACCGTCAAGATCCCGGTGGACAAGATCGGTGAGGTCATCGGCCCCAAGGGCAAGATGATCAACCAGATCCAGGAGGACACCGGCGCCGAGATCACGATCGAGGACGACGGCACCATCTACATCGGTGCCGCCGACGGCCCCTCCGCCGAGGCCGCCCGCGCCACGATCAACGGCATCGCCAACCCGACCATGCCCGAGGTCGGCGAGCGCTACCTGGGTACGGTCGTCAAGACCACCACCTTCGGTGCCTTCGTCTCCCTGCTCCCGGGCAAGGACGGCCTGCTGCACATCTCGCAGATCCGCAAGCTCGCCGGCGGCAAGCGCGTGGAGAACGTCGAGGACGTGCTCGGCGTGGGCAGCAAGGTCCAGGTCGAGATCGCCGAGATCGACCAGCGCGGCAAGCTCTCCCTCGTCCCCGTCATCGAGGACGAGAACACCGACGACGCCAAGGACGAGTCCGACAAGTGACGTCCCGCAGCACGCGGAAGACGGCCCGCCCCTCCTCGGAGGGGCGGGCCGTCGCCCGTACCCAAACACTCCTCAAGGGCATGAACGGCATCGGCACCGTGCGCCGCACCACCCTCCCGGGTGGCCTGCGCGTGGTCACCGAGACCCTGCCGTCCGTACGCTCGGCCACCTTCGGCATCTGGGCGGGCGTCGGCTCCCGCGACGAGACGCCGGTGCTCAACGGGGCCACGCACTACCTGGAGCACCTGCTCTTCAAGGGCACGGCCAAGCGCAGCGCGCTGGACATCTCCGCGGCCATCGACGCCGTCGGCGGCGAGATGAACGCCTTCACGGCCAAGGAGTACACCTGCTACTACGCGCGGGTGCTCGACACCGACCTGCCGCTGGCCATCGACGTGGTCTGCGACATGCTCACCGGCTCGCTGATCGACGCGGCCGACGTCGACGCCGAGCGCGGGGTGATCCTCGAAGAGATCGCCATGACCGAGGACGACCCCGGCGACTGCGTGCACGACCTGTTCGCGCACACCATGCTGGGCGACACCCCCCTCGGCCGACCGGTCCTCGGCACGGTCGACACGATCAACGCGCTCACCCGCGACCAGATCGCCCGCTTCTACAAGCGGCACTACGACCCCACCCACCTCGTCGTGGCCGCCGCCGGCAACGTCGACCACGCCAAGGTCGTCCGCCAGGTCCGCGCCGCCTTCGAGAAGGCCGGCGCCCTGACCCGTACGGACGCGGTGCCCACCGCGCCCCGCACCGGCAGCCGGGCCATCCGCACCGCCGGCCGCGTGGAGGTGCTCGGCCGCAGGACCGAGCAGGCGCACGTGGTCCTCGGCATGCCGGGCCTGGCACGCACCGACGAGCGCCGCTGGGCGCTCGGCGTGCTCAACACCGCCCTCGGCGGCGGCATGAGCTCGCGGCTGTTCCAGGAGGTGCGCGAGAAGCGCGGCCTGGCCTACTCCGTGTACTCCTACACCTCCGGCTTCGCCGACTGCGGCCTCTTCGGCGTCTACGCCGGCTGCCGCCCCGGCCAGGTCCACGACGTGCTGCGGATCTGCCGCGAGGAGCTGGACAAGGTCGCCGCCGACGGCCTGAGCGACGAGGAGATCTCCCGCGCCATCGGCCAGCTCTCCGGCTCCACCGTGCTCGGCCTGGAGGACACCGGCGCGCTGATGAACCGCATCGGCAAGAGCGAGCTGTGCTGGGGCGACCAGATGTCCGTCGACGACATGCTGGCCCGCATAGCCGCGGTCACCCCGGACGAGATCCGCCAGGTGGCACGCGATGTACTGGGGCAGCGTCCTTCGCTGTCGGTCATCGGCCCGCTGAAGGACAAGCAGGCCGCGCGCCTGCACGAAGCCGTTTCGTGATCTGGTCGATCCAGGGGAAGCAGGGACGATGAGCAAGCTGCGCGTCGCCGTCATCGGCGCGAAGGGCCGCATCGGCTCCGAGGCCGTACGGGCCGTGGAAGCCGCCGACGACATGGAGCTGGTGGCCGCGCTCGGGCGGGGCGACGACCTGGGGGCGCTCACCGAGGCCGGCGCCCAGGTCGCCGTCGAACTGACGCACCCGGACTCGGTGATGACCAACCTCGAGTTCTGCGTGCGCAACGGCATCCACGGCGTCGTCGGCACCACCGGCTGGACCGAGGACCGGCTCACGCAGCTGCGCTCGTGGCTGGCGGACTCGCCCGCCACCGGCGTGCTCATCGCCCCGAACTTCTCCATCGGTGCGGTGCTGACCATGGCCTTCGCCCAGCAGGCCGCCCGCTTCTTCGAGTCCGTCGAGGTCGTCGAGCTGCATCACCCGAACAAGGCCGACGCCCCCTCGGGCACGGCCACCCGCACCGCCCAGCTCATCGCCGCCGCCCGGCGCGAGGCGGGCTGCGCCCCGCAGCCGGACGCCACCACCACCGCCCTCGACGGCGCCCGAGGCGCGGACGTCGACGGGATCCCGGTGCACTCGGTGCGCCTGCGCGGGCTCCTGGCCCACCAGGAGGTGCTGCTCGGCGACACCGGGGAGACGCTCACCATCCGCCACGACTCCCTGCACCACAGCTGCTTCATGCCCGGCATCCTGCTCGGCGCGCGGCGCGTGGTGTCCACCCCCGGCCTGACCTTCGGGCTGGAACACTTCCTGGACCTGGGCTGAGCACCGTGCGCGCAAAGGTCGTCTACAGTGCCCTGGCCGCCGTCCTGGTGGTCTACCTCGTCCTGGTCGGCAGCCGGGGAGTGCTGCTGATCGAACAGGGCACGCCCGTCACCGTCACCTTCGGGCTGGCGGTGCTCGTGCTGCCGTTCATCGGCGCGTGGTTCCTCTACCGCACCACCAAGTTCGCCCGCGACGCGGGCCGGCTGGCCCGCGAGCTGGAGAGCGAGGGCGGTCTCCCGGTCGACGAGCTGGTGCGCACCCCCGGCGGCCGCATCGACCGGGACTCGGCCGACGAGGTCTTCGCCCGCCGCCGGGCCGAGACCGAGCAGGCCCCCGAGGACTGGCGCTCGTGGTTCCGCCTGGCGGTGGCCTACCACGACGCCCGGGACACTCCCCGCGCCCGCAAGGCCATGCAGCGCGCGATCGCCCTGCACGACGGCAGACCGGTGCGGGCGTAGGGCGCCCCGAAGGGGCGCGGGGAACTGCGCGATCAGCCACCGACGGCCTGCAGCCGAAGCACGGCATTTCGTCTGCGGGCGCGTCGTGGCTTGTCGCGCCCACGCGGCGGCAGCCGCAGATCGACACTGCCCCGCGCCCCTACGGGGCGCTGCGTGTCAGCCGCGGAGCTCCGCCGTCCAGGCCCGCGTCGCGGCGACGGCCGCCGCGAAGGCCTGCGGGCGGCCGAGGAAGTCGGCGCCCTGGTCGCTGACCAGGGCCGGCAGCGCCTCTCCCTGGGCGCGGTGGACGACCAGGGCCTGCCCCTCGACCGTACGGAGCACGCCCAGCCGCCGTACCGGCTGCGGGACGACGCGTATGTCGCCGACCTCGGCCCACGGCAGCGTGGTGGCCGACAGCAGTCGCTGCTGGCGCAGCCCCCCGGCGCCGACCGAGATGCCCGCCCGCACCAGCCGCACCGCCAGCGTGAGCAGCACGGCGGCGAGCACGAGGCACACGGCGGCGACGATCAGGGCGCCTGCGAGGGCGCTGATCAGGGTCGCGAGCATGAGCCCGGCGGCCGGCAGGAGCAGCAACGCCGCGCCACCGACCCGCAGGGGCCCCGGCTGGTACGGACGGCGCCAGCGCCGGCGGTCCTCGTAGAGGTCCTCGTACCGGTGTTCCGGGGCCCCGGCGGACGGCGACGCGGCGTCGGGTGCGGCACTGTTCGTCGCAGGGGCTGATGAATCGATTCTGTTGTCGGTCGTCGACTTATCGGTCGTCGACTTGTCGCTCGCCGGTCTGTCGGCGGCGGCCGGGCGCGCGAGGTCCTCGCCGTCGCGGTCGGCTGTCAGGAAGGGCAGGTGCACGACGGGTCCTCACTCGGATGCGCACAGTCGAACGTCTGTGCCGCGTGAGGTTACCCGCCGTCCTGCCGCGCCCGATCAGCGGCCCGCGTTGGCCTCGGACTTCTGCGAGTGGTGGGTGTTCTGCGGACCCGTCTCCAGTGACGGCATCCCGAACAGCAGCGCTCCGACCAGCCCCGCGGCCACCGTCAGCCCCACCAGCGTGCGGCCGGCTATCTCCACACGGCTGGCGCGATCTCGGGGCGGCGGCGTGACGTTGCTGCGGTAACGCTCGGCCTCGGCGACGAAGGCGAACGGCACGGGCTCTCGCCGGCGGAACATGTTGGGCTCTCCTAGGAACCTCGGTGTGGGCTGTCACAGGGATAGACGCGCGAAGAGCCGCACAGGTGCCCGTTTTCCGTAACTTCTGTGAAAAATATCAACTGGAATCCCGGCGCCCGCTGTGGCAAGGGGCCGGCGGGCCGGTGGCCACCGGCTGTCAGTGGCGGCCCGTAGTCTTGGCGGCGGTTCGAGAAACGCACATGGAAGGACCCCGCCGGTGACCGACACCCCCGACGTCGTCAAGGACGCCAAGCCGACGTTCCGCAGCGACGTGACCGTCGAGCTGGTCAAGCACAGCGCCGCCGACACGGACGTGCTGTGGGCGGCCCGTGTCTCCACCGCCGGCGAGCAGTCCCTGGAGGAGATCACCAAGGACCCCGAGCGTTCCAAGGGCCTGATCAACTACCTCATGCGCGACCGGCACGGCAGCCCGTTCGAGCACAACTCGATGACCTTCTTCATCAGCGCGCCGATCTTCGTCTTCCGCGAGTTCATGCGCCACCGCGTGGGCTGGTCCTACAACGAGGAGTCGGGCCGCTACCGGGAGCTGCAGCCGGTCTTCTACGTGCCGGGCGAGTCCCGCAAGCTGGTGCAGGAGGGCCGCCCGGGCAAGTACGTCTTCGTCCAGGGCACCGACGAGCAGCACGAGCTGACCGGCCGGGTCATGGAGGACAGCTACCGCCAGGCGTACGAGGCGTACCAGGAGATGCTCGACGCCGGCGTCGCCCGCGAGGTCGCCCGCGCGGTCCTGCCCGTCGGTCTGTACTCCTCGATGTACGCCACCTGCAACGCCCGCTCGCTGATGCACTTCCTCGGCCTGCGCACCCAGCACGAGCTGGCGAAGGTTCCCTCCTTCCCGCAGCGGGAGATCGAGATGGTGGGCGAGAAGATGGAGGCGGCGTGGGCGCAGCTCATGCCGCTCACCTACGAGGCCTTCAACAAGAACGGCCGCGTCGCCCCCTGAGGCACGCCCGGCGAGCCCGCCACGGACGGTGACATCCCGCTGCGTGGCCCAGCGAGCCAGGTGTCCGTATTGCGGCGTTTAACCACCTTCATCTAGGCTGAAAAAACGGACCCGGCACTGCTTGAACCCCCGAGCAGGCAGTGCCGGGATCCCTTAGGCGCTCCCCGAGGGGGCACCTCACGGTGAGCAACGAGTAGCGTGACCCCCATGGCTCCGACCTCCACACCGCAGACGCCCTTCGGGCGGGTCCTGACCGCCATGGTCACGCCCTTCACGGCCGAGGGCACCCTCGACCTCGACGGCGCCCAGCGCCTCGCCACCCACCTCGTCGACGCAGGCAACGACGGCCTGGTCGTCAACGGCACCACCGGTGAGTCCCCGACCACCAGCGATGCGGAGAAAGCACAGCTCGTCCGGGCCGTGGTCGAGGCGGTCGGCGACCGGGCCCACGTCGTTGCCGGAGCCGGCACCAACGACACCCGCCACAGCACTGAGCTCGCCCGCGCCGCCGAGCAGGCCGGCGCCCACGGCATCCTCGCCGTGACCCCGTACTACAACAAGCCGCCGCAGGAGGGGCTCGTCCGCCACTTCACGGCGATCGCGGACGCCACCGGGCTGCCCGTGATGCTCTACGACATCCCCGGCCGCTCGGGCGTGCCCCTCGAGACCGACACCATGGTCCGCCTGGCCGAGCACCCGCGCATCGTCGCCAACAAGGACGCCAAGGGCGACCTCGCCGGCGCGAGCTGGACGATGGCCCGCACGGACCTGGCCTGGTACTCCGGCGACGACATGCTGAACCTGCCGCTGCTGTCCATCGGCGCGGTCGGCTTCGTCTCCGTCGTCGGCCACCTCGTCGCTCCCGAGCTGCGCGCCCTGATGGAGGCCTACACCTCGGGCGACGTCGCCAAGGCGGCCGAAATCCACCGCAGGCTGCTGCCGGTCTACACCGGGATCTTCCGCACCCAGGGCGTCATCACCACCAAGGCCGCCCTCGCCCTGCAGGGCCTGCCCGCCGGCCCGCTGCGGCTGCCGCTGGTCGAGCTCACCGACGAGCAGACCCGCCGGCTGACGAGCGATCTCGCCGCAGGCGGGGTACAGCTCTAACACCAAGACTTCACAACTGAACATCGACGATCACTCATGATCGAAAACGACAACTGCAAGTGCACCAAGGTCACGCGCGCCATGTGTCCCATGGACATGTGGCGTGCGTGGTGAGGAGAGTCTTTTGAGCCACCCGCACCCTGAACTCGGCCCCCCGCCGAAGCTTCCCGAGGGCGGCCTGCGCGTCACCCCGCTCGGCGGCCTGGGAGAGATCGGCCGCAACATGACCGTCTTCGAGTACGGCGGTCGCCTGCTGATCGTCGACTGCGGAGTGCTTTTCCCCGAGGAGGAGCAGCCCGGAGTCGATCTGATCCTGCCGGACTTCTCGTCCATCCGGGACCGCCTCGACGACATCGACGGCATCGTGCTCACGCACGGTCACGAGGACCACATCGGTGGCGTCCCCTACCTGCTCCGCGAGAAGCCGGACATCCCGCTGATCGGCTCCAAGCTGACCCTCGCACTCATCGAGGCCAAGCTGCAGGAGCACCGCATCCGCCCCTACACCCTCGAGGTCGCCGAGGGCGACCGCGAGCGCCTGGGCCCCTTCGACTGCGAGTTCATCGCCGTCAACCACTCCATCCCCGACGCCCTGGCCGTCGCCATCCGCACCCCTGCGGGCATGGCGGTGCACACCGGCGACTTCAAGATGGACCAGCTCCCGCTGGACCGCCGGCTCACCGACCTGCCGACCTTCGCCCGGCTCGGCGAGGAGGGCATCGACCTGCTGCTCGTGGACTCCACGAACGCCGAGGTCCCCGGCTTCGTCCCGCCCGAGCGCGACATCTCCGGCGTCCTGCGCCAGGTGTTCGCGGGCGCCCAGAAGCGCATCATCGTGGCCAGCTTCGCCAGCCACGTCCACCGCATCCAGCAGATCCTGGACGCCGCGCACGAGTACGGCAGGCGGGTCGCCTTCGTCGGCCGCTCGATGGTCCGCAACATGGGCATCGCCCGCGACCTGGGCTACCTGCGGATCCCGGCGGGCCTCGTCGTCGACGTCAAGACGCTCGACGACCTGCCCGACGACGAGGTCGTGCTGGTCTGCACGGGCTCCCAGGGCGAGCCGATGGCCGCGCTGTCCCGCATGGCCAACCGCGACCACCAGATCCGCATCGTCCAGGGCGACACCGTGATCCTGGCGTCGTCCCTCATCCCCGGCAACGAGAACGCGGTCTACCGCGTGATCAACGGCCTCACCCGCTGGGGCGCCAACGTCGTGCACAAGGGCAACGCCCGCGTCCACGTCTCCGGGCACGCCTCGGCCGGCGAGCTGCTGTACTTCTACAACATCTGCAAGCCCAGGAACCTGATGCCGGTCCACGGCGAATGGCGCCACCTGCGGGCCAACGCGGAGCTCGGTGCCCTGACCGGCATCCCCAAGGACCACATCGTCATCGCCGAGGACGGCGTCGTCGTCGACCTCGTCGACGGCAAGGCGAAGATCGTCGGCAAGGTCCAGGCGGGCTACGTGTACGTGGACGGCCTCTCGGTCGGCGACGTCACCGAGGCCTCCCTCAAGGACCGCCGCATCCTCGGCGACGAGGGCATCATCTCCGTCTTCGTCGTGGTCGACAGCACCACCGGCAAGGTCGTCAGCGGCCCGCAGATCCAGGCCCGCGGCTCCGGCATCGACGACGCGGAATTCGCCGCGGTGATCCCGAAGATCGAGGAGGCCATCGCCAGGGCCGCCGCCGACGGCGTCGCCGAGCCCCACCAGCTGCAGCAGCTGGTGCGCCGCTCGGTCGGCAAGTGGGTCTCCGACAGCTACCGCCGTCGCCCGATGATCCTCCCCGTCGTCGTGGAGGTCTGACCCCTCGTCAGCGTACGGACGGCCGCCCCGGCCCCGATTTGCATCCGGGCGCGGCCGTCCAGTACGTTTACGACTCCGCCGCGACGGGAAGAGCGAGCGCCTCCGGGTGCCCGATCAACTCCCGGTCAGCGGAGGGAAAGTCCGATGATAAAGTCGGAACCCCGCTCCAACAGGGGGCCGGAAACGAATTCCGAACCGGAAACGGAACGGAAAACGGATCTGGTAAGGTTGGAAACACCGAAGGGAAGCGCCCGGAGGAAAGCCCCAGTAAATATCACTGCGGGTGAGTACGAAGGAAGCGTCCGTTCCTTGAGAACTCAACAGCGTGCCAAAAGTCAACG
>NZ_BAAASL010000033.1:0-45545 GCF_039532865.1 Streptomyces luteosporeus
CGGCCGCCGGCAGGGCGGTCGCGTCGTCGGCGGGGACGTGCGCCACCGCCGCGGATGCGGCTTCCGGCTGCGCCGGAGACGCCGGTGCGGCGTCAGCCGCGCCGCCGCCCGCCTCCGGGGGCGCCTTGTCCAGCCGCACGGGGCCCGGCGTGGCCGCCGGCGCGGGCCCGGCGGCCGGCGCCTGCGGCGGGGTGGGCTGCGGGGCCATGGGGGCAGCTGTCGGCGGGGTCGCCGGAGGCGCCGGCTGCGCCGGCAGGTGGAGCTGGGGCAGGGTGGGGCGCTGGACGGGCGGCGCGGGGGCCCAGGGGCCCGGGCCGCCGTACGGGGGCGTGCTGTACGGGTCCGGCGCATGCAGCGGGCGCCCCGCACCGGGCGCGGCCGGTGCGGGGAGGCCGGCCCCGTACGTCCCGCCCTGCGCCGCCGCACCCTCGGCGCCGGGGGCCGGGAACGGCGTCGGCCCGGGCACCTGCACACCGCCGGCGGCGGGGGCACCGGGCGCGGCCGGCGCCGGGACGCCCGCCCCGTACGTCCCGCCCTGCGGCAGCCCGCCCTCGGCGCCGGGGGCGCCGGGCGCCCCGTACGGCGTCTGCTGGGGAACCGCCGGCGTCCCGTACGGCATGGGTGTCGTCGGCCCGGGGGCGGCGGGGCCGCGGTTCCACCAGTGGCGGCGCTTCGTCGGCGCGGACGCGCGCGCCTGACCGTCGTCCATGCCCATGCTCATGGCTCTCCCCGTTCGTCCGTGGGGCGCGGCGGGCGCGCTCCACGGACGATTACACCAGGTCCCCACGCGTACGCGGAGGGGAGGTGGGCGCCCTCAGGGAGCGGTGGCGGTCGGACCCGCGAGGCCGGCGCGGGCCAGCGGTGGCAGGGCCGGGGCCGGGGAGGTCCGCAGCAGCGAGACGCTCCTGGCGGGCTGTGGCCGCTCGCTGCCGGCCCGCCGTGCGAGGTCGCGTTCGTTGCCCGCGTAGCCGGGGGTGACGGCGAGGGTGTTGGCGGCCGTGCCGGAGCCGCTGCCGCGGCTCTGGGGCGGTGCGACGGCGGTCTGCAGCGGCTGTGCGCCGGCCAGGGCGATCGCGGCGAGCGAGACGGCTCCTGCTGCGGCGAAGGCGAAGCGGCGCCCCCGGGAGGCGGCGCGCACGGCTGCCGCGTCCGCCGCCTCGCAGTGCGCGTCAGGGCTGCGCACGGGGTGGATGCGGAAGCCGCGGTCGAGCGGGAGCACGGCGACGCCGCCGGGTGGGCCCGACGGGCCGTCACCGTCCTCCCGGCCGAGGTCCGCGACGGGCAGGCTCTGGAGCCTGGCGAGCAGCGAGTCGGACAGCGGCGGTGGCGCCGACTGCGCGAACACGTTCTTGAGCCGGCGCTGCGCGTCGGCTTCGGCTTTGCATTTCCAGCAGGTGGCGAGGTGCGCGAGCACCCGCTCCCGTGATTCGTGCCCCAACTCCCCGTCGACGAGGGCAGCGAGGCGGTCGCCGAGGTGGTGCTCGGCGGGGGACTGACCGCCGGAGGTGGTCACGCGAGTCCGACCTCCCCACCCAGGGCGACGGCGGCCACGGCGCGCTGCTCGGACCGGGCGGCGGGCGAGCGGTGCTGCAGGGCCTTGCGCAGGTGCGAGCGGCCGCGGTGGATGCGGCTGCGCACGGTGCCGAGCTTGACGTTGAGGGTCGCGGCGATCTCCTCGTAGGAGAGGCCCTCGATGTCGCACAGGACGACGGCGGCGCGGAACTCCGGGGCGAGCGTGTCCAGCGCCTGCTGGACGTCCGCGTCGAAGTGGGTGTCGTTGAAGTGCTGCTGCGGGGAGGGCTCGCGGCTGGGCAGCCGCTCGGCGGCGTCCTCGCCGAGCGCGTCGAAGCGGATGCGCTGCCTGCGCCGGACCATGTCGAGGAAGAGGTTGGTGGTGATGCGGTGCAGCCACCCCTCGAAGGTGCCGGGGGTGTAGGTCGACAGGGAGCGGAAGACGCGGACGAAGACCTCCTGCGTCAGGTCCTCCGCGTCGTGCTGATTGCCCGTCAGGCGGTAGGCGAGGCGGTAGACCCTGGCGCTGTGCGTGCTGACGATCTCCTCCCAGCTGGGGGGAGTCCAGGCCTGCGGATCCGCATCGGTGGCGAAGGTCGCGGTGGTTGCGGCGTCTGCGGCGGAACTGTCAGCGATGTAGGTCACGGATTTCGGCTCGGCGGCGGACCTCGGACGCAGGAGCCGGAGCAACCCGCGGCGGTCGCCGACCGCAGCCGCACCTCCCCTGTCGGCTCTGGTGGTGTCCAGTGGAGCCCCTACCATATCCACCTCGCCCGTTAGCTCCGGATAAGCATTTTTGACCCGGATTTTGTCCTTGATCCACCGGATTCGCGGACGCCCCTCCGGGCCCGGGCGGTTCCGGCTGCGCCCGTGCTCTCCTGCCCCCTCAACGCCCGGTCCCATCTGCGGGTTCCCGGGGGCAGCGGCTACAGTCACCGTTGCGTCGACTACGGGGACAGGAGAGGGCCATTACCGGCAACCAGCAGACCAGCTGGGCGTTCGCCGATGTGTTCGTCGCCGAGGACGAGGCGCTGCGCTGGGCCCGGGAGCGGGCCTACGACGCAGGGCTCCGCTCGGTGTCGAACGGCACCGGCGCGGCGCTGCGCCTGCTCGCCGCCGCGGTGGACGCCAAGGCCGTCGCCGAGATCGGCACGGGCACGGGCGTCTCCGGCATCCACCTCCTGCACGGCATGCGCCCCGACGGCGTGCTCACGACGGTGGACAGCGACCCCGAGTGCCAGCAGTTCGCCCGGCAGGCCTTCCGCGCCGCCGGCTTCGCCGCCAACCGGGCCCGCTTCATCCCCGGCCCGGCCCTGGAGGTGCTGCCGCGCCTGGCCGACGGGGGCTACGACCTGGTCTTCTGCGACGGGGACCGGCTGGAGTGCCTGGACTACCTAGCCGAATCGTTGCGCCTGCTGCGGCCGGGCGGGCTGGTGTGCTTCGAGGGGGTCTTCGCCGACGGCCGCACCGTCGACGCGTCCCTGCCGCCGGCCGAGGTCCAGCACCTGCGCGAACTGCTGCGCACGGTGCGCGAGTCGACGGCGCTGGTGCCGTCGCTGCTGCCGGTGGGGGACGGCCTGCTGTGCGCCGTCCGGCGCGGCTGACCCGGCGGCGGCACGGGGTGCGCGTACGGCGCCGTACGACGTACGCCGGGCCCGGGCATGCCACCGCCCCGGGGCCGGGCGGAACCGGCCACCGGGGCGGTGGGACATCTATTGGCCTGTGCGCCTGTGCGTCAGACGGCGACCTTCTCCAGGGCCTCGCCGAGAGCCTTGGCCTCATCCGGGGTCAGCTCGACGACGAGACGACCGCCGCCCTCAAGCGGAACCCGCATGACGATGCCCCGCCCCTCCTTGGTCACCTCGAGCGGGCCGTCGCCCGTCCGCGGCTTCATGGCCGCCATGCTCGTTCCCCTTCCTGAAACCAGCTTGTCGCAGCCGACAACCCAGGTGTCACCGGCATCGAACACATTGCTTCCAGGCCATTATCCCGCATCGCGCGACCCAATGACCAACATCGGTCCGCAATCCTTCGGCAACACGCTGCCGCAAAACCACTCAATTCGGCGATCGCGCGGTATTCGCGGGTCCCTCTCGGGGCCCTCACGGTGGCCGATTCTTTGACGCAGGTCACATATCGGCTGCGGATGATCTCCGGCATCCTGGCCCCCGTAACCAGAACGGCATGGGGGACCACCCCCATCCGGAGCCGACGGAGGAGGGGCCGCACATGGCGGACGCCGTGCTGTACGAGGTGACCGACGGGCTCGCGACGATCACGCTGAACCGTCCCGACGCGATGAACGCGCTGAACACGGAGACCAAGGTCGCCCTGCGCGACTGCCTGCGGCAGGCCGCCGGGGACACGGCCGTACGGGCGGTGCTGCTGACCGCCACCGGGCGGGCCTTCTGCGTCGGCCAGGACCTCAAGGAGCACGTCGGCGCGCTGGCCGCGGACCGGGAGCACGGCACCCGCGACGCCATGAACACGGTCGAGGAGCACTACAACCCGATCGTCACCGCGATCGCCGGCATGCCCAAGCCCGTCGTCGCCGGGGTCAACGGGGTCGCGGCGGGAGCCGGCGCGGGCTTCGCCTTCGCGGCGGACTACCGGGTCGTGGCGGACACGGCGTCCTTCAACACATCCTTCGCGGGGGTCGCACTGACCGCCGACTCCGGGGTCTCGTGGACCCTGCCCCGCCTGATCGGCCACGGCCGCGCCGCCGGCCTGCTGCTCTTCCCCCGGAACGTGCCGGCGCAGGAGGCGTACGACCTGGGCATCGCGAACGAGATCGTCCCGGCGCAGGACCTCGCGGAGCGGGCGCGGGCCGTGGCCCGGAAGCTGGCGGAGGGCCCCACGGGCGCGTACGCGGCGATCAAGGAGTCCCTTGCGTACGGGGCCGCGCACGGGCTGGTGGAGACCCTGGGCACGGAGGAGCGGCTGCAGCGGGCCGCGGCCACGACGGAGGACCACGGCATCGCCGTGGCGGCCTTCCTGGCCAAGGAGCGCCCCCACTTCGTGGGCCGCTGAGCGCCCCGCGGCGGGCGCCCCGTAAGGGGCGCGGGGAACTGCGCGACAAGCCACGACGCGCCCGCAGGTGGAGTGCCGGGCTGCGCCCGGGGCCCTGGGGCGGCGCGTCGACTGCGGGCCGTCGGTGGCCGATCGCGCAGTTCCCCGCGCCCCTTACGGGGCGCTAGCGCGCGTGGCAGTCCGCCAGGTGGTCGTTGACCAGCCCGCACGCCTGCATCAGCGCGTACGCCGTCGTCGGCCCCACGAAGCGGAAGCCGCGTCGCTTGAGCTCCTTCGCCAGCGCCGTCGACTCCGGCGTGATCGCCGGTACGTCCGCCGCCGTCCTGGGCGCCGGGCGGCCCGGCGAGGGGGCGAAGGACCACACGAGGGCGTCCAGCTCCCCCGGGCCGAGCTCCGCCGCGGCCCGGGCGTTCGCGATCGACGCGGTGATCTTCGCCCGGTTGCGGATGATGCCCGTGTCGGACAGCAGCCGCTCGACGTCCGCGTCGTCGAAGGCGGCCACCTTCGCGATGGAGAAGCCGGCGAAGGCCGTCCGGAAGCCCTCGCGCCGCCGCAGGATCGTCAGCCACGACAGGCCCGACTGGAACGCCTCCAGGCATATCCGCTCGAACAGCGCGTCGTCGCCGTGCACCGCGTGGCCCCACTCGGTGTCGTGGTAGACGCGGTAGTCCGCCCCGGACTCGGTGTCCAGGCCGCCCCAGGGGCAGCGGGCCAGCCCGTCCGGGCCGATGACGACAGCGCTCGCGGTGCTCATGACGCCCCCTCCTCGCGGCCCTCGGGGCCTCGCGTCTCCTTGTCCAGCAGCCCCCGCACCCCTATCGCCGCGGCCTGCGCGCCGGCGAGGGCGGCCTCCAGCTCGGCGATGCGGGCGTCGCGCTCGGCGAGCTCGGCGCCGAGGCGGTCGAGGGCGTCGTCGGTCTCGGCCATGCGGTAGCCGCGCAGGGCGAGCGGCAGGCGCAGCGCCTCGACGTCGGCCCGGACGACCGGGCGGCCGGCGGGCAGGGGCCAGGCCATGCGCTCGGGCGCCGCCTCGGGCAGCACGCCGCGGTCGCCGCCGCCGGCCACGGCGAGCGTGACCGCGGCGACCACCACGACCAGCGCGATGAGCAGGAACCAGAACACGGCCGTCTCCCCGTCAGTCGTCCGTCAGCCAAACCGTCCACCCCGATCGTGCCATGCCCCGCCGACAGTTAAGGTCGCTGCCGGACCACGGAGAGGAAGCTGGGGACATGCTGAGGCTGGGACGGCGCGAGTTCGCCGACCACGAACCGGTGATCATGGCGATCGTGAACCGCACGCCGGACTCCTTCTACGACCAGGGCGCCACCTTCAGCGACGAACCGGCACTGGCCCGCGTGGAGCAGGCGGTGGCCGAGGGTGCCGCGATCATCGACATCGGCGGGGTCAAGGCGGGCCCGGGCGAAGAGGTGACGGCCGAGGAGGAGGCCCGCCGGACGGTGGGCTTCGTGGCCGAGGTGCGCCGCCGCCACCCGGACGTGGTGATCAGCGTGGACACCTGGCGGCACGAGGTCGGCGAGGCGGTGTGCGAGGCGGGCGCCGACCTGCTCAACGACGCCTGGGGCGGGGTCGACCCGAAGCTGGCCGAGGTGGCGGCCCGGCACGGCGCGGGCCTGGTGTGCACGCACGCGGGCGGCGTGGAGCCGCGCACCCGCCCGCACCGGGTGGAGTACGAGGACGTGATGGCGGACATCCTGCGCGTCACGGTGGGGCTGGCCGAGCGCGCGGCGGCACTGGGCGTGCGGCGCGACGGCATCCTGATCGACCCCGGCCACGACTTCGGCAAGAACACCCGCCACTCGCTGGAGGCGACGCGGCGGCTGGAGGAGATGACGCGGACGGGGTGGCCGGTGCTGGTCTCCCTGTCGAACAAGGACTTCGTCGGGGAGACCCTGGACCGGCCGGTCAAGGAGCGGCTGCTGGGCACCCTGGCCACGACGGCGGTGTCGGCGTGGCTGGGCGCACAGGTCTACCGCGTCCACGAGGTGGCGGAGACGAAGCAGGTGCTGGACATGGTCGCCTCCATCGCCGGCCACCGCCCCCCTGCAGTGGCCCGCCGCGGCCTGGCCTAGCGCCCCGTAAGGGGCCCTACGCGCCCGCCTCCTTCGTCACCAGGGTCACCGCTTCGTCGACGTCGTCGGTGACGTGGAAGAGCTCCAGGTCGTGCAGGCCGACCTTGCCCTCGGAGACGAGCGTGCCCTTGAGCCAGTCGACCAGGCCCTGCCAGTACGCGGAGCCGAAGAGGACGATCGGGAAGCGGGTGACCTTCTTGGTCTGGACGAGCGTGAGGGCCTCGAAGAGCTCGTCCAGGGTGCCCAGGCCGCCCGGCAGGACCACGAAGCCGCTCGCGTACTTCACGAACATCGTCTTGCGCACGAAGAAGTAGCGGAAGTCGACGCCGAGGTTGACGTACGGGTTGAGCCCCTGTTCGAAGGGCAGCTCGATGCCCAGGCCGACGGAGACGCCGCCGGCCTCCATGGCGCCTCTGTTGGCGGCCTCCATCGCTCCGGGGCCGCCGCCGGTGATGACGGCGAAGCCGGCCTCGACCAGGCCGCGGCCGATGGCGACGCCCGCCTCGTACTCGGTGCTGCCCGGGCGGGTGCGGGCGGAGCCGAAGACGCTGATGGCGGGGGGAAGTTCGGCGAGGGCGCCGAAGCCCTCGACGAACTCCGACTGGATGCGCAGGACCCGGAAGGGGTCCTCGTGCACCCAGTCCGCCGTGCCGCGGGTGTCGAGCAGGTGCTGGTCGGTGGTGCCCGCCTGCATCTGGCTCTGGCGCCGTACGACCGGCCCGCGGCGCTGCTCCCGCAGTGCCCGCATCTCCTCGGAACTGACCATGCGCAGGCTCCCTCCGCTACAGAGATCGTTGGCGTTCCAGCCTAGGCCCCCGGCGCGGCCTGTCAGCCGGTCAGCCAGGTACGCAGCCGCTCCTCGCAGTGGAGGATCCGTTCGGTGCGCACGTGTTCGTCCCGCTTGTGGGCGTAGAGGGCGTCACCGGGACCGTAGTTGACGGCGGGTACGCCGAGGGCACTGAAGCGGGAGACGTCCGTCCAGCCGAACTTGGGCAGGGCCGTGCCGCCGACGGCCGCCATGAAGGCCTGTGCGGCGGGGTGGGTGAGGCCGGGGCGGGCGCCGGGCGAGTGGTCGTCGACGACGAATTCGCTCACCCCGCAGTCGGCGAAGACCTCGCGCACGTGGGCGAGGGCCTCCTCCTCGGTGCGGTCGGGGGCGTAGCGGAAGTTCACCGTCACGGTGCACTCGTCGGGGATGACGTTGGTGGCGACGCCGCCCTCGATGCGCACGGCGTTGAGGCCCTCGTGGTACTGCAGGCCGTCGACGACGGGGCGGCGGGGCTCGTAGGCGGCGAGCCGGGCGAGGACGGGGGCGGCGGTGTGGATGGCGTTGGAGCCCATCCAGCTGCGCGCGGAGTGGGCCCGCTCGCCGGTGGTGCGCAGGTGCACGCGCAGGGTGCCCTGGCAGCCGCCCTCGACCTGGCCGTCGGTGGGCTCGAGGAGGACGGCGAAGTCGCCGGCGAGCCATTCGGGGTGGGCCTCGGCGACGTGCCCGAGGCCGTTGAGGTGGGCGGCGACCTCTTCGTTGTCGTAGAAGACGAAGGTCAGGTCGCGGTTGGGGGCGGGCACGGTGGCGGCGATGCGCAGCTGGACGGCGACGCCGGACTTCATGTCGCTGGTGCCGCAGCCCCACAGGATGCCGTTCTCGTCGAGCCGCGAGGGGACGTTGTCGGCGATGGGAACGGTGTCGATGTGGCCGGCGAGGACGACGCGCTCGGTGTGCCCGAGGTTCGTCCGGGCGACGACGTTGTTGCCGTGCCGGTCGACGGTCAGGTGCGGCAGGGCGCGCAGTGCCTGCTCGATGGCGTCGGCGAGGTCCTTCTCGGTACCGCTTTCGGAACGGAAGTCGACGAGCCGTGCGGTGAGGGCGGCGGCGTCGAGGGACAGGTCCAGTGCGGTGTGATCCATGCCGCGAGCCTAACGCGGCCGCCGGTGACGCCGGGGGCGGCCGGTGGTCGGTCTCTGAAGTAACGTGACCCGCATGTCCCGGATCACCGTCACCCGCCGTGGCCGACTGCTGCGAACCGTGGCCGCCTGCGCCGTGCTGCTGGCGCTGATCGGCTATCTCGTGGTCCAACTGGTGACGGGCGGGCCGGGCGCTCCGCGGTGCACCGTGCGGGCGGACGGGGAGTCGTACGGGATGTCGCCCGAGCAGGCCGTGAACGCGGCGACGATCTCGGCGGTGGGCTCCTCGCGCGGGCTGCCGGAGCGGGCGGTGACGATCGCGCTGGCCACGGCGATGCAGGAGTCGGGGCTGCGCAACATCCACCACGGGGACCGCGATTCGCTGGGACTGTTCCAGCAGCGGCCGACCCAGGGCTGGGGCACGGCGGCGCAGATCACGGACCCGGTGTACGCGGCGGGCAAGTTCTACGACCACCTGGTGGAGGTGCCGGGCTACTCGCGGCTGCCGCTGACGGTGGCGGCGCAGAAGGTGCAGCGCAGCGGGTTCCCGCAGGCGTACGCCAAGCACGAGCCGGACGCCTCCTTGTTGTCGGCGGCGCTCACCGGCCGGGTGGCGGCGTCGTTCAGCTGCACGACGAGCCCGGGGGACGGCAAGGCGGGCGACACGGGCGCGGTGCGCACGAAGCTGACGCGCGAGTTCGGCGCGCTGGTGCGGCCGTCGGTCACGGGCGGCACGGGCGCGGACGGCCGGTCGGGCGCCGCCGGCGGGGCGGGCACGCTGACGGTTCCGGTGGGGCAGGGCACGGGCCTGGAGGCCGGTGCGCAGGACGGGAGGCACCTGGGCTGGGCGCTGGCGTCGTGGGCGGTGGCGCACGCGGCGGAACTGCGCATCGACCGCGTTTCCTTCGACGGTCGCGTCTGGACGGCGAAGAATTCCGCGGACGGCTGGCGGAAATCGACGGAGGCGGCGCAGACGTACGGCTCGCCGGCGGTGCGCATCTCCACCGTTCGGTAGTCGCCGGGCAGCCGTTCAGGAGTACGACGATCCCCTCTCCGGGAGTACGCGGGATCCACCGGAGTTGCCCCCGTCGGTCACACCCGTACGCATTCTCGATCCGTCCTCAACTTCCCTGCGTTCAAAGGCTTTTCAGCCTTCCGTATCGATTGACGACCTGCCCGGTATGACGGGGTTGGGAGGGGGCGGATAATGCGATGCATTACTCACTCTTTACCTTGGTCCACCGCAACCTTCGAGGGGCTCACGCGGTAGTCACTGCGTCCGCACGCCGGACACAACCGACCTCATCACTCCGTCAAAGGAGCAACATGTCCCTCCCCCTCACGCGTCGGATCGCCCGGGTCGCCCTGCTCGTCGCAGCGGGTGCCGCTCCCGTCGTCGGTGCGGCCGGCTCTGCGAGCGCCGCGGACCTCGTCAAGGCCCCCGACGCCCTCGGTGGCCTGAGCTCGGTGGACAGCGCCAACCTGGGCAACAACCTCGACTCGACCTCCCACCAGGCCGGGTCCGTGGCGCAGGGCGTCGGTGCCAAGGCCGTCCACACCACCACCAGCACGGTCGGCAAGGCGACCAAGGAGCACGTGCCGGCCGCGCAGAAGGCCGTCGGCCAGGTCGCGGGCGGCGCCGGCAAGGCCGTGGGCGAGACCGCCAAGGGCGTCACCAAGACCGGTCTGCCCACCCAGGGCCTGCCGACCCAGGGTCTTCCCCTCGGCTGATCCGGCGCGCGTACACGCGAAGGGGGCCCTGGAACGTGACGTTCCGGGCCCCCTTTGCACGGTCGCCGTGCGTAGACCTACTCGGCCAGACGGCGGACCGCCGCCTCCACCCTCTCGTCGGTGGCGGTGAAGGCGATCCGTACGAACCGCTCCCCCGCCTCGCCGTAGAAGTCGCCCGGCGCGACGAGGATGCCCCGCTCCGCCAGCTCGCCCACCGTCTCCCAGCACGACGCATCCCGCGTCGCCCACAGGTACAGCGACGCCTCGCTGTGCTCGATGCGGAAGCCGGCGCCCTCGAAGGCGGCGCGCAGCGCGGTGCGCCGGGCGGCGTAGCGGGCCCGCTGCTCGGCGACGTGCGCGTCGTCGCCGAGGGCCGCGACGGTGGCGGCCTGCACGGGCGCGGCGACCATCATGCCGCCGTGCTTGCGGATCTGCAGCAGCTCGCCCAGCACCGCCGCGTCACCGGCGACGAAGGCCGCGCGGTAGCCCGCCAGGTTGGAGCGCTTGGACAGCGAGTGGACGGCCACGACGCCCTCGTACGAGCCGCCGCACACGTCCGGGTGCAGCACGGAGACGGGGTCGGCCTCCCAGCCCAGCTCCAGGTAGCACTCGTCGCTCAGCAGCAGCACCCCGTGCTCGCGCGCCCAGGTCACGGCGCGCCGCAGCTCCTCCTTGGACAGCACCCGGCCGGTGGGGTTGGACGGCGAGTTCAGCCACAGCAGCTTCAGCCCGGCCGGGTCCAGCTCCCACGGCTCGTCGTACTCGACGGGCTCGGCGCCCGCCAGCCGGGCGCCCACCGCGTACGTGGGGTAGGCCAGCCGCGGGAAGGCGACCTTGTCGCCGGGGCCCAGGCCCAGCTGGGTGGGCAGCCAGGCCACCAGCTCCTTGGAGCCGACGACGGGCAGCACGTTCGCGTGCTCCACGCCGCGGGCCCCCAGCCGGCGCTCCACCCAGCCGGTGAGCGCGTCGCGCAGGGCGGCGGTGCCCCACACCGTGGGATAGCCGGGGCTGTCCGCGGCGTCCGCCAGCGCCTGCCGGATCACGGCCGGGACCGGGTCGACGGGCGTGCCCACCGACAGGTCGACGATGCCGTCCGGGTGGGCGGCGGCGGTGGCCTTGTACGGCTCGAGCCGGTCCCAGGGGAAGACGGGGAGGCGGGAGGAGACTGCGCTCATGGGCTCACTCTCGTGCGCTGGTGCTTGGTGGTGCGGCGGGGGGAACACCGGGAAACGCCGGAGCCCCGCACGGCGGCTCGGCCGTACGGGGCCCGGTGGCTTCCGCTGGTCAGTGGGCGGGGTTGATGTCCGCCGGGAGCGCGGCGATGAAGGGGTGGTCGCGCTCGATCAGGCCCAGCTTCGAGGCGCCGCCGGGCGAACCGAGCTCGTCGAAGAACTCGACGTTCGCCTTGTAGTAGTCCTTCCACTCCTCGGGAGTGTCGTCCTCGTAGAAGATCGCCTCGACCGGGCACACCGGCTCACAGGCGCCGCAGTCGACGCATTCGTCCGGGTGGATGTACAAGGACCGCTGGCCCTCGTAGATGCAGTCGACGGGGCACTCCTCGATGCATGCCTTGTCCTTGACGTCGACACAAGGCTGCGCGATGACGTAGGTCACGCTGTCGTTCCTCCTCGGTAGGGCTCATCTCGCGCGGGAGCGCGGCGTCGTCGATGCCCACACCTAGTATCTCCCTCCCGGAGCACCTGACGAACAAGAGGGGCGAGCAGAGCTGTGGAATTCACCACGGGCGGAGGGCCGGCGGTGCGGATCAGCGCCACAGATGTGGGAAAAAGGGTCTCGATCCGGCGTCTGAACGAGCCCGGGAGTTCCCCCGAGCGATTCACCGACACGGTCGGCGTGCTCACTTCGTGGACAGCGGGTGTGCTGCGCATCACACGGCGTTCCGGGGAGGTCGTGGAAGTCGCGGAATCCACGCTCGTCGCGGCGAAGGTGGTGCCGCAGGCCCCCGCCCGGCGCCGGGGCCCGGCCGTCGGGCGCCGCGAGCTCGTCGAGGTCGCCGCCCGCGGCTGGCCCGCCCCGGACACCGGCCGGCTGGGCGCATGGACCCTGCGCGCCGCCGGCGGCTTCACCCACCGGGCGAACTCCGTCCTGCCCCTCGGCGAGAGCGGCCTGCCCCTGCCACAGGCCCTCGAACGGATCACCGCCTGGTACGCCGAACGCGGGCTCGCCCCGTGCGTGCAGGTCAGCACCGGGGACGCCGCGGCCGACGAACGGCTGGACGCGGAGCTGGCCGCCCACGGCTGGACCGCGGAGCGGCACGCCCTGATGCGCACGGCGGCCCTGGCCCCCGTCGCCGACGCCGTCCCGGCCGCCGAGGCCGCGGCCGGCGTACGGCTGAGCCGTGAACCGGACGCCGCCTGGCTCCGGGCCTACGGCCGCACCGGCGACCCCGCCGGCGCCCTGGCCGTGCTCACCGGCGGGCCGTCGGTGTGGTTCGCCACCGTCCCCGGCGAGGAGGCCGGCGAGGAACCGGCGGCCATAGCGCGCTGCGTCGTCGACGGCCGCTGGGCCGGCTTCGCCGCCCTGCACGTCGGCCCCGCCCGGCGCCGGCAGGGCCTGGCCACGCTGGTCATGGCCGCCCTCGCCCGCACCGCCCTCGACGAGGGCGCCTCCGCCGCGTACCTGCAGGTCGAGACCGACAACGGCGCGGCCGCCGCCCTCTACGACGAGCTCGGCTTCACCACCCACCACGCCTACCACTACCGGCGCGGGCCGGTGCGGTAGGACGCTGGAACGGTGAGGGTACGAGGCAGGTATGGCAGGTATGTACGACGAGACCACTGACCGGCGGCGCTGCTTCGCCGCCGAGGCCCGCGAGGACCGTCCCGACCTGGCACACCTGTGCCTGCTGATCTCCGCCGAGGCGGCGGGCGGACTGCCGGAGGCCGACCTCGACGCCGCCCAGATCGAGCTGGACCGGCTCGCCGGGCTGCTGCCCGCCCTCGGCCGCGCCGCCGAACCCCGGCAGTGGGCGGACGCCCTCGCCCGGCTCCTCGGCGACCGCTGCGGCTTCCACGGCACGCCCGCCGAGTACCGCCGCCTGGAGTCCTCCCTGCTCCACGAGGTCCTCCAGCGGCGGCGCGGCCTGCCGATCCTGCTGTCCGTGGTCTGGCTGGAGGTCGCCCGCCGCGCCGGGGCCCCCGTGTACGGGGTGGCCCTGCCCGGCCACTTCGTCGTCGGCTTCGGCGACCCGTGGGGCCGCCACGTCCTGGCCGACCCCTTCGACGGCGGACGCGTGCTGTCCGAGGACGACGCCCGGCTCCTCGTCGCCGGCGCCACCGGCACCCCCCTGGACGCGGCGGCCTTCTCCCCGGCGGAGCCCCTGGAGATCGTCCTGCGCATGCTCAACAACATCCGCGCCTGGGCGGCGGCCCGCCCCGAACGCAGCGACGTCCAGCTGTGGGCCGTCGAGCTCTCCCTGCTGCTGCCCACCCACCCGGCACGCCTGCGCTACGAACGGGCGGAGCTGCTGGTGGAACGCGGCGACTTCGCGCGCGGGGCGCGCGAGATGGAGGAGTACGCGGAGGTCATCGCCCCGGTCGAACCGGCAGCGGCGGAATCGGTGCGCCACCGGGCGCTCGCCGCGCGGGCGATGCTGAACTGACGGCGGGGGCCACTCCCGTCGGCGGGGGTCGCCCCCGTCACAGCCAGCCCTTGTCGCGCGCTATGCGTACCGCCTCCGCGCGGTTGCGTGCGCCCGTTTTCTGGATCGCCGTCGACAAGTAATTGCGCACCGTCCCCGGCGACAGGTTCAGGCCCTTCGCCAGTTCCGCGTTCGTCGAGCCGTCCGCCGACGCCGCGAGCACCGCCCGTTCGCGGTCGGTGAGGGGGTTGGCGCCCTCGGCCAGGGCGGCCGCGGCGAGCGTGGGGTCGATGACCCGCTCCCCCCGCAGGACCCTGCGCACCGCATCGGCCAGCTGTGCCGCCGGCGCGTCCTTGACGAGGAAGGCGTCCGCCCCGGACTCCATGGCGCGGCGCAGGTAGCCGGGCCGGCCGAAGGTGGTGAGGATGACGACTTTGAGCTGCGGCAGCTCCCGCCGCAGCAGGCCCGCCACGTCCAGTCCGGTCATGCCGGGCATCTCGATGTCCAGCAGCGCCACGTCGACGGGCGTGCGCCGGGCGGCTGCCAGCACTTCGTCCCCGCGGGCGACCTGGACGACGACTTCGATGTCCTCTTCCAGTCCCAGGAGCGCGGCCAGGGCCTCCCGGACCATCGACTGGTCCTCGGCAAGCAGTACTCGTATCACAGCGACAGCGTAGGGTCCTGCGCCGCTGCCCGGCGTGACAGGGGAACGCGGGCCTGCAGGCGGAAGCCGCCGCCGGGGGCGGGGCCGGTGGCCAGGCGGCCGTCGGCGAGGGCGAGCCGTTCGGACAGGCCGGTCAGGCCGTTGCCGTACGTCCCGGCGGGGGCGCCGCTGCCGTTGTCGGTGACGGTCAGGCACATGGTGTCGCCGTCTTCCTCCAGGACGACCTCGCAGCGGCCGGCGCCGCTGTGCCGTACGACGTTGGTGACGGCTTCGCGCAGGGCCCAGGCCAGTGCGCCTTCGGCGTCGGGCGGCAGGTCGGGGTGGCCGCTGCCGGGGGCGCGCGTGAGGTCGGCGGCGATGCCGGCGGCGGCGAGGGCGGTGCGGGCGCCGGCGAGTTCGGCGTCGAGGGTGGGGCGGCGAAAGCCGCTCACCGCCTCCCGGACGTCGACCAGGGCCTGCCGGCTGACGCGTTCGATGTCGGCGACCTGCTGGGCGGCGGCCTCGGGCTTCTCGGGCAGCATGCGCCCGGCCAGTTCGCTCTTGAGGGTGATGAGGGAGAGGGAGTGGCCGAGGAGGTCGTGCAGATCGCGGGCGAGCCGCAGGCGTTCCTCGTTGGCGGCCAGGTGGGCGACGGTGGCCCGGGCCTCGCGCAGGGCGCGGGTGGTCAGGGCCATCTGGCGCACGCCGACCATGGCGAAGCCGCCGAGGAGCGCCGGGAAGAGCAGGGCGACGACGAGTTCGCCCCAGGTTCCCGACGCTCCCTCGGCGGGGGGTGCGCCCACTGCGACGGCCACCAGTACCCCCGTGACCAGTGGAATCGCGCAGCGGGCGAGCTTTGCGGGCAGGACGGCCCCGCAGGCGATGCTCGTGAAGACGAAGAGCACCAGCCACCGGGTGCCCAGCGTCAGCGAGAGCGCCATGGCGAGCGCGAGCAGAACGCAGAGCCAGGACAGGACCAGGGGCCGCCGCAGGGCCCGGCCCATGTGCCGGAAGACCAGGGCGAGGTAGGCGCCGACGAAGGCCAGCAGGCCCACGGCGCCGACGGCCGTGCCGGCGGTGCCGTGGTGGTGGCCGAGCACGTCCTCCGCGGGGCCGGCGAGGTAGGCGAACCAGATGGCGATCCATATCAGCTTGATCACCATCTGGCGCCGGTTCTCCGGTGCCTGCCCGATGGCGTTGTCGTAGGACGGGACGTCCTGCGTCTCCATCAGGATCCGCCATCCGTTGCGGAGCCGTTCGGCTGCGGCCACGGCCTTCTCTCCTCGCTCGCCCTTGCCCGTCAGGACTTGTGGGTGTCCTTGCGGTACAGCATCGCGGCCGCGCCGGCGAACAGCACCAGGTACACCGCCAGCAGCGAGACGTCCTTCAGGTGCGGGGCGTCGCCGACCTCGATGGCCTGGCCCAGCGCGGCGTACGCGTGGGTGGGCATCCACTTGGCGATGCTCTGCAGCCAGTCCGGGAAGGTCGCGGTGGGCATCCACAGGCCGCCCAGGATCGACAGGAGGAAGTAGACGATGAACGTCACGGGGCGGACGGCGTCACCGGTGACGAGGTAGCCCAGGGCCACGCCGAGCGCGGCGAAGACGATGCTGCCGGCCCAGATGCAGCCCGTCAGGGCGCCCCACTGCCAGGCGTCGAGCCGGACGTGCTTGACGGCCGCGGCGACGGCGAAGACGACCAGGATGGAGGGCAGGGAGACCACGGCGGCGGAGGCGACCTTGGCGCCCACGTAGCCGCGGCCCGGCAGGGCGGTCAGGCGCAGCTGGCGCACCCAGCCCTTCTCGCGCTCCTTGGCGATGCGCTCGCTGGCGCCCACCAGGACGGCGGTGATGGCGCCGAAGGAGGCCATGGAGACCATCATCAGCAGCGGCAGGGTGAGGTCCGTGCCCTTGACGAGCTCCTTCTCGCTGGCACCACCGGCGATGATCACGAAGAGCAGCGCCGGGTAGAGCACGGAGAAGAACATGAACTTCTTGTTGCGCAGGGTGCGCGTGATTTCGAGCTTGATGAGAGTCTTCATCGGGCCGCCTCCTCGGCGGTCGCGGCGTCGTTGATGGCGAGGAAGGCCTGCTCCAGGCCGAGGCCCGCGACCTCGAGGTTGCGCGGGTAGAGACCGAGCCCGTACAGGGCGTGGACGGTGGCGTCGGCGTCCTGGGACTGGATGCGCACGGTGCGCCCGTTCACCTCCAGGGAGCTGACGAACGGCAGCTCGCGCAGCGCGCCCTCGCCGATCGGCTGGTCCAGGTCGAAGACGATCCGCCGGCCGCCGGCCCGCGCCTTGATCTCGGCGGCGGAGCCGTCCGCGAGGACGCGGCCCTGGCGCAGCACGACCACGCGGTCGGCGATCGCGTCGGCCTCTTCGAGGTAGTGCGTGGCGAACAGGACCGTACGCCCCTGGCGCGTCTGCTCGCGCATGACGCTCCAGAACGCCTGGCGGGCCGACACGTCCATGCCCGTGGTCGGCTCGTCCAGGATGATCAGATCGTTGGCGCCGGCCGTCGCCATCGCGAAGCGCACGCGCTGCTCCTGGCCGCCGGAGAGCTTGTTGACCATACGGTCGGCTATGGAGGTCAGGTCGGCCGCTTCGAGCACCTGCTCCACGGGGAAGGCCTTGGGGTGCAGGTCGCAGGCGAGCTTGACCAGCTCACGGACCTTGACCTCCTCCATCAGGCCACCGGACTGCAGCATCGCGCCGACCCGGCCCTGGGCGATGGCCTGCCCGGGCGTGGTGCCGAAGACCTCCACCCGGCCCGCGTCGGGGTTGCGCAGCCCCAGCAGCAGGTCGAGCGTCGAGGACTTGCCGGCGCCGTTGGGGCCGAGCAGGGCGACGGTCTCACCCGGGTAGAGGTCGAGGTTCAGGTCGGCGACGGCGCGCACGGTGCCGTAGCTCTTGCTCACGTTCGAAAAGCTGACCACGGGAGCGCCCGTGCGGCGCCCTTCCCCCGTGTACGTGCCTGCAGTAGTGGTCATGGCAAGAATCATCCCAAGCCGAACACGGCTTCGGGCAGTGTCAGCCGTCGTCAGGCAGGCATGACAGATGTCATGGGTGCTCCCGTGACCCTGCCGGGAACGGCCGAAAACGATCGGCCCCCGTCGCCGAGGGGGCGACGGGGGCCGGTGCACGTGCCCCGGGCGTCAGCTGAGCGGGATGACCCCCACGCGGGCCGCGCCCTTGGCGCGCAGCGCCTTGCCGAGGGCACCGGCGACGTCCTGCGGGGTGACGGGCTTCTTGGTGCCGTCGCCGCGCTGGATGAGCACACCGTTGAACTTGGTGCCGTACAGCTCCTTGAGCGCTTCGAGGTCGTAGTTCTCGACGAGCTTGCCGCCGACCTCCTTGACCGAGAGGATCTTCGGCAGGGAGCGCTCCGGGCCGAACTGGATGCTGTGCGCGGGGTCCGTCTGCACCGTGACGAGGCCGGACATCGCGGGCACCGCGAACTCCTTCATCATCCGGTCCACCTCGGCATTGCTGACCTTCGGCTGCTGGGCCGAGGTGGTCAGCGTCACCGGCCGGTCCTGCCCGCTCGCCGCCCGGTCGCGGTACGCCTTGGCGACGGCCTGCACCGACTGGTCCACGTCCAGGCCCTGGTACGGCTGGCCGTAGACGGCCACCGCCTTGCCCGGCTCGAACTTGATCGTGCCGTCCTTCGCCGCGCCCGTCTCGCCGGCCAGCGTCTTCAGCGCCGCCGCGACCTTCTCCTCGTCCACGGTCACGGCCGGCTCGGCGGCGTGCGTGCTGCCGACCAGCGAACCGAGGACGGTGACCGGGTTGTAGTCCCGGCCGGCCGCCGCGCGCACGGTCTCCTGCGTGTCGATGGCCAGACCCGCCACCGACGGCTTGAGCTCGGCCGACTTCCCGCCGATCGACACCTTCAGCGGCGCGGACGCCCGGCCGCCCAGTGCCGCGTCCAGCTTCTTGACGGCCTCGTCCTTGGACTTGCCGCCGATGTCGACGCCCAGCACGGTCGTGCCGTTGGGCACGTCCGCGTGGTCGAGCAGCAGCCCCGCACCGTACGCCACGGCGACCAGGCCCACGAGGCCACCGCCGAGGAGCACGAGCTTCGAACGGCCCTTCTTCTTGGGCGCCGGCTTCGCCTTCGCCGCGGCCTTGCCGGCAGCCGGCTTGGCCGGAGCGGGAGCCGGTACGGCACCCTTGGGCGCGCCCTTGGGCTTGGGCACGGCGACACGCGGCGCACCGCCGTCCACGGGCCTGCCGCCCTGACCACCCGCCGGCGGCACCGGCGGCACGCCGCTGACCAGCGTCTCGCCGGCGGGGTTCGGCACGGGCGCCGGAGCCGTGGCACCGGCGGGCTTCTGCCCGCCACCCTTCTTCTTGCCCTTGGGCTTGGCCTGCGCCTGTGCCTGTGCCTGTGCCTGTGCCTGCGGCTGCACGGCGGGCACGCCCTCACGCGGCGTGTCCGTACGCCCGGCCGTGAACGCGGCCCCACCGGCGGGCACCCCACCGATGCTGGGGGCGGGGAACTGCTGCGTGGTCTGGGCACCCGGCGCCGCCGAGGCCTGCGGCTGGGCCGGGGGCCGGCTCTGGGGCGGGGTCTGGGGCTGCTGCGCGGTGTCGCGCACCCACCCCTTGCCACGGTTGGACTTCTGCCCGCCACCCTGCGCGGGGTCACCGGCCCACCCGGCGGGACCGCCGGTGGGCGCCTGGCCATTGGCCCACGCGTCGGCACCACTGCCGACACCGGCCGGACCACCGGCCTGCGCCTGGCCGTTGTTCGCCCACGCATCCGCGCCGCTGCCCACACCGGCCGGACCCTGGCCCGTGCCGCTGCCGGCCGCAGCCCCGACCGGACCGCCGGCCTGCGCCTGGCCGTTCGCCCACGCGTCGGCACCGCTGCCCATACCGGCCGCGGAACCGGTACCGACCGGACCCTGGCCGCCGGCCCAAGCGCCGGCACCGGCACCCGCACCGGGGGCAGGAGCGGCGCCCGGCGCGGCCGCGCCGCGGGCCTTGCGGCCCGCAGGCTGCTTCTTCCCGGCACCGGCCTGGCCCTGGCCCGGACCCTGGCCCTGGCCGTTGGCCCACGCGTCCGCACCGCTGCCCGCGGCGGCAGCGCCACCGGCCCAGGCGTTACCGCCCCCGGCCTGGCCCTGTCCCTGGCCCTGGCTTTGGGCGTTCGCCCAGGCGTCCGTACCGCTGCCGGCGCCGGCACCCGTGCCGGTCGACGCGGTGTCACCCGGCCACGGCGCGGCGCCGTTCGCCCAGGCGTCCGTACCCCTCGACGCGGCGTCAGCCGCCGGGGCGCCCTGGGGGGCCGCGCCACGGGCCTTGCGGCCCGCAGGCTGCCTCTTCGCAGCACCGGCCTGGCCCTGGCCCTGGCTCTGAGGCTGACCCTGCGCCGTGTCCGTCCAGGCGGGCGTGCCGGTCGACGGCACGTCACCCTGCCAACCAGCATCCGCACCCGCGGGCGTACCGCCCTGGGGCGGGCGCCCCGCGGAGTCGCGGCGCGGCAGCGGGGGCTGGCGGCGCGGCGCGGACGTGGCGCCCGACGACTTGCGCGGGGCGAACCAGTCGCTGGTCTTCTCACCACCGGCACCGCCCGCACCACCGGCACCGGCAGCGGGCGTCCCGTCGGCGGCGGCCGCGGCCGCGGCGCCGGCCGCGGCGGCAGGCGTCTTCTTCGTCGGCTTGGGCCGCGTCGGCAGTCCCGCCTTGCTGCGCGGCGGCTCGCCGCCACCGGGCGCCGGGGCGGGCGCGGACGCGGACGCCGCGGCCGGGTCGGCGGTGGCCCCCTGCTCGCCGACGGGCGTGCGCATGACCACGGGGGGGATGGGCCGTGAGCCCGGGATGTTGATGCGGATCCGCGTCGTCATGGTGGTCTCGGTCTTCGGTTCGCCCCGGTCGGGCGCCGAAGCCGGCGATGCGGGTGCGGCGCCAGCGGCGGCCGCTTCCTCCCCGGTCGGCGTCCCGTACGGCTGGGTGCCCGAGGGGTACGAGGCGCCACCGCGGCCCTTGGGCCCGGAGGACGAACTGTCAGATGCACGGCTCAAAGCAGGATCTCCCGGTTACTCTTTGCCGCCCTCGTTGACCTCGCTCGGGGTCGCCCATTTGCCGGAGGCCAGGGGAGGCTCGGCGGCGCGCACCACCATACTGGGCACCGCGTGCCGGTCATTGACGTCCGTTGGCGGACTCCCCCGACCGGCCGGACGGCGGTCGGGGAGAAATCGTCACGTCACTTGCCAAGTCGGGCCGAAGGCCCGTCCGGTTGCGCCGCCTTCGGAACCGTGGCACAGATCACAGCGACGGTCATTCCGCCGATCAGGTACCCCCAGGAGCCGATGCCGGCTCCGAAGAGGAAGTCGCCCTCGGGTCTGTTGGCGGCGAGCACCAGGACGGCGGCGAGCCAGCCGAGGCCGGCGGCGTAGCCGCCGCCGCGGGCGCCGGAGAGGAGGACGGCGCCCCAGCACACGGCGCCGGTGGCGGCCAGGGCCAGCAGCAATCCGGCGGGGAACCAGCCGCCTTGGACGAGGGCCCCGGCGACGCCGACGGCGAAGCCGAGGACGGCGAGGCCGAGGTAGGCGGCGAGGCGTCCGGGGCCGGGCAGGCGGATCAGGCCGTCGTTCACTGCGTCACTCCCGCGAAGAGGTCGTTCTCGGGCAGCGGCCCGCCGGGCGTGCCGTGGACGAGGCGGTAGTACTCGGTGGTGAAGAGCGGTTGTCCGAGGCCGTTGGAGAGGGCGAAGAAGTCGCCGTCGACGACGACCTGGGTGGCGTGCGCGCGCATGGCGGCGGCCTTGCGGTCGCCGTGGGGGGCCGTGTCGAGCACGGCGGTGACCTCGTCGTCGGGCACGACGCCGGGGACGTCCGTGGGCGCGGCGATGCCGGTGAAGGCCGGGTGCTCGTCCGCCTGCGCGCGCAGCCGCGCGAAGCCGGCGTCGACGGCGGAGGCCGGTACGCAGTTCCAGTAGATCTTGGCGATCTCGTGGGGGTCGCCGAGGTCGCGCCGGAAGACCGGTTCGGCGGCGAGTTCGGCGGCGCGCATGGCCACCCGGTTGGCCTTGATGTGGTCGGGGTGGCCGTAGCCGCCGTCGGCGTCGTAGGTGACGAGGACCTGGGGGCGTACCTGGCGGATCACCTCTACGAGGGATGTGGCCGCCTCGTCGGTGTCGGCCTGCCAGAAGCTGCGCGGGTCGTCGTTCTGGGGCGCGCCGGTCATACCGGAGTCGCGGTAGTGGCCGGGGCCGCCGAGGAGGCGGTGGTCGGTGACGCCCAGCTCCCGCATCGCGGCCGCGAGTTCCTGGGCGCGGTGGGTGCCGAGGGTGTCGTCCCGGTCCGCGGTGAGATGTGCCAGTTCGGGCGGGATGACCTCGCCCTCCTCGCCGAGCGTGCACGTGACGAGCGTGACGTGGGCACCCTCGGCGGCGTACATGGCCATGGTCGCGCCGTTGTTGATCGACTCGTCGTCCGGGTGCGCGTGCACCAGGAGCAGCCGGCGGCCGGGAAGATCCGTCATGGGACCAGCCTACGAGTCGTACGGACCGGGGCCCGACCGCCGGGGCCGCCCGTCAGAACTTGATGTTGCTGACCATCGCCGTCACGCTCGACGTGAGCTGGTGGATGGTCGGGCCCATCGAGGAGCTTGCGAGATAGAAGCCCAGCAGCATGCAGACGACCGCGTGCCCCAGCTTCAGTCCGGACTTCCGGACGAGCAGGAAGACGATGATCGCCAGCAGCACCACCGCCGAAATCGAGAGCGCCACAGCGGCTCACCTCCAGGGACGCGCGGTCGGGACGGTTCAGCAACGAATACGCACGAGCACAGACGAGTACAGCGGAACAGCGAACAGCACACAGCGAACTACGCGGGCGGCACGGCAAAAGACATACGAATGCCCGGGGGCACCCGGACACCCCACAACCGTGCCCACTATGCGCGAGCGATCATAACTTTCCGTGTGTGCGCATGACTCGGAGCACGGGAGCAAACACGGGGCGCACGGCGAGTTCTCGCCGACCTGGGTGAACCGGATGGTAGGGGACGTAGGCTCGCGCGCATGACCGCACAGCACCGCGAACCGGCCTCCTTCCCCCGTCAGTACGCCCGCACCCAGCGGTTCTCCCTGGGCGCGCCGCGGGCCTTCACCGTCTCGCCGGACGGCGCGCGTGTCGCGTTCCTGCGCTCGCGCGCGGGCACCGACCGGGCCAACGTCCTGTGGGTGCTCGACCTGGACGAGGGCCGGGAGTACCCGGCCGCCGACCCGCAGGTGCTCCTGGGCGGCTCCGAGGAGGAGCTCTCGGCCGAGGAGCGGGCCCGCCGCGAGCGCGTCCGCGAGGGCTCGGCGGGCGTCGTGGGGTACGCGACGGACGACACGGCGGAGTTGGCGGCCTTCGCGCTGTCCGGCCGCCTGTTCGTGGCCGAGCTGCGCAGCGGCACGGCCCGCGAACTGCCCGTTCCGGGCCCGGTCATCGACCCGCGCCCCTCCCCCGACGGCCGCCACGTGGCGTACGTGGCGGGCGGCGCCCTGCGGGTGGTGGACGCCGAGGGCGGCGCCGACCGGGCGCTGGCCGAGCCGGAGGCGGCGACGGTCACCTGGGGGCTGGCGGAGTTCATCGCCGCGGAGGAGATGAGCCGGATGCGCGGCTTCTGGTGGGCGCCGGACAGCAGCGCGCTGCTGGCGGCCCGCGCGGACGACGCGCCCGTCGAGCGCTGGTGGATCGCCGACCCCGCGAACCCCGGCAGCGCCCCCGCCGAGGTGGCCTACCCGGCGGCCGGCACGCCCAACGCGACGGTGTCGCTGGCCGTGCTGCGCCTGGACGGCTCGCGCACCGACGTCGTGTGGGACCGCGAGCGCTACCCCTACCTCGCGCGCGTCCACTGGTCGGACGGCGGCCGCCCGCTGCTGCTCGTACAGGCCCGCGACCAGCGCGCGCAGGCTTACCTCACCGTGGATCCGGCCACTGGTGCCACAGATGTACTGCTGACGGAAGAGGATCCGAAGTGGCTTGAACTGTTCGATGGTGTGCCCGCATGGACACCGGACGGACGACTCGTGCGCATCGCCGACCGCGACGGCGCCCGCGTCCTGCTCGTCGGCGACCGGGCCCTGACCGGGCCCGAGCTGCACGTCCAGGCCGTCCTCGACATCACGGACGAGGACGTGCTCGTCGCCGCCTCCGCCGGCCCCGCGGCCGGTGAGGACGACAGCGCGACCGGCGAGTCCCACGTCTACCGCGTCGCCGACGGCCTCCTGGAGCGGCTCACGGACGGCGGCCGCAACTCCGCCGTCCGCAGCGGGGCCGTCACCGTCCTGGTCTCCGCCTCCCTGGGCGAGCCGGGCTCCGCGGTGCGGGTGCTGCGCGACGGCAAGCAGATCGCCACCGTCGTCTCCCACGCCGAGACCCCCGTCCTGACCGCCCGGCCGCACCTGACCCGCGCCGGCGCCCGCCGCATCCCCGCGGCCGTGCTCCTGCCGTCCGGTTACCGCGACGGCGACGGCCCGCTGCCGGTGCTCATGGACCCCTACGGCGGCCCCCACGGCCCGCGCGTGGTCGCCGCGCACAACACGCACCTGACCTCCCAGTGGTTCGCCGACCAGGGCTTCGCGGTGATCGTCGCCGACGGCCGCGGCACCCCGCACACCTCGCCGGAGTGGGAGAAGTCGATCCACGAGGACTTCGCCGGCGCCACCCTCGACGACCAGGTCGAGGCCCTGCAGGCACTGGCCGGGCGCTACCCGCTCGACCTCGGCCGGGTCGGCATCCGCGGCTGGTCCTACGGCGGCTACCTCGCGGCCCTCGCCGTCCTGCGCCGCCCCGACGTCTTCCACGCGGCGGTGGCCGGGGCGCCGGTCACCGACTGGCGGCTGTACGACACGCACTACACCGAGCGCTACCTGGGGCTGCCGCAGGAGCGCCCGGAGGTCTACGCCCGCAACTCCCTCGTCACGGACGAGGGCCTGTCGGCCCCCGTCGCCCCCGCCCGGCCGCTGATGATCATCCACGGCCTGGCCGACGACAACGTGGTGGCGGCCCACACGCTGCGCCTGTCCTCGGCCCTCCTGGCCGCGGGCCACCCCCACGAGGTCCTCCCCCTGTCCGGCGTCACCCACATGACCCCGCAGGAACAGGTGGCGGAGAACTTGCTGCTGTTGCAGGTCGACTTCCTGCGGCGTTCGCTGCCGCCGGCCGCGAAGTAATCGCAGGGGGCAGGGGGCCGGGCCCCCTGCCCCCGCCCCCTTGACTGCACCGTTCATCCGTTGCCACAGTCCGCAGCAACAACACCCATCCGCGGGGGACTTGGCGATGGACAACGCGCTCGTCGGCCGCTCACCCGGCCAACTCATGTGGCGCCGCTTCACACGCGACCGCTCCGGCGTGGTCTCCGCCTACGTCGTCGCCTTCTTCTTCCTCGTCGCCCTCGCCGCGCCCCTGATCTCCGCCCTGTACGGCAAGGACCCCACCACCACCTACGGCCTGAACGACCCCGGCCTCCTCAACCAGTACGGCTACCCCGTCCGCCCCAACGGCGGCATCTCGTCCGACTTCTGGTTCGGCATCGAGCCGACGCTGGGCCGCGACGTGCTCACCCAGCTCGCGTACGGCATCCGCACCTCCCTCCTGATCGCGACCGCCGCGACGGTGCTCTGCGTCCTGACGGGCGTCCTCGTCGGGGTGACCGCCGGCTACGCGGGCGGTCGGACGGACTACTTCCTGGGCCGTTTCATCGATCTGCTGCTCGCCTTCCCGGCGCAGCTGTCGTTCATCGCCTTCACCCCGGTCGTGTACTCGCTCTTCGTCAGCCCGGAGAAGGAGACGCCGACCTCCCTCCGCGTGGTCACCCTGATCCTCGTGTTGTGGGTGCTGGGCTGGATGGGGCTGGCGCGGTTGTTGCGCGGGCAGGTGCTCAGCCTGCGGGAGCGGGAGTTCGTCGAGGCGGCGCGCGTGACCGGTGCCTCGCCGTGGCGGATCATCTCCCGGGAGCTGCTGCCCAACCTGTGGACGCCGATCCTCGTCCAGACGACGCTGATGCTGCCTTCGATGGTGACCGTAGAGGCTGGCCTGTCGTTCATCGGTGTCGGGATCCTGGAGCCCACCCCGGACTGGGGCCGCATGTTCGCCAACGGCGCCCGCTACTACGAGAGCGACATCACCTACATCTTCTTCCCCGGGCTGGCGATGATCGTGTTCGTCGTCGCCTTCAACCTGCTCGGGGACTCGGTGCGGGACGCCTTCGACCCCAGGACGAGACGATGACGACCGACAGGCAGGTGCTTCGACCATGACGCCCATGCGACCGTGCCACCGTCCGGCTCCGCCGAGAGCGCGCCTCGCCGCCTTTCTTGCCACGGGTGCCCTGGTGCTCACCGCGTGCAGCAGCGGAGGAGGAGGTGGCGGCGGGCAGGGCGGCGAGAGTCAGCAGGCGGGCGAGGACAAGACGGTCTCGGGCAACTACTCGATCGGCACCAGGGCCGACTCCACGGGCCCCGCGCCCGAGGTGCCGGGGGCGAAGAAGGGCGGGACGGTCGCCGTTCTGCAGCGGGACGCCTTCAACCACTTGGATCCCGGTCAGATCTATTACGCGGACACCCTGACCAACCAGATGCTCTACAACCGCACCCTCACCTCGTACAAGATCGACGACAAGGGCCGGGTGAAGATCGTCGGGGATCTGGCCACCGACGCGGGCACGGCGTCCGACGGCGGGAAGACGTGGCGGTTCACCCTCAAGGACGGGCTGAAGTTCGAGGACGGCTCGCCGATCACCTCGCAGGACGTCCGCTGGGGCATCGAGCGCCTGTACGCCTCCTTCGAGACCGACGGCCCCCTGTACATCCCGCAGTGGCTCTCCGGCGAGGCCAACGACTTCCGCAAGGCGCTGCCCGACGGCCCCTACAACGGGCAGCACCTGCCGGCGTCGGTGCTGGACACCCCCGACGACAAGACCGTCGTCTTCCACTTCCGCCGGCCGCACGCGGACACCCCGTACGCCACCGCGATGCCCAACATGGGGCCGGTGAAGGCGGCGAAGGACACCAAGCAGAAGTACGACAACGCGCCCTTCTCCAGCGGCCCGTACAAGGTCGGCGACTACAAGGTGGGCAAGTCGCTCACCCTCGTCCGCAACGAGAACTGGGACCCGAAGACGGATCCGGTGCGCCACCAGTACGCCGACCGGTTCGAGATCAGCTTCGGCCACCAGTACGCGGACTCCACCCGCCGCTTCCTCGCCGACCAGGGCGGCGACAAGAACGCGCTGTCCTTCACCAACGCCGTGGCACCGGAGATGACCGAGAAGGTCCTCGCCCAGGCCGACACCAAGGCCCGGCGCCTGCTGGAGATCCAGCCCTACGTCGACTACATGGCCTTCAACACCAGCCGCCTCACCGACGTCCGCGTCCGCAAGGCGCTCGCGTACGCCATGCCCAACGGCCAGATCCTGCAGCAGAACGGCGGCTCCACGGCCGGCGTCGTCGCCACCAACTACCTCTCCCCCGCCATGGACGGCTACCAGCCCACCGACCCCTTCGGCAAGAAGGCCAAGCCCGCCGGCGACCCCGAGAAGGCCAAGGAACTGCTGAAGGAGGCCGGCAAGCTCGGCCAGGAGATCGTCTACGCCTACGCCAACACCGACGTGCAGCAGAAGGTCTCCGTCGTGGTCACCCAGGCCCTGGAGCGGGCCGGCTTCAAGGTGGAGAAGAAGGAGGTGGACGCGAACATCTGGCGCACGGCCATCGCCGAGGTGAAGAACAAGTTCGACATCTACCGCTACTCGTGGGGCGCCGACTGGCCCATCAGCTCCACCGTCGTACCGCCGCTCTTCGACGGCCGGCAGATCGCCGACGGTTCGCAGAACTACGTCCACCTCGACAACCCCAAGGTCAACGCCGAGGACGACCGCATCTCCGCCATCCCGGACGTGAAGCAGGCCGCACCCGAGTGGCAGAAGCTCGCCGACCGCATCCTCACCGAGGACGTCGCCGGCGTGCCCACCTTCTACAACCGGCAGTTCTCCCTGTGGGGCTCGAACCTGGGCGGCGTGAAGTACCACCCGGTGTACGGAACCGTGGACCCGACCGCGGTCTTCGTGAAGTAGTCGGCGGGCAGGGGGACCGGACCGTGCTGAGATTCCTGGCCCGCCGCATCCTGGGGGCCGCCGTCATCACCGTGCTCATCAGCGCCATCACCTTCTTCCTCTTCTTCGCGCTGCCCTCCGAGCCCGCCCTGATGTCCTGCGGCAAGAACTGCACCCCCGACGCGCTGGCCGTCATCAACAAGAACCTGGGCCTCGACCAGCCGGTGCCCGTGCAGTACTGGCACTACATGGCCGGCATCTTCACCGGCCGCGACTTCTCCGTCGGCCACTGCCCGGCCCCCTGCTTCGGCTACTCCTTCTCCAACCAGCAACCGGTCTGGGACACCATCGTCGACCGCTTCCCGACCACGCTGTCCATCACCCTCGGCGGTGCCGTCGTCTTCCTCACCGTCGGCGTCGGCATCGGCATGCTCGCCGCGGCCTTCCGGGGCACGTGGATCGACAAGTTCTTCAGCTCCCTGTCGCTCCTCGGCAACGCCCTGCAGATCTACTTCGTCGGCGTCATCGCCCTCGCCGTCCTCGTCAGCGGGCTGCACTGGATGGACAACCCCGCCTACCACCCCATCACCGAGGACCCGGTGAAGTGGTTCACCGGCATGCTCATCCCCTGGCTGGTGCTCTCCATCATCTTCATCGCCAACTACAGCCGCATGACCCGCTCCCAGATGATCGAGCAGCTCGCCGAGGACCACGTCCGCACCGCCCGCGCCAAGGGCCTCTCCCGCCGCACCGTCTTCTTCCGCTACGCCTGGCGCGGCGCCCTCGCCCCCATCGTCACCATCTTCGGCATCGACCTCGGTTCCCTCTTCGGCGGCGCCATCATCACGGAAACCACCTTCAGCCTCCACGGCCTGGGCCGCCTCGCGGTCTCCTCCGTCAGCGAGACGGACCTGCCGACGCTGATGGCGGTGATGCTGGTGGGCTGCACGGCCATCGTGATCGCCAACATCGCCGTGGACGCGGCCTACGCGGCCATCGACCCGAGGGTGAGGCTTGCATGACCACCCCCTTCCTCTCCCTCCGCGACCTCCACGTCCACTTCGCCACCGAAGACGGCACCGTCAAGGCCGTCGACGGCCTCTCCTTCTCCCTCCCCCGCGGCCGCACCCTCGGCATCGTCGGCGAGTCCGGCTCCGGCAAGTCCGTGACCAGTCTCGCCGTGCTCGGACTGCACGATCCCCGTACGACGACGACCCGCGGCGAGATCCTTCTCGACGGCGAGGACATCACCGCCGCCCCCGAGTCCGTCCTCGAAAAGCTGCGCGGCAACAAGATGGCGATGATCTTCCAGGACTCGCTGACCGCCCTCTCCCCGTACTACTCCGTCGGCCGCCAGATCGCGGAGCCGTTCCGCAAGCACACCGGTGTCTCGCGCCGTGACGCCCGCCTGCGGGCGATCGAGATGCTGCACCGCGTGGGCATCCCGAATCCGGCCCTGCGCGTGGACGACTATCCGCACCAGTTCTCCGGCGGCATGCGGCAGCGCGCGATGATCGCGATGGCCCTGGTCTGCGATCCGGAGCTGCTGATCGCCGACGAGCCGACGACGGCCCTGGACGTCACCGTGCAGGCGCAGATCCTGGATCTGCTGAAGGACCTGCAGCAACAGACGGGTTCGGCGATCGTCCTGATCACGCACGACCTGGGCGTGGTGTCCCACACCGTCGACGAGGTGCTGGTGATGTACGCGGGCCGGGCCGTCGAGCGCGGCACCGTCCGCGAGGTGCTGCGCGATCCACAACACCCCTACACCTGGGGCCTGCTGGGCTCGATGCCGCGGCTGACCTCGGACGTCGACCGGCCGCTGACCCCCATTCCCGGCACCCCGCCGAGCCTGCTGGCCCCTCCGCCCGGTTGCCCGTTCCATCCGCGGTGCGCGTACACGGCCGAGGTGGGCGGCGACCGCTGCCGCAGCGAACGTCCGGAACTGCCGCCCGGCACGGGCCACGGCGCGGCCTGCCACCTGCAGGGGAGCCGCACATGACCGACGACATCCTCGTCGCCGACGGCCTGACCAAGCACTTCCCCCTCATGGCCGGCTTTCCCTTCAAGCGCAGGATCGGCGCGGTCCAGGCGGTCGACGGCATCGACCTCGCCGTCCGGTCCGGGGAGAGCTTCGGCCTGGTCGGCGAGTCGGGCTGCGGGAAGTCGACGACCGGCCGGCTGCTGACGCGCCTGCTGGAGCCGACGGCCGGCCGGATCCGCTACCGCGGCGAGGACATCACGCACGCCGGCCGCAAGGAGCTGGCTCCGATCCGCTCCGAGATCCAGATGATCTTCCAGGATCCGTACGCGTCCCTCAATCCGCGGCAGACCGTGGGCCGCATCGTCGCCGGCCCGATGGAGATCAACGGCATTGCGCCGCGCGGCGGGCGGGAGGCCCGCGTCCGGGAGCTGTTGGAGGTGGTCGGTCTCAACCCCGAGCACTACAACCGCTTCCCGCACGAGTTCTCCGGCGGCCAGCGCCAGCGCATCGGCATCGCGCGCGCCCTGGCCCTGGAGCCGAAGGTGATCGTGGCGGACGAACCGGTCTCCGCCCTGGACGTCTCCATCCAGGCCCAGGTCGTCAACCTCCTGCGCACCCTGCAGGGGGAGCTCGGCATCGCCTTCGTCTTCATCGCCCACGACCTCGCCGTCGTACGGCACTTCTCGCAGCGCGTCGCCGTGATGTACCTCGGCAAGATCGTGGAGGTGGGCGGCCGGGACGACATCTACCGCCACCCCCGCCACCCGTACACCCACGCCCTGCTGTCGGCGGTGCCGGAACCGCTGGATGCCGCCGACACCTCGCCCGAGGGGACGGTGCGCGAGCGCATCCGCCTGGCCGGCGACGTACCGTCCCCGGTGAGCCCGCCCTCCGGCTGCCGCTTCCGCACCCGCTGCTGGAAGGCCGCGGACCGGTGCGCGACGGAGGAACCCCCGCTGGTACGGGCGGCGGGCAGCGCCGAAGGGCACCTGTCCGCCTGCCACTTCCCGGAGCCGCCGACGGTCGCGCGGGACACGGAGGTCGTCCTCGACCCGGCGCTGCGGCCCTGACATTTGTCCCGGGCCACCGGTGACGTGCGCATCTGCCGCGCCGGGCGGCTTCCCGGAAGGATCGTGGGTGCTGAAGGAACAGGCCACGACACCGGGGGACCCGAGATGACCGCCACGACCACCGAGACTGCTCCCGGCCTGTCGTCCGTCAAGCCCCTCCCGGCGTGGTTCTTCGCCTTCGAGGGCTCGATGGGCGCGGCGTACGACCTGTGCACGGCATGGGAGAACGCCTGGATGGTCCTGGTGGCCATGGGCCTGGTGAACCTCGTCGTGGGCCTGACCGTGCTGCGCGGCAGGGCGAAGCTGGTCAAGGCCATGCTCAAGAACTCCCGCACCCGCTGGATCACCGCCGGCCTGATCGCCCTGCGCGTGGGCCTGCACGGCGTACTGGGCCTCGCCGGGGCCGGGATCACCTCGACGGCGGGCCACCTGACGCTGGCCGTGGTGATGGGGCGACGGGGACGACGCTGCTGTGGTTCGACCAGCGCGTCACCTTCCGCGCCCTGGGCCTGTCGACGGCACGAAGCTGACCAAGTGGCCCACGAAAACCCCCCGGAATTGCACCCTTCACGGGGCCTTCCGGCTACCTAAGGTCGATGTCATGAACAGCACGAACCCGCACCCGCACCCCACCGCCGCCGCCCTCGTCGTCCGCGCCGCCGAGGCCGAGACCGTCAGCGACCCGAGCAGCACCATGACGCTCCTCGCGGACTCCGACACCACCGGCGGCCTGGTGACCACCTACCGCTCCCGCTTCACGAAGGGCGCGGTGGGCGCCCCGGCCCACTTCCACACCCGCGCGACCGAGCTCTTCCACGTCCTCGACGGCGCCCTGCAGGTCCTGCTGGGCGAGGAGATCACCACGCTGACCGCGGGCGACTTCCTCCTCGTCCCGCCGCACACGACGCACGCCTTCCGCGCCGCGCCCGGCCACGACGCCGACGTCCTGTGCACCTTCACGCCCGGCATGGGCCGCTTCGACTACTTCCGCCTCCTGAACCGCGTCCTGCGCGGCGAGGCGAGCCCCCAGGAGATCAAGGACTCCTCCGAGCGCTTCGACAACCACTACGTCGACAGCCCGGCGTGGCGCGCGGCGCTGGAGAGCGGGAACTGACCCTCGGCGACGAGCAGGGCCAGCAGGCCGGGGAAGCGCTGCTCGATGTCGGCCCGGCGCAGGGTGGCCATCCGACTGTTGCCCCGGTCGACCTGCCGGACCAGCCCGGCCTCGCGCAGCACGCGGAAGTGATGGGTGACGGTCGCCTTGCCGACGGGCAGCGCGAAGGAACTGCAGGTCCGCGCCTCACCGTCGGGCCCGGCCGCGAGCTCCCGCACGACGCGCCGCCGCAGCGGATCGGCGAGCGCCGCCAGGACCGCGCCCAGCTCCATCTCGGCCACCTCGGGGTGCCCTTCCTCGTCGGGCATCACCATCACCTCCCAGGTACGAGTTGCATCGTACCTCGCGGCCCGCTAGCGTCCGCAAGGTACGAAAACGACCGTACCTATTGCCTTGGAGGACCCATGCCCCAGCCCTTCACCCTCGTCGGCACGGCCCACCCCAAGCCCGAGCGCGCCGACGAACTCCGCGAACTCCTGCTCTCCTTCGTCGAACCGACGCGCCAGGAGCCCGGCTGCCTGGAGTACCACTTCCACGAGGACCGCGACGCGCCGGGCGTCTTCGTCTTCTACGAGGCCTGGCGCACCAAGGAGGACCTCGACGCCCACCTGGCCCTCCCCCACCTCCAGGACTTCTGGGAGCGCCGCATGGACTACCTGGAACGCGACCTGGAGATCCGCTACCTCACGATGCACAGCCCGTACGAGGAGCGCACCGCCGCCCGCGCGTAAGCCGGCACCACAGGCCCGAGGCTACGAGCCGGCCACGGGGTGACCTCGCGCCCACAGCTCCTCGACGTGCGCGACGAATCGCGCGAACATCCCCCCGCCTTCCCCGCGGCGCCGCACATGGAGCAGCGGGGAGTCGTGGCCCACCTGCCGCGCGAGGTGCGGAGTCACGAGAGCGTCGTCGTCGAAGCGGAAGACGGACAGGGAGATGTGGTTGACGGCATCGGCAGGCGCCGAGAAGCGGGCCTCGACACCCTCGTCCGCGTTCATCCCGGCCAATTGCTCGATCGTCATCCGGATGCGCGTCGACACGGCGAGGGCGACGCCCTCGATCTCCTCCCGCTGCCGCGTGACGGCCCCGTCCGGATCTCCGATCAGGAAGCGCACCCGACATCCGGCAGCCGCCTTCCTCCGCAGGACGTCGGGTAGCGCGGGCACTTGCGTCCACAGGAAGTACGAGGTGTAGCCGCCGAAGAACAGCTCGTCCCGCGCACCCGCGATGAGCTCGCCCCACACGGTGGACGGACACGCGGACCGATAGGGGTAGCTCTGGACGACGTCCTGGCCGCTCCTGCCCTGCATCCGGTCCCTGACTGCCTTCGGCCACGACATGACGCTCCTACCGGTGGTGCATCAGCCAGATGTCGGCAACGTGTTGTCCTTCAGAACCGCTATGAATGCTGCCCACACCGGCCGGGGAAACGCCAGGCAGGGCCCACCGGGGCACTTGCTGTCGCGGACGGGCGCCCAGGCCGGGAAGCCGTCCGCGACCTGTAAGCAGTCGCTTTGGTGACCGCTGTGGGAGCTCTTGCGCCACACGGCGCCGTTCACGTCGACACGGTGGAGAGTCGTGCAGCTCATTGGAGATCCCTTACGACGTCTGCGATGAGATCGCGGGACATCGCCGTATCGAGCGCTGCCGCGCAAATCTCCTCGAACATGCGGCTGTAGGTCACGAGATCGGTCTTGCGTTCCAGCTGAGTGTTGCTCGTGTACGACTCGGTGTAAACGACGTCCAGCTCGCTCTGGACGGGAAACCGCAAGATCACGAACGACCCCATCAAGCCTGCGTGCGCACCGGCGGCGAAGGGGAGAACCTGCAAGGTGACGTGACTCGCCTCGGACGCCTCCAGCAGGTACTGGAGTTGGTCGATCATCGTCCGCGGGCTGTCCACCACCCTCCTCAAGGCGGCCTCATCGGCCACAGCATGGAATTTCAAGGGCTCGGAACGCCTGAAGGCAGCGTTCTGTCGGGCGAGTCGCACGTTGACGAGGGCATCGACGGTGTCGGGAGAAGCATCCGACTGGAGCGCTCGGGTGACGGCGCGGGTGTACTCCGGCGTCTGCAGCAACCCCGGGATCAGGGCGTCGCGGAAGCTCAGCATGGCGCTCGCCTCCGCCTCCAGTGCGATGTAGGACGAGTAGCGCGGCGCGATGACGTCCGCGTACGGCGTCCACCACATCCGCCGCCTTCCCTGGTGCGCCAACCCCGAGAGCGCAGCGCGCACTGCCGGCTCGGTGACCTGGTAGACCTCGAATACGGCTTCCAGGTCGTGGGCACGCACGCCCGATCGGCCGTTCTCGACTCGGCTCACCTTGGTTTGATGCCATCCGAGGCGATCGGCCACCTCGTCTGCCGTCATCCCCAAAGCCTCGCGAAGTTTGCGCAGTTCGGCGCCGAGCATCCGGCGGTGCACGGTGGGCGTAGCAGGCACTGGAACGAGCCTCCCTGACGGTTGAAGCGCTCGGCTTTGCGGGACAGTGTTCCGCAGAGTGCCCCCGGTGAAGCTGCGCGTTCACTCCTGCGTATGCACTTTGGGCGACGATGTTGCAGACATGGCTCGCCGGTGGACATGCTGCAGCACAAGGAAACCCCGGCGACTGTTGCGACCAGTCCCGGGGCGTGGTCAACGCTGCACTAGGAGCGCCGACATGCCAAAGTTTATCTTCCGCTGCCTTGAACGGGCGAGGTCTCTGCTCACCCGCCACACCCCCATTTCACAGTGCCGCACCTGCGCCCCACGGCAGAGGCCCCAGGAGGAGCCCCCTTCACCCTGCGGGTGACCGCACACGGCTTCGACCTCGCCTCCCGGGCGCAGGCAGGCAAGTGATGACCGAGCTCCCCGAGGTCGGCTCACTCGTCCTGGACACCGCGCGCAACCGCATCGGCGAGGTCATGCGGGCCGCCGGCGAGCGGGTGCTGCTCCGGGCTCCCGGTACCGGCCGCGAGTGGGAGGCGCTCTCGCCCGCGCTCTGCCCGGCGACCCTGGCGGACGAGCTCCGCTCCAAGGTCGCCGAGGCCAACGCCCGCAGTAGACAAGGGCGCGGTCAGCCAGCCACGCAGCGCTGCGAGGCATGCCTGAAGATCAAGCACCGCCGCCACCAGGCCCTGGAGGCCGGCGATCAGGTGAAGGCGGCACGCATGACGGCGGTCATGGGCGTGCACCTGCGCGCGGCGCACTGACGGAGGGCGGTCGGTGCCACGGCACCGACCGCCCTCCGCCTCGTCAGTGGTGGTGGCGGTCGTCGGTGTCGGGTGGGCCGCCCATCGTGCGGAGCATGGACAGTCCGCCGGTGCGCACGAAGCGCACCAGGAGGGCTGCGGCCAGGGTGAGGAAGGCGATGTTGAGCCAGGTGGTGTAGTTCCAGCTGATGCCTTCCATGGGGATTTTTGCGTCGGCCTGGTCGGGGATCAGGCCGAGGCCACCAAAGGCGAACTCGACGACGTATCCGGCGATGACCATCGCGAGGTAGAAGGTGCCGAGGAGGAAGAAGGTCATCCTGGCGCCGTAGTACTTCCGGTAGATGGTGAGGATCGGCAGGATCAGCAGGTCGGCGAAGATGAACGCCACGACGCCGCCGAAGCTGATACCGCCCTTCCAGAGCACGACCGCGAGTGGCACGTTGCCGATGGAGCACACGAACGAGGCGATCGCCACCAGCGGGCCGACGAGCGGGCCCCACAGTTTGGACGCGAGCGGGTGGCCGTCGAAGAAGAAGGTGCGCCAGAACGAGTCGGGGACCCAGGCGGCGATGGCACCGGCGATGAGCAGGCCGATGACCAGGTCGCGCAGGATCGCCGCCCACTCCATGACGAAGACGTGCGCGGTCGAGGTCACGCCTTCGCGGGAGAACAGGCGCCGGGCGAAGGAGTCGTCCCGGTGGACGGACATGTGCATCGCGGCGTGGCCCTCCATCGAGCCGGTCAGCCCGCGTTCTGCCTGTTCGCGTGCCTGGTGCAACAGTCTGTCCCGCAGGAACAGCCGGAACAGCACGGCCAGCGCCGTGATCATGACGGGCCCGCCGATGAACTCGGCGGCGGTGAACTGCCAGCCCATCAGCAGGGCCAGGATCACGCCGAGCTCGACGACGAGGTTGGTGGAGGCGATCTCGAAGGCCATCGCGGCGGTGAAGTCCGCGCCCTTGCGGAACAGCGACCGGGCCAGCGCGACCGCGGCGTACGAGCAGGACGAGGACGCCGCGCCCAGGCCCGCGGCCACGGCCAGGGTGCGGGGCCGGTCGTCACCGAGGAGGGAGACGATGGTGGACTTGCGGACCACGGCCTGGACGACGGCGGACAGGGCGAAGCCCAGGATCAGGGCCCAGGTGATCTCCCAGGTCATGGATCCGGCGATCGACAGTGCGTGCAGTACGGCGTGCATTCATGAAGCCTTCCCAACGCCCGGCGCGCTCTGGAGCATCGAGAACAATCTGTCACTCAGCAACATGGACTTCGACGAGTTCGTCGACGCCGCCGACGAGGACGGCGTCTTCCGGGACCTCTGAGGCAGGCCCAGACGATCTCGGCTCAGGAGCGGAAGCCCGCTATGCCGTGGCCGGGGCGGCTCGCCGCGTGGCGCATCCAGCCGATGCAGTCCATCACTGTCTCCACCACCTCCGGCTCCAGCGGCGGGGCGTGGCCCTTGCGCTTGGTCTCCTCGAACTGTTCCAGCGCCTGGGCGCACTGTTCCGGGGTCCATTCGCCGTAGCCCGGGGTGTACGTCCACGGCAGGGGGTCGGGCAGGGAGCCGAGGTCGAAGGAGGCAACCGAGACCGCGGTGATGCCCAGTGCCGTCAGCCCCTGGTCGACGACCGAGAGCCAGTCGCCGCGGAAGGGGCAGAAGTTGGAGTTGTCGAGGAAGTGGCCCGTCAGCTCGCAGAGCCGCTTGTACGCGTAGGCGTACTGGAAGGCGTGGTTCTTGTCCTCGCTGAAGGGGCCGCCGTGCACCACGGCGCGCAGGGCTTCGTACGCCGTGGGGGCGCCCTGCTCGATCTCGCTCTCGAAGTAGCGGTCGTCGGCGGCCAGGTGGTCGCCGAACTCGGCGCGGATGACGTCGAGCAACTGGTCGTCGCCCGAGCCGATGAGGGCTCGCGTCTTCGTCAGGTCGAGAAGGTAGATGCTCAGTCCGGAACTCATGCGGTGAATCTAGCGGCGGCCACTGACAGCTCAGCGGCAGTGCCCCGTTGCTTGCCACCCCTCGCCCCGGGCCTCCGCCTGCGCGTACTCCTCCCGGATCCGGGCATGGATGGCATCCATACCCGCCTCGTACTCCTCCTGCTGCTCCGGTGTCGCCTCGTCCGGATAGTCGACGCCGTACTTCGCGCAGAACTCGTAGAACCACTCGGAGGTCAGCCTGTGCCGCTTGACCACCAGTGGATGCACAGGATCCGAGGGCTCCACCCTGCCGCGCTCGGGCACAGCTGCTCCCTCTCCTTGCTTTTCGATCAACGGCATGTCCATTGAACCTGATTCGCATGGGGCTCGTGAGGTGCCTCCGGCCCCGCCCTACTGTCCCAGCGCCGCCCACGCCACCGCCGGGTACAGGGCCGTGAAGGCCCAGACGAAGCAGTTGAGGCCCATGACCGCCGCGCAGGCGAGGTGGAAGAGGGCGCCCGCCGCCAGGGCGAGGGGGACCAGGGGGGCGGGGGCGAGCAGGACCAGGGGGAAGAGCATCTCCGCCGTGCTCAGCCCGCGCGACAGCCATCGGGTCGTCGCCGGACGCGCCGTCAGCCAGGTCGCCACGCCGCGGTGGCCGTAGCAGCGGGTGCTCAGGATGCCGGTCAGGCCGGTGCCGTCCTGCCAGGGGCGGGAGGTGACCTTGTAGATGCCGGAGACGAAGTAGGCCAGGCACGCCTGCAGGGCCAGGAACCACAGGCCCAGCCGCACGACCGCCGCCGTCGGGTGGAGGGCGACGAGCAGCAGGGTGGCGAAGACGATCCTGAGTACTTGGTCGGAGCCCTCGCCGCCGCCGGCGCCGCGCAGGCCGAGGGCGGCGCCGGTGGTGACCACGGCGGTCAGCAGGGCCACGTGCAGGGGCCGGTGCGCGGCGGCGCCGGGGGCGAGGAGGCAGGCCGCGGCGGCGGCGCGGGCGGCGACGAGCCAGAGGACGGCGGGGTAGGCGACGACGGGGTGGAGGGCGGCGCCGGTGAGCCCGAAGGCGTACCTCGGGTGGCGCAGGCGCAGGACGGGCCAGCTGGCGAGCGAGGTGTCGGCGAGTTCGCGCGGGCGTGCCAGTCGTTCGAGGGAGCCCAGCAGGACGCCGGCCGCGGCGACGGCTTCGACCAGGCGCAGGGCGGTGTGCGGGGGCAGGCCGGTCATCCGGTGCCCAGCCGGTGGGGGCGGGAGACGAAGACGGCCTGCGGGGGTTCGCCCCGGCGGTAGCCCGCCGACCGGGCGATCATGAACTGCACCTGCCCGTCGTCGCCGACGGCACCGCCGGCGTGGCCGAGCAGCAGCAGGTAGGGGATGGACAGCGGCGTCGCCGGGTCCTCGCACCGGGCGTCGGCCCGGCAGAGCCGCATGGTGAGGTCGAAGAGCTGCTTGCGCTGCCGGCGGTCGGGGTTCCAGAGCACGTGCCACCAGCGCCGGCGCCGGGGTGGTGCGAGTTCGCGCCACGGCCCGAAGGACGGGGTTCCGTCCGGGCCCGTACGGACCAGCAGGTGGTAGTCGTACGTGCCGGGCCGTGGCGCGAAGAAGTGGTAGCGGGGGACGAAGCCGAGCGGGTCGTAGCGCTGGTGCCACTGTTTCAGTCGTGGGAGCAGCGGCCCGAGCTGGGCCGCGGCGGACAGCAGCAGCCATGCGGCGAGGGCCGCGGCGCACGCGTACGCGTACGGGTCCATGCGCACCGCTCCCGTCCGCCCCGCCGCCGCCTCAGCCCAGGGTCCGCAGGGCCTCGCTGCGGGTCCGCAGCAGTTCGCCGGCGCTGGCGTTGGGCCCGAGGCCGGCTCCGACGACGATGCGCTCCATGAACGCGGCGGCTCCCATGGCGGTGTCGAGGGTGATGTCGTCGTCGCCGATCAGGTCGTCACCGTCCACGTCGTCGATGTCGGCCCGGCGTCCGGCCGGGACGGCGGGTCCGGCCGGTACGGCGGGCGCCGGGGTGGCGCCCATGAGCCCGGCCACGTCCATGACCTCGTCCATGACCTGCTCCCGGACCCGGCCCCACACCTCGTCGCCCATGTCGTCGCGCATGTCGGTCGTCCTTTCCTCGCTGATCCCGGCGATTCCTGACAAACAGCACACTAGCCACAACTCACACATATGGACCGATCTGCCACTCGGCCCCGCTCCCGCATATGGGCGGTTTCTGCTGCCGGCCGTCCCCGGCGCACCGTCCCAGGGCATCGCATGAGGTGTTATGAGGACAAACCACCCGAGGAGGTCCCCCCGAGGAGGCACTTCCATGCGCGCACGCACCCGCGCCAGGGCCGCCCGCGCCAGGGCCGTACTGGCCCTGGCCGCCGTCGCCGGCATCGCCGCGGCGGCGGGCGGCTGCAGTGGCGGCGGGGGCGCGAGCGGCGCCGGTGTCGTACGGGCCTCCTGGGGCGATCCGCAGAGCCCGCTGGAGCCGGCCAACACCAACGAGGTGCAGGGCGGCAAGGTGCTCGCCATGATCTTCCGCGGCCTCAAGCAGTACGACCCGAGGACGGGCGAGGCCAAGGACATGCTGGCCGAGAGGATCGACAGCGCCGATCAGCAGCACTTCACCGTCACCGTCAAGGACGGCTGGAGCTTCAGCAACGGCGAGAAGGTCACGGCACGATCCTTCGTCGACGCGTGGAACTACGCCGCCCTCGTCACCAACAAGCAGAAGAACGCCTCCTTCTTCCAGGACGTCGAGGGCTACGACAAGGTGCACCCGGCCTCCGGCTCCCCCACCGCGAGGACGCTCTCCGGGCTGGCGCTCAAGGACGAGCGCACCTTCACCGTCGCCCTGCGCACCAAGTTCTCCACCTGGCCCGACACCCTCGGCTACGCCGCGTACGCCCCGCTGCCGCGGGCGTTCTTCGACGACCACGCCCGCTGGCTGAAGCGGCCGGTGGGCAACGGCCCGTACCTGGTGGACTCCTACACCCGCGGCTCGCAGATGCGGCTCAGCCGCTGGGAGGGCTACCCGGGCGAGGACCGCGCCCGCAACGCCGGCGTCGAGCTGCGCGTGTACACCGACAGCAACACCGCCTACACCGACCTGCAGGCCGGCAACCTCGACGTCGTCGACGACATCCCCAGCAACCAGCTGAAGAACGTCAAGAGCGACCTCGACGACCGCTACATCAACCAGCCCGCCGGCATCATCCAGACGCTCGTCTTCCCGATGTACGACCCCGCCTGGGCCGCGCCCGGCAAGGAGAAGGTCCGGCGCGGCATCTCCATGGCCATCGACCGGGACCGGATCACCCAGCAGATCTACCGCAGGACGCGCACCCCTGCCTCCGACTGGACCTCGCCGGTGCTGGGCGACAAGGGCGGCTACCAGGCCGGGCTGTGCGGCGACGCCTGCACCTACGACCCCGGGCAGGCCAAGCAGCTGATCGAGGAGGGCGGCGGGCTGCCGGGCGGCAAGGTGACGATCACCTCCAACGTCGACACCGGTTCGCACCGGGTGTGGATGGACGCCGTCTGCAACAGCATCAACAACGCCCTCGGCAACAACGGGGCGTGCACCGTCAACCCGGTCGGCACCTTCGCCGACTTCCGCAACCAGGTCACCGACCAGCGCATCACCGGGATGTTCCGCTCCGGCTGGCAGATGGACTACCCGCTGGCCCAGAACTTCCTGCAGCCCCTCTACTACACGGGCGCCTCGTCCAACTACGGCAAGTTCTCCAACCAGGACTTCGACCGGCTGGTCGACGAGGCGAACGCCGAGTCCGACACGGCCAAGGCGGTGGCGCGGTTCCGCTCCGCCGAGCACGTCCTCGCCGACCTGATGCCCGCCATCCCGCTGTGGTACCAGAACGGCAGCGCCGGCTACTCCACCGCCGTCTCCGACGTCGAGCTCAACCCCTTCAGCGTGCCCGTCTACGAGCGCATCACCGTCAAGTAGCCCGAACAGCAAGCGGCGCGAGGAGCCCTGATGGGACGGTACGTGATCCGGCGGCTGCTGCAGATGATCCCCGTGTTCATCGGCAGCACCTTCCTGATCTTCCTCCTCGTCTATGCCCTCGGCGACCCCGTCGCCGCCCTGTTCGGCGACAAGGCGCCCGACCCGGCGACCGCCGCCCGCATCCGCGCCGAGCTCTACCTCGACCAGCCGCTGTGGAAGCAGTACGTGCACTACATGGGGCAGATCCTCACCGGCGACTTCGGCACCGCCTTCAACGGCCAGCCGGTCACCGAGCTGATGGGCACCGCCTTCCCCGTGACCGTGCGCCTGACGCTCGTCGCCATCGCCTTCGAGATCGTCATCGGCCTCACCCTCGGCCTGTTCAGCGGCCTGCGGCGCGGCCGCGGGACGGACACCACCGTCCTGCTGCTGACCCTGGTCGTGGTCTCCGTCCCCACCTTCGTCAGCGGCTACGTGCTGCAGTTCCTCTTCGGCGTGAAGTGGGCCGTGGCCTCCCCGTCCGTCTCCCCCGAGGCCCCGCTGGACGAACTGCTGCTGCCCGGCGTCGTCCTCGCCCTCACCTCACTGGCGTACGTCACCCGCCTGACCCGCACCTCCATCGCCGAGAACACCCGCGCCGACTACCTGCGCACGGCCGTCGCCAAGGGCCTGCCCCGGCACCGGGTCGTCACCCGGCACCTGCTGCGCAACTCCCTCATCCCCGTGGTCACCTTCATCGGCACCGACATCGGCGCCCTGATGGGCGGGGCCATCGTCACCGAGCGGATCTTCAACATCCACGGCGTCGGCTTCCAGCTCTACCAGGGCATCCTGCGCCAGAACTCGCCCACCGTCGTCGGCTTCGTGACCATCCTCGTCATCGTCTTCCTGGTGGCCAACCTGGTCGTCGACCTCCTGTACGCCGTGCTCGACCCGAGGATCCGCTATGCCTGAGCCCGACGACCCGCCGGTGCAGCACGAGGCCAAGAACACCATCACCCCGGGCGGCGGCGGGGCCATGTCGCTGGCCACCAGCGACGCCGAGACCCTCGAACGCGGCCCGCTGCCCGGCGCCGCCGGCGGCAAGGCCCGCAGCCTGTGGTCCGACGCCTGGCACGACCTGCGGCGCAACCCCGTCTTCCTCGCCTCCGCCCTCGTCATCGTCTTCCTCGTGCTCATCGCCGTGTGGCCCTCGCTCGTCGCCTCCGGCAACCCGCTCACCTGCGACCTGGCCAAGGCGCAGGACGGGCCGCAGGCCGGCCACCCCTTCGGCTTCGACGCGCAAGGGTGCGACGTCTACACCCGTACGGTCTACGGGGCGCGGGCCTCCATCACCGTCGGGGTGTGCGCCACCGCCGGGTCCGCCCTGCTGGGCAGCCTGCTCGGCGGGCTCGCCGGGTACTACGGGGGCTGGTGGGACGCACTGCTGTCCCGGCTGGCCGACGTCTTCTTCGGCATCCCCATCATCCTGGGCGGCCTGGTCTTCCTGTCCGTCGTGCCCAGCGGCTCGGTCTGGCCGGTCGTGGGCTTCATCGTGCTGCTCGGCTGGCCGCAGGTCTCCCGCATCGCGCGCGGCGCGGTCGTCGGCGCCAAACAGCACGACTACGTCCAGGCCGCCCGCGCCCTGGGCGCCGGCAACGGGAGGCTGCTGCTGCGGCACATCGCGCCCAACGCCGTCGCCCCCGTCATCGTCGTCGCCACCATCGCACTCGGCACGTACATCGCGCTGGAGGCGACGCTGTCGTTCGTGGGCGTCGGCCTCAAGCCGCCCACCGTCTCCTGGGGGATCGACATCTCCAACGCCTCGACCATGATCCGCAACGCCCCGCACATGCTGCTGTGGCCGGCGGCGGCACTGAGCATCACGGTGCTCGCCTTCATCATGCTCGGCGACGCGGTGCGCGACGCCCTCGACCCCAAGCTGCGCTGAGGTACCGCGAGATGACCACTGCTCTGCTCGACGTCCGCGGCCTGCACGTGGAGTTCCGCACCCGGGACGGGGTGGCCAAGGCCGTCAATGGCGTCGACTGCACCGTCGCGGCGGGCGAGACGCTGGCCGTGCTCGGCGAGTCCGGCTCCGGCAAGTCGGTGACCGCCCAGGCCGTCATGGGCATCCTCGACTCGCCGCCCGGCTTCGTCACCGGCGGGGAGGTCCGCTTCCGCGGCCAGGACCTGCTCACCATGGGCGAGGAGCACCGGCGCCGGATCCGCGGCGCCAAGCTGGCCATGATCTTCCAGGACGCGCTGTCGTCGTTGAATCCCGTCATGACCGTCGGCGCCCAGCTCGCCGAGATGTTCCAGGTGCACGAGGGCATGGCCCGCAAGGACGCCCGCGCCCGGGCCGTGCAGCTGATGGACCGCGTGCGCATCCCGGCGGCCGGGCAGCGCGCCGGTGACTATCCGCACCAGTTCTCGGGTGGCATGCGGCAGCGCATCATGATCGCGATGGCGCTGGCGCTGGAGCCGGACCTGATCATCGCGGACGAGCCGACCACGGCGCTGGACGTGACGGTGCAGGCGCAGGTGATGGACCTGCTCGCGGAGCTGCAGCGCGAGTACAACATGGGTCTGATCCTCATCACCCACGACCTCGGCGTCGTCGCCGACGTCGCCGACAAGATCGCGGTGATGTACGCCGGCCGCATCGTCGAGAACGCCCCCGTGCGCGACCTGTACGCCGCCCCGGCCCACCCGTACACCCGCGGCCTGCTCGACTCCATCCCGCGCCTCGACCGCAAGGGCCAGGAGCTGTACGCCATCAAGGGCCTGCCGCCGAGCCTGACCGCCATCCCGCCCGGCTGCCCCTTCAACCCCCGCTGCCCCAGGGCCCAGGACATCTGCCGCACCGACCGGCCACCGCTGTACACCGTGGCGCCCGGGCGGTCGAGCGCCTGCCACTTCTGGAAGGAGACGCTCGTTGACAGCTGACGGCGGCACCACCGGCGAGGCGATCCTCGAGGTGCGGGATCTGGTCAAGCACTATCCGCTGACGCGGGGCATCCTCTTCAAGAAGCAGGTCGGCGCGGTACGGGCCGTCGACGGCGTCTCCTTCGACCTGCGGCGCGGCGAGACGCTCGGCATCGTGGGCGAGTCCGGCTGCGGCAAGTCCACCGTCGCCAAGCTGCTGGTCCACCTGGAACGCCCGACGTCGGGCCGGATCCGCTACAAGGGCGAGGACATCACCAAGCTGTCGGGGCGCGCGCTCAAAGCCGTACGCCGCAACATCCAGATGGTCTTCCAGGACCCCTATACCTCGCTCAACCCCCGCATGACGGTCGGCGACATCATCGGCGAGCCCTTCGAGATCCACCCCGAGGCCGCCCCCAAGGGCAGCCGCCGGCAGAAGGTACGCGAACTCCTCGACGTCGTCGGCCTCAACCCCGAACACATCAACCGCTACCCGCACCAGTTCTCCGGCGGCCAGCGCCAGCGCATCGGCATCGCCCGCGGCCTGGCCCTGCGCCCCGAGGTGATCGTGGCGGACGAACCCGTCTCGGCCCTCGACGTCTCCGTCCAGGCCCAGGTCGTCAACCTGATGGAGCGCCTGCAGGACACCTTCGACCTCTCCTACGTCTTCATCGCCCACGACCTGTCGGTGGTACGGCACATCTCCGACCGCGTAGGCGTGATGTACCTGGGCCGCTTCGCCGAACTCGGCACCGACACCCAGATCTACGACCACCCCACCCACCCCTACACCCAGGCCCTCCTCTCGGCGGTCCCGGTCCCCGACCCGGCGGCGCGCGAGCGCCGCGAGCGGATCCTGCTGAAGGGCGACATCCCCTCCCCGGCCAACCCCCCGTCCGGCTGCCGCTTCCGCACCCGCTGCTGGAAGGCCCGCGCAAAGTGCGCCGAGGTCGTCCCGCCCCTGGAGACCCCCACCTGGCTCCGCGACCCCCCGGGCCCGGCGGCCCACCCGTCGGCGTGCCACTACGCGGAGGAGCGGGGGATTCTACCGACGGAGCAGGGCCCTCATCGTGCAGATGGTTGACGTCGTCGGGGCGACGCTACTCTCACGGGGGCTGACGATGGATTCCGCGATCGAGAGGGATGGCGCGTGACCGTACAACACGCCGAACACGACGGCCCGCTCATCCCCAAACCCCCTTTGACGCTCCCGGCCCTGCGCCAGGCCGTTGCCGCAGTGGCCCCGTCACGTCTGCCCGAGTTCTTCGAGGACATGCAGAACGCGTTCGTCCAGGCCGGGGAGGAGGGCAGGGTCGTACCGATTCGCATGTTCTACCGGCGCTGGGGTGTGGTCGTCGAGATCGAACGCCATCCGATGACGGCGCGTCGACTGCACGAGGCCGAACGTGCCGTTGACAGCGAGCACGCCGCCGTACGAGATCAGGCGATCCGTGAGGTCGGCGAGATCGTCCGGGCTGCGCATCGCGAGGTCGAGGGTGGCTGATTGGCGCTGGAAGCACGATCCCGACGATCTCCTCGACGGCCTTCCCACCGAAGCGGTCGCCGAGGTCGAGCGCTTGGCACAGGAGATTCACCATGCGTGATTCCACGGTCTTCCTCGATGGCGCGTCGTACACCGGCCCCGGGCCAGGGCTCCGCACCGAGACCCGGGGCCGCGCGATGATCACCTACCTGACCGATGTCCGGGGCGAGCGCATCGTCGTCGTGCAGGTCTCCTGGTTCGGCTGAGTCCACTCTCGGCCCTCCGAACAGCGTCCCGCCGTTCCGAGGCCCGGCGAGCCGGCCCTGCGCACAAGGGCGCCCGGACCGCACATGTGCGGTCCGGGCG
>NZ_BAAASL010000034.1:0-43686 GCF_039532865.1 Streptomyces luteosporeus
GGGCCCGGGCGCAGCACGGCACTCCGTCTGCGGGCGCGTCGTGGCTTGTCGCGCCCGCGCGGCGGAGCCGCAGATTGACGCTGCCCCGCGCCCCTTCGGGGCGCTGCACGATCCACCGGACACGCCCCTAGGGACCCCGACTGCCGGACAACACGTTCGGGTGACACGCGGTTAACCCGGTTGGCGGACAGGAAAGCCCTCAACCTGCGGCTTGCCGCTTTTTTTCTCGCGAACTGGCAGAAAGGGCCTGTCATGCGGCGCACTCCCCGCGTCCTCATCGCCGCCGTCCTGATCACCCTGCTCGCCTTCGTCCTCGCCGCCCCGTCCCAAGCAGCGAGCATCGACGTCGACTCCGGCGTCGCCGGCGGCATTGTTGGCCTCAACATCGGATCCATCAACGCCCTCAACAACCTCCTCGCCAACAGCAATTTCCTCAACTACCTGAGCGTCCTCAACAATCTCCTCGCCGACACACACATTTCCGCCGCCCTCGCCGGCCTCGCGACCGGGTAGTCAGCGCGCCCGCCCCGGCCGCTGCTGGAGCGGGCGGGGCGGGCGAGGCGGAGCGGGGGATCACCCCAGGCGCTGCACGAGGGCGCGGTACTCGTCCCACAGCTCCTTCGGCGTGTGGTCGCCGAAGGTCTCCAGGTGCTGGGGCACCAGTGCCGCCTCCTCGCGCCAGACCTCGCGGTCGACGGTGAGGAGCAGGTCGAGGTCGGCGTCGGCGATGTCGAGGCCGTCGGTGTCCAGGGCCTCCTTCGTCGGCAGGATGCCGATGGGGGTCTCGACGCCGTCCGCCTTGCCGTCGAGGCGCTCGACGATCCACTTCAGGACGCGGCTGTTCTCGCCGAAGCCCGGCCACACGAAGCGGCCGTCGGCGTCCTTGCGGAACCAGTTGACGTAGTAGATCTTGGGCAGCTTCTCCTGGTCGCGGCCCTGGCCCGTGCGGACCCAGTGGCCCATGTAGTCGCCCATGTTGTAGCCGCAGAACGGCAGCATGGCGAAGGGGTCGCGGCGCAGTTCGCCGACCTTGCCCTCGGCGGCGGCGGTCTTCTCGGAGGCGACGTTGGCGCCGAGGAAGACGCCGTGCTGCCAGTTGAAGGACTCGGTCACCAGCGGAACGGCGCTGGCCCGGCGGCCGCCGAAGAGGATCGCGGAGATCGGGACGCCCTTGGGGTCCTCCCACTCGGGCGCGATGATCGGGCACTGCGCGGCGGGGACGGTGAAGCGGGCGTTGGGGTGGGCGGCCGGGGTGCCGGAGGCCGGCGTCCAGTCGTTGCCCTTCCAGTCGGTCAGGTGGGCGGGCGTCTCCTCGGTCATGCCCTCCCACCACACGTCGCCGTCGTCGGTGAGGGCGACGTTGGTGAAGACGGCGTTGCCCCACAGGGTCTTCATGGCGTTGGCGTTGGTGTGCTCGCCGGTGCCGGGGGCGACGCCGAAGAAGCCGGCCTCGGGGTTGATGGCGTAGAGGCGGCCGTCCTCGCCGAAGCGCATCCAGGCGATGTCGTCGCCGATGGTCTCCACCGTCCAGCCGGAGACGGTGGGCTCCAGCATGGCGAGGTTGGTCTTGCCGCACGCGGACGGGAAGGCGGCGGCGACGTACTTGGCCTCACCGGTGGGCGGCGTGAGCTTGAGGATGAGCATGTGCTCGGCGAGCCAGCCCTCGTCGCGGGCCATGACGGAGGCGATGCGCAGGGCGTAGCACTTCTTGCCGAGCAGGGCGTTGCCGCCGTAGCCGGAGCCGTAGGACCAGATCTCGCGGTCCTCGGGGAAGTGCGAGATGTACTTGGTGGAGTTGCACGGCCAGGGCACGTCCGCCTCGCCCTCGGCGAGCGGTGCGCCGAGGGTGTGGACGGCCTTGACGAAGAAGCCGTCGTCGCCGAGCTCGTCGAGGACGGGCTGTCCCATGCGGGTCATGGTGCGCATCGAGACGGCGACGTAGGCGGAGTCGGTGATCTCGACGCCGATGGCGGAGAGCGGCGAGCCGAGGGGGCCCATGCAGAAGGGGACGACGTACATGGTGCGGCCGCGCATGGAGCCGCGGAAGATGCCCTGCTCACCCGCGAAGATCTCCCGCATCTCGGCGGGGGCCTTCCAGTGGTTGGTGGGGCCCGCGTCCTCCTCCTTCTCGGAGCAGATGAAGGTGCGGTCCTCGACGCGCGCCACGTCCGTGGGGTCGGAGGCGGCGTAGTAGGAGTTGGGGCGCTTGACCGGGTCGAGCTTGCGGAAGGTGCCCTTGGCGACGAGCTCCTCGCACAGCCGCTCGTACTCCGCCTCGGATCCGTCGCACCACACGATGCGGTCGGGCTGGGTGAGAGCGGCGATCTCGTCGACCCAGGCGATGAGCTCCTGGTGGTTGGTGGGTGTGGTGGGAGCCGCACTGCTGCGCGCCACGATCACTCCGTTCCGCCGGAACCCGCTGTCCGGCGTCAGATGTTGAGGGTGGTCGCGGGCCCTCTTCGTCAGCCAGGGACGTCCGGGTCCGCCTTTGCACTTGTGTTGCCCCTTGGGGGCTGCGACCCAGACGCTCTCGTGTGTTCGCTCATCCGGTGCCGCCCGCACTCATTTGATCATCCGACCTCTCATCCGATCTGTCCAGGGGGCGCCCGGGTGACCATCGCCACCCGGTACTGATCCGTAACCTACGGTGGCGTAGGTAGCATGACCGCCATGACTCCCGCGCCCGACGCAGCGCTGCCCGCGCACTCCGCTTCCGCCGGGGCGGCCACCGCCGCACCGATTGCCGCACCGGTCGACGCACCGATCACCGCCCCGCCCGCCGACGACAGCGCCTCCCTGCCGGTCAAACCCCGGCTGCGCGGCTGGCTGCACGCGGGCATGTTCCCCGCGGTGCTGGTCTCCGGCGTCTTCCTGACCGCGCTCGCCGACAGCACCCGCGGCCGGATCGCCTGCGCGGTGTACGTGCTGACCGCCTGTCTGCTCTTCGGCATCAGCGCGCTGTACCACCGCGGCAACTGGAGCCCGCGGGCGACGGCCGTGCTGCGCCGCCTCGACCACGCGAACATCTTCCTGATCATCGCCGGCACCTACACCCCGCTGACCATGCTGCTGATCCCCGGCAGCCGGGGGCAGCTGCTGCTGTGGGGGGTGTGGGCCGCCGCCCTCGCCGGCATAGCCTTCCGCGTCTTCTGGGTCGGCGCGCCGCGCTGGCTGTACACCCCCTGCTACATCGCGATGGGCTGGGCCGCCGTCTTCCTCCTCCCGGACTTCCTGCGCAAGGGCGGCATCGCCGTGCTCGTCCTGGTGATCGTCGGCGGCCTGCTCTACTCCGCGGGCGGCGTCATCTACGGGATCAAGCGCCCCAACCCGTCACCGCGGTGGTTCGGTTTCCACGAGGTCTTCCACTCGCTCACGCTGGCCGCCTTCATCGCGCACTACGTGGGCATCTCGCTCGTGGCCTATTCGCACGCGTGAGAGCGGGCGGGCGGACGAGCCCCTGCGCGGTGGCCGCGGCCTGGAGGCCGCGCCCACCCGCCATGCCAGGCCCCCGACGCCGGCCACCACCACGACGAGCACGGCCACCTCTCCGGCGAGCACGAAGCCCGCGACGCACAGCGCGGCAACCACCAAAGCACCCAAGAACACGACGAACCCCCTCCAGGTCGAACCGACCGTTCACCTGCCCCGTACTCAGGGTCACATGCGCCACTGACAATCAGGGTCCCGTCAATGCGGCGGCCCGGCGAGAATGCCTGCATGGCCTCTGCACACACCTCCCCCGCCATGCCCCGGACCGGCCTGCGCGAGCGGAAGAAGATCCGGACCCGGCAGGCGATCCGCCGGGCCGCCTACCGGCTCTTCGCCGAACGCGGGTACGACGCCACGCCCGTGGACCGGATCGCCGAGGCCGCGGACGTCTCCCCCAGCACCGTCTTCCGCTACTTCCCCACCAAGGAAGACATCGTGCTCACCGACGAGTACGACGAGATGCTGGCGGCCGCCGTGCGCGCACGGCCGGCCGGCGAGCCGCCGCTCGCGTCCGTGCACCGGGCCGTACTGGACGTCCTGGGCCACATCCTGGAACACGACCCCGCCGAACTGCGCCAGCGCACCGCCCTCGTGCACGAGGTGCCGGCGCTGCGCGGCCGGACGGCCGAGTGCCTGGCGGAGTCGGGCCGCGCCCTGTGCGCCGTGCTCGCCGCGCGCACCGGGCGCCCCGCCGACGACCTGGAGCTGCGCGTGCTGGTCGCGGCCGTGCTGGGGGCGCTGCAGGAGACGATGATGCACTGGATCGAGCGGGGCCGGGAGGGCACCGACGCGGACCTGCTCGCACTGGCCGACCGCGCGCTGCGCCTGCTGGCGGACGGCCTGCGACTGTGACCCCGCGCCCCGCAGGGGCGCGGGGAACTGCGCGACAAGCCACGACGCACCCGCAGATGAAGTGCCGTGCTGCGCGCCGGGGATCGACACTGCCCCGCGCCCCTACGCGGCTGACGCCCTAGGGACGGCGCAGCAGCCCCTCCAGGACCTTCGGGTCCGCCGTCGGGGCGTCGCAGGTGAAGTTGCGGCACACGTACGCCGCCGGGCGGCCGTTCAGCAGGGGGCGGCCGGCCAGCAGCGGTACCTCGTCGGCGTCCGGTTCGCCGGCGGCCACGACCAGGCCGGGCGCGGTCGACAGCAGGGCGGTGCGGTGCAGCTCGCGGGTGGCCGGGTCGTCCGGCGGGCCGACGACGGCGACCTCGCGCGGCCCGTCGAGGAGGGCCTCGGCGACCGCCAGGCCCCAGCTGATGAAGCGCGGGGCCCGGCCGGCGAGGGTGCGGACGACCCCGAGGGCCTTCTCCGCCGCCTCGCGGTGCGCCGCGGTGCCGGTGACGGCGGCGTACGTCAGCAGGGCGCCGGCGGCCGCGGTCCAGCCGGAGGGGGCCGCGTTGTCGGTGGGGTCCTGGGGCCGGCGGATGAGGGACTCGGCGTCGTCGGCGGTGTCGTGGAAGGTGCCGTCGGCGGCGGCGAAGTGGGTGAGCACGGTGTCGAGGAGCAGCCCGGCGAACTCCGTCCACACGCCCTCGCCGGTCACGGCGGCCAGGGCGAGGAAGCCCTCGGCGACGTCGGCGTAGTCCTCCAGGACGCCCGCGTTGCGGCCGGCGGTGCCGGCGAGGGAGGTGCGGGCGAGTCGCCCGTTCCAGTCCATGTGGACGCGCACCAGCAGGTCGGCGGCGTCGGTGGCGGCCTCGACGAGGTCCGGGCGGTCGAAGTAGGCGCCGGTCTCGGCGAGCGCCGCGATGGTCAGGCCGTTCCAGGCCGCCACGATCTTGTCGTCGCGCCCGGGCCGGGGGCGCCGGGCGCGGGCGTCCAGCAGCCGCTGCCGTACGGAGGCGAGCCGCCCGGCGTCGACGAGCTGCTCGGTGTCGGGCAGGCGCAGCACGGAGGCGCCCTCCTCGAAGGTGCCCTCCTCGGTGACGCCGAAGTGCTCGGCCGCGAGCGCCGCGTCCTCCTCGCCGAGGGCCTCGGTCAGCTGCTGCGGCGTCCACACGTAGTACGCGCCCTCGCGGTGGTGCCCCGAGCCGTCGTCGCTGTCGGCGTCGAGCGCGGAGGCGAAGCCGCCCTCGCCGGTGCGCAGCTCGCGCACCAGGAAGTCGGCCGTCTCCAGGGCGACCCGGCGCGCGAGCTCGGAGCCGGTGGCCCGCCACAGGTGGGCGTACGCCCGGCACAGCAGGGCGTTGTCGTAGAGCATCTTCTCGAAGTGCGGGACGGTCCACGTGGCGTCGACGGAGTAGCGGCAGAAGCCGCCGCCGAGCTGGTCGTAGATGCCGCCGCGGGCCATGGCCTCGCAAGTGGCCGCGGCCATCTCCAGGGCGCCCTGGGACCCAGTGCGCGCGTGGTGGCGCAGCAGGAACTCCAGCGTCATGGACGGCGGGAACTTGGGGGCGCCGCCGAAGCCGCCGCGGGACGCGTCGAAGTCGCGGGTGAGGCCCATGAGGGCGGCGTGCAGGTCGTCGGGGCCGGGCGGACGGGTGGTGTCCACGGCGAGGGAGCGCTCGGAGAGGTCGCGCACGATCCGCTGCGCGACCTCGCCCACCTCCTCGCGCCGGTCCTGCCAGGCGGCCCGGACGCCTTCGAGGACCTGCCGGAAGGAGGGCATGCCGTGGCGCGGGGCGGGCGGGAAGTAGGTGCCGAAGTAGAAGGGCTCGCCGTCGGGCGTCATGAAGACCGACATCGGCCAGCCGCCCTGCCCGGTGGCGGCCTGGACCGCCTCCATGTACACGGCGTCGATGTCGGGCCGCTCCTCCCGGTCGACCTTCACCGAGACGAAGTGCTCGTTCATGAATGCGGCGGTGGCCTCGTCCTCGAAGCTCTCGTGGGCGAGGACGTGGCACCAGTGACACGAGCTGTACCCGACGCTGAGGAAGACGGGCACGTCACGCCGGCGCGCCTCGGCGAACGCGGCGGGCGACCAGGGCCACCAGTCGACGGGGTTGTCCGCGTGCTGGAGGAGGTAGGGGGAGGTCTCGTGCGCGAGGCGGTTGGGCATGGGCCCATCCTTGCGCACGCCGGGGCCGCCCGTCGGCCGCCGGTCGCCGTACGGCTGACGCGTCGGCCGTACGGGCGGCGGCCCGGCGGGCGGGGGAGCCTACGGCTCGGGGCTCAGGCGGCGGTCTTGCCGGCCTCGCCGGAGGTCTCCGGCGCCTCCTCGAAGTCGACCCGCTTCATGTGCTTGTTCATGCTCTTCATCAGCAGCCAGACGGCTCCGCCGATGACGGCGAAGACGATGAAGCCGAGCACACCCGGGGTGACCTTGTCCTGGTCGAGGTCCTGGGCGGCGAGCGGCAGCGTGGCGGCGAGGGAGGCGGTCGCGCTCATCATGGTGTCAATTGTTGCGGATGCCCGCGAAGAGGTCGTCCTCGGGGAGGGAAGTGTCCACGAGGGACTTCGCGAGCTCGTACTCCTCGGTGGGCCAGACCTCGCGCTGGAGGTCCAGCGGCACCCGGAACCAGCCGCCGTCGGGGTCGATCTGGGTGGCGTGGGCGATCAGGGCCTTGTCGCGGATCTCGAAGAAGTCGCCGCAGGGCACGAAGGTGGTCAGCGTGCGGTCGCGGCCCATGGTGTGCCAGCGCTCCAGCCACTCGCCGTAGGGCGACTCCATGCCGCGCTCGATCAGCGCGTCGTGCAGGGCCTGGGTGCGCTGCCGGTTGAAGCCCTGGTTGTAGTAGAGCTTCTGCGGCTGCCAGGGCTCGCCGGCCTCGGGGTAGCGCTCGGGGTCGCCCGCGGCCTCGAACGCCACCATCGAGATCTTGTGGGTCATGATGTGGTCGGGGTGCGGGTAGCCGCCGTTCTCGTCGTACGTGGTGATCACGTGCGGGCGGAACTGGCGGATCTTCTTCACCAGGCGGCCGGCGGCCTCCTCGACGTCCTGCAGGGCGAAGCAGCCCTCGGGCAGCGGGGGCAGCGGGTCGCCCTCGGGCAGGCCGGAGTCGACGAAGCCCAGCCACTCCTGCTTGACGCCCAGGATGTCGCGGGCCTCGGCCATCTCCTTGGCCCGCACCTCGTGGATGTTCGCCTCGATGTAGGGGTCGCCCTGAAGCTTGGGGTTGAGGATGGAGCCGCGCTCCCCACCCGTGCAGGTGACGACCAGCACGTCCACCCCCTCGGACACGTACTTGGCCATCGTGGCCGCGCCCTTGCTCGACTCGTCGTCGGGGTGGGCGTGAACGGCCATCATTCGCAGCTGCTCAGTCAAGGCTCGATCCTCAGTCACTGGTTCATGGCCCCTCCCATGGACGTGCGGGGCGCCTCCTATAGTGACCGAAGCGGGCACCGTTTCATTCCGCGTTCATCAACCGGCGCCCAGGAGGGAACGATCATGGCAGCGGAGCACGACGCGCCGCCCGCCGGGCGCTACGGCCGGTCGGCGGACGAGCGGGCCGACCGCAAGCTGAAGATCGCCGCCTGGGTGCTGGGGGCCGCGCTGGTCGGTTTCGTCGGCTGGGCCGGTGTGCATTACGTCACGAAGTCGGACGTCACGGGCCAGCTGCTGCGTTCGCAGACGGTTTCCGACACCTCCGTCCAGGCCGTGGTGGAGGTCCGCAAGGACGCGGACGCGGTGGGCGTGTGCACCCTGTACTCCCTGGGCGCGGACGGCAGGGAGGTCGGCCGCAGGGACGTGACCTTCGACCGCCGTGCGGAGAACTACACCGAGCGGATCACGATGCGCACCACGGAGCACGCCGCGGCCACGCAGCTGGAGGGCTGCCGCACCGCCTCCGGCCACACGCGGTGACACCTGCCCGGCGCGTACTCCAGGTCACAGCTTCTGACCTGCATTGACGCGATTCTTGCGGCGTTCGCCCCGCTCACTCCTTCCCCCTTTCCGGACGTAATTGTTAGGCTCGTGGTTTCGCCCCGCTTTGAAGGTGCACCCTTCTGAGTAGGGCGTTCATTTGTATCGACATGTACACCCGGCATTCCCCCAGTACCGACGAGGAGCACCTGTGACCCAGACCAGCGACAACGTCACCTGGCTGACTCAGGAGGCGTACGACCAGCTCAAGGCCGAGCTGGAGTACCTGTCTGGTCCCGCTCGCACCGAGATCGCCGCAAAGATCGCGGCGGCCCGCGAGGAAGGTGACCTGCGAGAGAACGGCGGTTACCACGCGGCCAAGGAGGAGCAGGGCAAGCAGGAGCTCCGCGTGCGCCAGCTGACGCAGCTGCTCGAGTCCGCCAAGGTCGGCGAGGCCCCCGCGGCCGACGGTGTGGTCGCCCCCGGCATGGTCGTGACGATCGCCTTCGACGGCGACCCGGACGACACCCTGCAGTTCCTGCTGGCCTCCCGTGAGTACGCCAGCTCGGACATCGAGACCTACTCGCCCCAGTCCCCCCTGGGCTCGGGCGTGAACGGCAAGAAGGTCGGCGAGGACGCCGTGTACGAGCTGCCGAACGGCAAGAAGGCCGCCGTGCGCATCCTCGACGCCAAGCCGTACCAGGGCTGAGCCACCGCGCAGCACTGCGCGCCGGGCCCCGGCCGCTCCTTCGGGAGCGGCCGGGGCCCTTGGTTTTTGGCATGTTTCATGCCGTCGCCGAGCGGTACTTGCGCACGGCCAGCGTCCGGAAGACCACGATGATCAGCACCGACCACAGCAGCGACGCCCACACCGGGTGCTGCATGGGCCACGCGGACGGTACGGGATAGCCCGCCGGAAGGTTGCCGAACAGCTCCCGCGCCGCCTGCACGGTCGCGCTGAAGGGGTTCCACTCGGCGATGGTGCGCAGCACGGTGGGCATGTTGTCGGCGGGCACGAAGGCGTTGGAGATGAAGGTGAGCGGGAAGAGCCAGATCAGCCCGCCCGAGGTGGCCGCCTCCGGGGTGCGCACGGACAGGCCGATCAGCGCGCCGATCCAGGAGAAGGCGTAGCCGAGCAGGAGCAGCAGCGCGAAGCCGGCGAGGGCGCGCAGGAGGCCCTCGTGGATGCGCCAGCCGACGATCACGGCGACGATCGCCAGGACGACGAGGGTCAGCGCGGTCTGCACGAGGTCGGCCAGGGTGCGGCCGGTCAGGACGGCGCCGCGGGCCATGGGCAGGGAGCGGAAGCGGTCGATGAGGCCCTTGTGCATGTCGTCGGCGATGCCCGCGCCGGCGCCCGCGGTGGCGAAGGTGACGGTCTGGGCGAAGATGCCCGCCATCAGGTACTCCCGGTAGGTGCCCGGATCGGTGCTGCCGCCGACCGCGATCGAGCCGCCGAAGACGTAGCTGAACAGCACGACGAACATGATCGGTTGGACGAGGCCGAAGACCACGACCTCGGGGATCCGCAGCATGCGGATGAGGTTGCGGCGGGCGACGACGAGGGAGTCGCGCACGGATCCGAGGGGGCCGCCGCGGCCCACGGGGGCCGGCCGGCGGGCAAGAGCGCTGCCGGTGGGGCCGGCGGTGCCGGTGGTGCTCATCGTGCCGCCTCCTGGCGCGGTGCGGGGGCCTCCGCGGTCTCCTCCGCCGCGTGCCCGGTGAGCGAGATGAACACGTCGTCCAGGGTCGGGCGGCGCAGGCCGATGTCGTCGATCTCGATGTCGCGGGCGTCCAGTTCCCGGATGATCTCGGCGAGCAGCCGGGCGCCGCCGGAGACGGGGACGGTGACCCTGCGGGTGTGCCGGTCGACGGTGGGCTCGCCCTCGCCGAAGGCGCGGACGACGCCGAGCGCGGGCTCCAGGTGGCCGGGCTCGTGCACCACCAGCTCCACGCGTTCGCCGCCGGTGCGGGCCTTGAGCTGGTCGGAGGTGCCGCGGGCGATGACCCGGCCGTGGTCGATCACGCAGATGTCGTGGGCGAGGTGGTCGGCCTCCTCCAGGTACTGCGTGGTCAGCAGCAGGGTGGTGCCGCCGGCGACGAGTTCCTGGACGACCTCCCACAGCTGCTGGCGGTTGCGCGGGTCCAGGCCGGTGGTGGGCTCGTCCATGAACATCACCGGCGGGCTGACGACGAGGGCGGCGGCCAGGTCCAGGCGGCGGCGCATGCCGCCGGAGTAGGTGCGGGCGGGACGGTCGGCGGCGTCGGTGAGGTGGAAGCGCTCCAGGAGCTCGACGGCGCGCGCCTTGGCGTCACGGGCGCCCAGCTGGTAGAGCTGCCCGACCATCCGCAGGTTCTCACGTCCCGTCAAGTACTCGTCGACGGCGGCGAACTGGCCGGACAGCCCGATGGCGTGCCGGACCTCGTTGGGCTTCTTCAGGACGTCGATGCCGGCGACCACGGCCCGTCCGCGGTCGGGCCGGATGAGGGTGGTGAGCACGCGGACGGCGGTGGTCTTGCCGGCGCCGTTGGGGCCGAGCAGACCCAGCACGGTGCCTTCGGGAACGTCGAGGTCGACGCCGTCCAGAGCCCTGACGTCGCCGAAGGACTTGACCAGGCCTTCGGCATATATGGCACCTGTCATGGGTGTTCTCCCCGTTCGGGTGACGTAATGGTTGATTTTACGTTCGGCATCCCCTTTCCGCCCTCTGAATGCATCCCCCCGCATATGACGCATATACCGTGAGCGATTTCCCTGTGCACCGGTTGCCGGTTCGTCGCGCGCGGGCAGGCCCCGTACCTGGGTGAATGCGGCGTTCCGGGTGGACGAATCCGGGCTTTCCGGGCTGCCCATACATACATACCGACCGGTTTGTGGAGCACTGGTACAAGCAGCCCGCAGGCCGCGTACCCTGTCGGCATTCTCTGCGAGCAATACCCCTGCACTTTGCACCTCGTCCCCTGCCCACCGCACGAAGTGAGCCCCAGGCCATGCCCACCTCTCAGGACATGACGACCGACCTCGCCCCCGGTGTCCTCGACGCCCTCCAGCACCAGGTGGCCGTCTTCGCCCGGCGCGCGGAACAGACGCGCCTCGGCGGCGTCGGCCGGGTCCACAACTCGATGGACCGCGCCGCCTACCTCCTGCTCAACCGCCTCGACCAGGAAGGCCCCATGGGCGTCAAGGCCCTGGCCGGGGGCATGGGCATCGACTCCTCCACGGTGACCCGCCAGGTGGCCCCGCTCGTCGACACCGGCCTGGTCAAGCGCACCTCGCACCCCGAGGACGGCCGGGCCGTGGTGCTGCAGCTCTCCCCCCGCGGCAAGGCCCGCCTGGAGGAGGTGCGCACCTCACGGCGCGAGCTGATGGGCCTGGTCACCGCCGACTGGTCGGAGGACGAGCGCGCCGTCTTCTGCTCGCTGCTCACCCGCTTCAACGCCGCCCTGTCCCACATCCACTTCGGGCAGCCCGCACAGGTGCCGCCCGCCTCCTGACCGCCTCGCGCCGCTGACCGCATCGCACCCCTGACCGCATCGCGCCCGGGCCCTTGACCGCCCCGCGCACCTGCCGTGTCCTGGGAGCGTGCGAGAGCGGCGGGCCGAACACGAACGCCTGCGCGCCCGGGAGTTCGACTCGTTCGTCGGGGGCGCGGGGGGCCGGCTGCTGCACGTCGCGCTGCTGCTCACCGGGGAGCCCGCGACGGCCGAACGCCTGCTGACGGCCGCCCTGGCCCGTACGTACGCCGCCTGGGACCGGTTGCGCGGCGAGGACCCGTACGAGCGGGCCCGCACCGAGCTGGTCGAGGCCTTCGCCCGCTCCGCCCGGCGCCACGGCCGGGTGCCCGGCGCCCTGCTCGGCCCGCTGCCCCCGCCGCAGCGGCTGGTGCTGGTGCTGCGGCTGTCCGAGGACGTCGCCGAGGAACAGATCGCCGCGGTGCTGGGGCTGCCCGTCGAGCGGGTACGGACGCTGTGCGCGCGGGCGGTGCGCACGCTGGTCGCCCGGTGAGCGGCCTGGACCGCCGGGAGGCCGAGGCCCTGCGGCGGCTGCGGCAGGTGCGGCCGGTGGTGCCGCCGGAGCTGGCGGCACGGGCCGCCGAGGAGGGCCGGCGCCTGCTGCGCCGGCGCCGCGCCCTGGCCGCGGTGGGCTGGGCGCTGCTGCTGGCCGCCGTGGTGGCCTTCGCGCTGTGGGCGGCGGTCGCCGAGCCGTGGGTGGCGCCGGAGGCGAACGACGGGCTGTACCCGTGAGGAAACCTCCGGCCCTCCCCCGAGGGACCGAGGGGGAGGACCGGGGAGGGGGGAATCGTTTACCCCAGCGCCTGGGTGAGGTCCGCCACCAGGTCGTCGCCCGACTCGATGCCGACCGAGACGCGCACGAGGTCCGCCGGGACCTCCAGCGCGGAGCCCGCCACCGAGGCGTGCGTCATGCGGCCCGGGTGCTCGATGAGCGACTCCACGCCGCCCAGCGACTCGCCGAGCGTGAACAGCTTCGCCCGGTTGCACACCTCGACCGCCGCCTCCTCGCCACCGGCGACGCGGAAGGAGACCATGCCGCCGAAGGCGCGCATCTGCTTGGCGGCCACCTCGTGCAGCCGGTGCTCGGGCAGGCCCGGGTAGTAGACCTGGGTCACCTTGGGGTGGGCGACCAGCATCTGAACGATGCGCTCGGCGTTGGCCGTGTGCCGGTCCATGCGCACCGCGAGCGTCTTGATGCCGCGCAGGGTCAGCCACGCGTCGAACGGCCCGGCCACCGCGCCCATGGCGTTCTGGTGGAAGGCCAGCTCCTCGCCGAGGCCGGCGTCGGCCGTCACCAGGGCGCCGCCGACGACGTCGGAGTGGCCGCCCATGTACTTGGTGGTGGAGTGCACGACCACGTCCGCGCCCAGCGACAGCGGCTGCTGCAGGTAGGGGCTGGCGAAGGTGTTGTCGACCACCAGCTTGGCGCCGGCCTCGTGGGCGACGCCCGCGACGGCGGCGATGTCGGTGATGCCGAGCAGCGGGTTGGAGGGCGTCTCGACCCAGACCACCTTGGTCTGCGGGCGGATCGCCGCGCGCACGGCGGCGGGGTCGGAGGTGTCGGCGACCGACCACTCCACGCCCCAGCGGCCGACGACCTTGGCGAAGAGACGGAACGTGCCGCCGTAGGCGTCGTTCGGGATGACCACGTGGTCACCGGGGGACAGCAGCGTGCGCAGCAGGCAGTCCTCGGCGGCCAGGCCGGAGGCGAAGGCCAGGCCGCGCACACCGCCTTCCAGGGCCGCCAGGTTCTCTTCCAGGGCGGTACGGGTGGGGTTCGCGCTGCGGCTGTACTCGTAGCCGCCGCGCAGCCCGCCCACGCCGTCCTGCTTGTAGGTGGACACTTGGTAGATGGGCGGTACGACTGCCCCGGTCAGGGGGTCCGCCTCCTGCCCCGCGTGGATGGCGAGGGTCTCGAAGCTGTGCTGGTCGCTCATTGTCCCGAGAGTAGTACCCCGTTCACGTGAACGGTCCTGTTCACTTGTTGCAGGCGGATGAACAGTGTCTGCCTCGTCGCACTCGTCGCTTTCGTCAGGAAGGTCCATGGAGTTTCTTTTCATCCTGCTCGCCGTCGTGATCGTCTGCGGGTTCCTGGTCGTCCCGGCGGCGCGCCGCCGCCGGGCCCTGCAGGACGCCGCGGCCGGTGCCGGAGCGGCCGTCGACCCGTACGGCGCGTACGGCTTCGTCCCGCCCGAGCGCCTGGACCTGCGGCTGCCCGGCCCCGACGACGACCTGCTGGCGGCCGTGGGCGAGGCGCGGCGCACCCAGGACTGGAAGCCGGCGGCCGACCTGCTCTCCCGCACCCCCGCCGGCAGCGCCGACGAGCTGCGCTGGCAGCGGGTGCAGACCCTGGCGGGCGCGGCGGCGCAGGAGCTGGCCGAGTCGCCGGGCACGGGCGGCGTGTGGCTGCGGCACTGGCGCGTGGTGGCCCCCGAGGACGCCGGCGGGGCCGCGGTGCAGGCGGAGTTCCTGGTGCAGCAGGCCCTGCGCAACCCCTCCTCCCAGGACTACCGCATGATCCTGGAGGAGGCCCGTACGGTGTGCGCCGAGGCCGCCCGCCTGGCGCCCGACGACGTCGTGCCGCACATCGTGGCCCTGAACGTGGCCCGCGGCCTGGGGGCGAGCGAGGCGGAGTTCCAGTCCCTGTGGGAGACCGTCGTCTCGCGCGCCCCGGGCCACATGGGCGCCCACCTGGCGGCACTGCGCTACTGGAGCGCCTCCTGGCACGGCTCCCAGGACCGGGCCGAGGACTTCGCCCGCCGCGCGGCCGCCGGGGCCGGCGAGGGCAGCCTGCTGCCGGCACTGCCGCTGTTCGCGGTCCACGACCACCTGCCCGACGTGCAGCTGGTGCGCAGCCTGTTCCAGAGCGCGGTGATCACCGACGCCATCGAGGCGGCGCAGTTCGCGGTGCTGCACGCCCCCCAGGACCACCCGGTGCTGCCGCACGTCCGCCACCTGCTGGCGTGGTTCCTGGTGCGCGCCGAGCGCTACGGCGAGGCACTGGAGCAGCTGCAGAAGGTCGACGGCCACATCGGCGCCATTCCCTGGACGTACGAGCAGGACCCGGTCGCCGCGTACACGGCCTTCCGCGCCATGGCGGTGGCGGGCGCCCAGCGCGGCTGACGGCGGCGCCGGCGCGGGGCGGGAAGAGGCGGGGCGGGGCGCGGCGGGGCGCGTTCGCCCTCCGCGCGCCCCGGGCCGCCGGCCGGGGCCGGAATCCCGGCGGCGGCTCGTACGTTGTCCCGGACGGACCGCCGAAGCGAGGAGCCCGATGATGTCCACCGACCGCACCGCCCCCGGCCACCCCCTCCAGGAACGCCACACCGTTCTGGACACCCCCCTGGCCGGCCCCTACCCCGAGGGCCTGGAGACGGCCGACTTCGGCCTGGGCTGCTTCTGGGGTGCGGAGCGCAAGTTCTGGCAGACGCCGGGCGTGTGGACGACCCTGGTCGGCTACCAGGGCGGCCGCACGCCGTACCCCACGTACGAGGAGGTGTGCAGCGGCCTGACCGGCCACGCCGAGGTCGTCCGCGTCGTCTTCGACCCCTCGGTCGTCTCGTACGAGTCGCTGCTGAAGCTCTTCTGGGAGTCCCACGACCCCACCCAGGGCAACCGCCAGGGCAACGACGTCGGCACCCAGTACCGCTCCGTGGTCTTCACCCACTCCCCCGCCCAGCAGTCGGCGGCGGAGGCCTCGCGCGACGCCTACCAGAAGGTGCTCACGACGGCCGGCTACGGCCCCATCACCACGACGATCGCCCCGGCGCCGCCCTTCCACTATGCGGAGCCGTACCACCAGCAGTACTTGTCGCCGGCCAAGAACCCCAACGGCTACTGCGGCATCGGCGGCACGGGGGTCAGCTGCCCGGTGGGGGTGGCGAAGGCGGAGGGCTGAGCACCGCCTTCACCGGTCGCACCGGAGGGGCTCAGCTCGCCAGGTGGAAGCCGGCGCCGACGCCGCCGTTGGCGTCCATCTCGGCGATGATGTCCAGGATCGCCGAACTGTGCTGGGCGCCCCATGCGTTGCCGACCAGCGTCTGGCCGCTGACCACGGGGGAGCCGGAGTCGCCGCCGTTGGTCCAGATCAGGTGGGTGAACCAGATGTCGTGGGTGCCCAGCTTGATGCCGCAGGTCAGGCCCGTGCGGTGGCCCTGCTTGCACATGCGGGTGCCGTTGGGCGGCGGGGCGCCGATCGAGGAGATGGTCACGCCTCCGACGGTGGCGGTGGGGGCGACCCGCGTCTCGTCCAGCTTGATGACGGCGTAGTCGAGGCCCTTGGGGCCGGTGTTCAGCAGGTTGTTGGGCGTGCTGACGTAGGTCACGGTGCCGATGGCGCCCGTCTCCAGGTCGGGGCGGCTGGCGTTGAGGTCGGCGGGGGCGGTGGCGGTGCCGGCGGGAGAGGTGTCGCGGTAGACCTTCTCGCCGACGAGCTTGTTGCCCTTCTCGTCGATGAAGCAGTGGGCGTTGGTCAGACCGACCAGGTTGCCGGCGTTGTCCCGGCCGACGGCGGTGAGGGTGCAGACGTAGAAGCTCTGCCGGTCCTCCGGGGACGGGGTGATCCGGAAGATGATGCCGGTGCCGCCGCCGATGGGCGTCAGCGCTCTGGTGGAGGCGGCCGGGGCCGCAGCGGGTGCGGCGGTCGCGGCCGGGGCCGCGGTGAGGGTCAGGCCCGCCGTGAGGACGGCGGCGAGGCCGAGGGCGCGTAACGCACGCAGCATGTGATCACTCCTGTACGGACTGAAGTCGAACCGGACACGCACATCGAAGAGCACGAACGCGTGTTTGTCACCACTTGCAAGTGACGTTGCGTCAACTTCTAACGTCATCCGTGCGGCCGGAAGGACCGGCCGGCGATGGAAACGGAAGGGGCGGGCCGGTCATGGCCTGGTCGACGGCGGACGTGGTCCGGATGTCCAAAGTGACCTCACGGACACTGCGGCACTACGACGAGATCGGCCTGCTGCCACCCGCATGGACCGGCAGCAACGGGCACCGCTACTACACGGAGACGGAGCTGCTGCGCCTGCAACAGATCTTGCTGATGCGGGAGTTGGGCGTAGGGCTGCGGGAGATCCGCGCCGTACTGGACAGCCGGGCCGACCAGGTGGACGTGCTCCGCGAGCACCGCGCCCGGCTGGTGGCCGAGCAGGAGCGCCTCGCGACGCTCGCCCGCACCGTCGACCGCACCATCGCCGAACTGGGAGGAAGCAGGGACAACGACATGGTGCACATCAACAGGCCGGAAAACCTCTTCGAGGGCTTCGAGCCCTCCGAGCACGACGCCGAGATGCAGGCCGAGGTACGGGAGCGGTGGCCGCAGGCGTGGGAGCAGTCCCGGCGGGCCGTCGAGGCGATGACCCCCGAGGACGCCGAGCGCTGGCAGCGCGAGGCGACGGCGCAGATGATCCGCATGGCGGAGTTCATGGCCGCCGGCACCCCGGCCGCCGACGCGGCGGTGCAGGCCGAGGTGGACGCCCACTACCGGGGCGTGTGCCGCTTCTGGACCCCGAACGCGGAGGCGTACAAGGGCCTGGCCGCGACGTACGCCGACGACCCGCAGTTCCGCGCCAACTTCGACAAGATCGCTGAGGGGCTCGCCGCCTACCAGCAGGAGGCGATGACGGTCTACGCCGAGGCGCGACTGCGGTAGGGGGACCGCGAGGGGTCGGATGCCGCGGCTCAGGGACAGCTGTCGATTCGCACCGAGCCGATGTCGATGGGCGGTACGAAGAACGCCTCACCCGTAGCCTGCGCGAGGACCGTGCCGGTGCAGTCGGCGCCGCTGAAGACGGTGAAGTCGGCCTTGCCGGTGCTGTTGCCGGCGGCGATGTCGTCGACACCCGTCCGCAGGGAGGGATTGACGCAGCTGCCTGCCGTCAGTCCGCTGCGGAAACCGGACGTGCCATGCGACTGGACGCGCAATGTGCACGTGCCGGCAGGCGCCGCGGCGGTTGCCGTACCGACGACAAGGGTCAGGGTGAGGGCGGCGATGGACGTGAGCGTGCGTACTGATCGACGACACAGCGGCATGACGGCCTCCCAAACGGCAGTGGAGCGTGGAGCCTCAGGGACAGGTGTCCATCTTCACGGACCGGAAATGCAACGGCTGCCCGGGAGGGGAGAAACGCCGGAAGCCGTTACCGAGGGCCACGGGGTCACCCGTGCAGTCGGGGGACGGATAGAAGCTCCACTCGGCGGACCGTGGGGTGGAATCCACCCACTCCGCACCGTCGGCGCCGGTGGTGTGGCAGGAACCGGCAGCCATCCCCGGCGAGATCCAGGTGACACCACCCGCGAACCACCTCACCTCGCAGGTGGCGGCCGCGGACGAGGGCAGGAGCGACAGGGCGAGGGCCAGGAGCGCTGAGCCTCCTACGACAACACCACGGGACACGTACCGTCTGATGACGACCTCCTGGGACGAACAGCGCGTCAATCCAGGGCATTCAGTTGCCACCTGAATCCTTCTGCACGTGCACGGCCCAGGCAATCACCCGCGAGAGTGAGGACATGAGGACGGGCTCGGGGGCCGGGGCTTAACCCCGGGTGCGGGTCTCCGTCCGTGGGCTGGTGCGGGTCAGAACTTTGGCCGGCTACGAGGGGAGGGGTGGGGGGCGCGCCTTTGTCGCCGGGCTGCGGGTGGGTGGGGTGCTGGTCGCCGTACTCGCGCCGTCGCGGGGTGGGGGTGCGTGAGGAGATCGCGCTCTTGGTTCGTGGCTGAGGGGGAGCCGGCTGCTGCCGCGATGTGGCTCGGGCCGGTGGAGACGCTCCGCTCGATTCACCGGTGATGTGGCTGGGCGTCCGGCTGCAGACCGTGGCGGGCGACGCGACCGCACCGGCGAGACAGCGGAAGCACTCGGTTCCGGCCCGGGTATTCGCTTCGAATCGCGGACACGTCGGGCCGAGGGAACCTCTGGGGCCCCCTCGGCCCGACGATCACGTAAGGTGCACTGCTCTCAGAGCAGGTTGGCCACGTGGTGGATCACGCCTCCGGCGAAGGCGTAGAGCCCGGCCGCGAACCAACCCAAGAGCTGACCGACAAAGGGCAAGATCATCGCTGCACTCCTGTCATATGGGCCGCTCATCATCACGGCCTGGCGGCCGGATCAACGACGCCCCGTCCGGGCGGACACGTTCTCGGCGGACCAGCCGCCGTAGGGCACGGTGATGAGTTCCATGGCGTGACCGGCCGGGTCCATGAACACCATGCGTCCCCTGAGTCATGCAACCGCACGCGCATGAAAGCGCGTTGAGCGAACGTTCACCTTCCGAAGATGCGCGGCCGGGAGTCTTCGCGTGGTGGCAGGAGTGCCACCACAACGAGCAGGGCGGGGGTACGCCTCGTCCTCGAAGACCAGGAGACACGCATGCGTCGTCCGAAGACAGTCAAGACCGCGGCCGTGGCGGCCCTGACCGTGGGCCTGGCCGCCCTCGCGACCGTCGGCAGCGCCAGCGCCGCCCCCGTCACCACGTACGCCGCCAGAAGCACCGTCATCAACCTCGAAAACCGGACGGGCTGCGACCTCTACCGCACCAATCAGTCCCTCGACCACGGGATCTGGACGGTCGAGGTGCCCCAGCTCGTGCGCGACGGGGAGAAGCTCGACTGGGCCTCGGAGAGCAACGGGTTCATGACCGGGACGGAAGGTCGCGCCACCTTCCAGACCGGTAACTGCGGGAACCCGTCGCTCAACTACAAGGAGATCGAGCTGCACTGGGACAACCCGTACGTCGGCTCCAACCAGTACAGCGAGCGAGGTAACGCCTTCTTATTCGTGCGCGAGGGCGGCTCGGGCAACAACGCGAACGTGACCTGGAGGATCTGGGGCCGGTAACCCACACGGCACGGAGCCCGCGCCCCCGAGCTTCCGGGTGCGGGTCTCCGTCCGTGGGCTGGTGCGGGTCAGAACTTTGGCTCATTACCAGCCGACGTGCTGCACACGACGACGCTACAAATAGTCACCCTCGTTCCATTTGGTATATAGCGGGCACAGTCCCCTTGTCGGCTGTTTTTGGCGTCGAGGCCCGGGGGGAAGGCCGGATGGTGACTTGGGGGGCCGTGCTGGAGCGTGCGGCATATGTCGTTTTCGGCTACACGCTTCTGTACAACGTTCCGCTCATCGTGACCGGCATCGTGGTGGTCCGCAGGTCCGGCAGCTCGCTGCGGTCCCGTACCAGGCTGAGCGCCGGCGCTGTCACCGCGCTCCCGGCGGGGTGGATCGTTTTTGCAATGGTGCCCTGCCTGAACGAGGAGAAGGTCATCGGCCCCACCGTGCGCAACCTGCTCGACGACCAGCCGGGCGTGCGCGTCGTGGTCATCGATGACGGCAGTGACGATGCGACCGCGCAGACCGCCGTCATGGCCGGTGAAGGGCGTGTCACCTTGGTTCGCCGGTCCTTGCCCGCTGCGCGGCAGGGCAAGGGTGCCGCCCTCAATGCCGGATTGTCCGTCGTGCGCCGGCAGGTCGGGGTGGAAGGCCTTGATCCGGGCCGGGTGCTGGTGTGCGTCATGGACGCCGACGGACGGATGTCCCCTGGCGCAGCCGCTCGGGTCGTCTCCCTCTTCGACGATCGAGAAGTCGGCGGTGCCCAGCTGGTCGTCAGCATCCGAGGGCGAAGCCACTGGGCGCTGCGCATCCAGGATTTCGAGTTCTGGGGCCTGAGCGCGCTGACTCAGCTGGGCCGGATCGCCACCTGCACCGTGAGCATGGCGGGCAACGCCCAGTTCGCCCGGCTCTCCGCCCTCGACAGCGTCGGTCCCGAGCCGTGGTCGGCCTCGCTGACCGAGGACCTGGACCTGGGGATCAGTCTCGCGGCCCGGGGCTGGAAGGTGGTCTCCTGCACGGGTGCGTTCGTTTCACAGCAGGGGCTGACCGATCCACGCCGCTTGCTGCGGCAGCGCACCCGCTGGGCCCAGGGCCACATGAGCGCGATCACCCGCCTGCCCGAACTCTGGAAGCCAGGGGCCATCGGGTTCGCCGGGCGGCTGGAGCTCACCGGCTATCTGCTCGTTCCCTACCTGATCACGCTGCCCTACTCCGTGATCCAGCAGCTCCTCCTCCTGCGCCTCCTGGAGGGCCCCGGGCCGGTACCCGGATCGCCCTGGCTGAGTGCTCTGACCTGCTACGTCATGACCTTCGCAGCCCACCTGGCCTGGGCGGTGGTCTACTGGCGCCGTGCGGAGGACCTCCCCCTGTGGAGGGCGATCGTCTGCGCTCATCTGCTGATGCCGTGGCTCTATGTCAGTTTCATCGCCTGCTGGCGCGCCATCTACCGCATCGCCACCGGCCGCCACGGGTGGAGCAAGACCGACCGCGCCGACGAACGAACTGCCGACGGTCACGCTTGACGTCCCCTCCCACCGGTGAAGGTTCCTGCTGTCACCACGGACGGTCCGCAGCCGGACGCCCGGCCACGTACCCACCGGAAACGAGCGGAGCGTCTCCACCGGCCCGAGCCACATCGCGGCAGCAGCCGGCTCCCCCTCAGCCACGAACCAAGAGCGCGATCTCCTCACGCACCCCCACCCCGCGACGGCACGAGAACGGCGACCAGCACCCCACCGGCCCGCAGCCCGGCGACAAAGGCACGCCCCCCACCCCTCCCCTCGTAGCCGGCCAAAGCTCTGACCCGCACCAGCCCACGGACGGGCACCCGCACCCGCTCGCTTAAAGTGCTTGAGGCCCCGCTCGTGCCCGCCCCCAAGGAGCAGCAACCGTGATCGACCAGGACCGGACCCAGGCGTCCATATCCCTGCAGCAGGAGATCGCCCGGGATCTCCAGGTGAGCGCGTCCTTCGACGCGCAGCAGGAGGTCGAGCGCCGGGTGGCCTTCCTTGCCGAGCAGCTGATCTCCTCGGGGCTGCGTTCCCTGGTGCTGGGCATCAGCGGCGGGGTGGACTCCACCACCGCGGGGCGGCTGTGCCAGCTCGCCGTCGAGCGGGTGCGGGCCACCGGCCGTGAGGCGACGTTCTTCGCGATGCGGCTGCCGTACGGGGTGCAGGCCGACGAGAAGGACGCGCAGCTGGCGCTCGAGTTCATCCGGGCCGACCGCGTCCTGACGGTGGACGTGAAGCCCGCCAGCGATGCCGCGCTGGAGGCGGCTGTGGCCGCCGGTACGGTCTTCCGTGACGCGCACCACCAGGACTTCGTGCACGGCAACATCAAGGCCCGGCAGCGCATGATCGCGCAGTACGCGGTTGCGGGTGCGCACGACGGTCTGGTCGTGGGTACGGACCACGCGGCCGAAGCGGTGTCCGGTTTCTTCACGAAGTTCGGCGACGGTGCGGCGGACGTGGTTCCGCTCACGGGCCTGACGAAGCGGCGCGTACGGGCCGTGTCGCGCGTCCTGGGCGCGCCCGCGTCGCTGACCGAGAAGACCCCTACCGCCGACCTGGAGACGCTGGATCCGGGGAAGCCGGACGAGGTGGCGCTGGGCGTCACGTACGACGACATCGACGACTTCCTGGAGGGGGCGCCGGTCGCCGAGGCCGCGTTCGAGGCCATCGTCCGCCGCTACCGGCTCACCGAGCACAAGCGGCAGCTGCCGATCGCTCCCTGAGCCGGCGCCGCGGGCGCCGTCGGCACCGCATTCGCTCCTGCGATCGAGCGGTCTGCGCCGTCCTCGACTTGGCGACATCCGGTGCTGCGTCGAGGCCGGACGTCCGCTGATGGTGGTGGAGGACGCCCGGTGGCGGTTCGCCGCCGGGGAAGTGGACCGAGCGAGAGGAACGTTCGCGCATGCCTCCGATCCCGGTGAAGCCTGGCATCTACAAGATCCACGCCCACATCATCGGTCCGACCAGCCTGCTGACGGCGACCGAGTTCGCGGTCAAGCACGGTGCCCCCGTCATCACCGACCGCCTCAACCCGCTCCCGATCGAACAGGAGTGGATCATCGAGCCCGCCGAGCCGGTGCCCGGGGCGCCGTACGTGATCCACCTCGCCCAGCACGAGGCGGCGGGGCTGGTGATCGCCGACGACAAGCTGTTCGTGAACAGCGTCCAGCGCTCCGAGTGGGCGAAGTTCACGTTCGAGCGGGTCATCGGCGGCGTCAAGATCCTCTCGGACAAGGGCCTCGCCCTGCGCGCCGGGCACCGGGGCGCGCAGATCGAGATCGTGCCGCCCAAGCCCGAGTTCCAGGAGACGTGGACGCTGGAGTTCGTGAGCCCGATCGAAGCGGAGTAGAGCACCCGGCCCACGGGCGGCGGTCACCCGACCGCCGCCTTCTGCCGTACGTCCGCCCGTCTACTCCATGCGGTGGGTGATCCTCCGTCCCGCGTCCGTCGGTGGTGCACCACGGGCCGCTGGCCCGGGCCGCCCGGACCGCACAGCTGATCGGTGAGCACCTGGAGGGCGCCGTCGTCCGGGCCGACGAGGCCGCCGGCGACTACGTGCCGTACTTCCCGGGCCGGCAGGAGCTGCCGGCCGACTCGGCTGGCTCGTACGGGATGCCCTGGACGCCCCCGCGTGGCGCTGGCTGGGCCTGAACCACGGCAACGCCGCGTTGACCGTCATCCATTACGCGCCGGGGCGGCCGTCCTGCGTCGTGATGTTCAACGACACGGGTCATCTGCCCGCCTAGCTGCGGCGGTCAGAGTTCGTCGTGGCCCCAGTCGCCGCCCCTGGTCAGGCCGGGGCGGCCGAGGGACAGCCGTACGTAGCGCCGGACCTGGTCGGTGCCGTTGACGTTGCCGATCGAGGGGATGCGGACCGGGGTGGTCTGCAGGCGGGCGGAGGAGCGCTGCCAGTTCTCCGAGAGCGCGGCCCAGGCGTTCTCCAGCTCCTGTTGCTGCTGCGGCAGGTGCTGGACGCCCCAGGTTCCCATGGCCGCGCGGAACGTGCCCTCGACGTCGTTGAACCGCGCGGCCTCCGACAGCATCTGGATCATCAGGCTGAGCGAACGGGCCGTGTTCTCGCGCTGGCTGCCGCTGCTGGGATTGTCGGCGGTCGCCAGCTGCACGATCGACGCGCGGATGTCGTTCCAGCTGATCGGCATGTTCTCGCGACCGCGGTTGGCCGTTCCGCTGAGCGAGTTGTAATTGGATCCGAAGTTCAGCGTGCGGACGTCGGTGTTGACGCCGGGGGCGGGCGTGGTGGTCTCCGCCATGCGGGTGCGCAGGGCGCCGTTGATGTCGTTGAACTGGTAGGTGATGCCGTTCTCGTTGGAGAAGCCCCACACATAGAGGTTGGCGGGGTTGATCCAGAAGCTTGCCTCGCGCCGGACGTGGCGGTCGTCCGGCGCCCCCAGGGTGACCCTGATCAGCCCGAAGTCCTCCAGCTGCGTCTCCATCCCGTTGGGCCCCGCCGCCGCGGCGCGGAGGCTGGCGAGGAAGTTCGAGTAGTCGATGCGCTGGCGCTCGCCGGCCCCGTCGTCCGACAGGTTCATGTAGACGTGCGACAGGTGACGCCAGTCCGTGCGCGCCTCCGCCGTACCGGTGGACGCGACGGTGCCGGTGACGGTGACCGCGAGGCCGAGGCCGGTCATGAGGAGGGAACGGGCGAGCCGGGACGTACGCATGGTGATGTCATTCCTTCGGTGAAGCGCGGGACGCGGGGCGCGGGGGCGCTCGGTCACAGGCAACGTATTGCCGTGGTCGGTGGCGCGAGCGTTCTCTGCGTGCACCCTTCTGTTCCCGCAGCGCACAGCCGGCCCGGCCGGCCCGGCCGGCCCGGCCGGCCCTGCCCGCGTTCGCCCCCCTGCTACCCCCGCCGCGTCCGTTCCGCGATCCAGCCCGTCATCGCGCGCACGCCCGTACCGATGGCGCGCTCGTCCGGGGTGAAGTCGGGGTAGTGCGGGTAGGCGGTGGTGACCGGGGCGCCGGGGGTGCGGACGCCGAGGAAGGTGTACGTGCCGGGGACGCGGTCGAGGTAGAGGGCGAAGTCCTCGCCGTTGAAGGGGAAGGCGGCGTGGAGTTCGGTGACCGACTGCCGGCCGAGGGTGCCGCGCAGGTGGCGGGCGAGGGCGCGGGCCTCGGGCTCCGGGCAGACCATGGCCGGGAAGGGCGCGGCGGGGAAGGTGACGGAGGCCCCCGCACAGGCGCCAGCCAGGCGGCGGATCTCCTCGCGGATCCCGACGTACCGTTCCTGCGGCCAGCAGCGGAAGGACACCCGGACGGTGGCCTCCTCGGCCCTGGCCCGGACGGCCACGAAACGGGCGAGGGGGCCGTCCGGGGTCCGGACGTCGGCGACCATCTTCTCCAGCTCGGCCGGCGTCTGCGGCGGGGTCACGGTGGCGAGCGCGGCGATGTCGGCGGCCAGGCGGCGGGCGGCGCCGGCAGCCGCCCCGGCCACGCCTGCCAGTCGTATCTCGGCGCGGTCCTGGCCGGGCAGCCCGTAGCCGGGCGTCACCGCGAACTGCCCGACCGGGAAGGGCCCGCAGTGCAGGGCGTGGATCTCCTCGACGCCGTGCCGTTCCAGCACTCCCGCGTCCAGCAGGGCGCGGGCCCCGGCCAGGGCCTCCTCCGCGGGCTGGAAGAGGAAGACGACGCTTCCGCTCAGCTCGTGGCCGTGGCCGTGTCGGGACCGCTGCCGCGCCAGGGCCTCAGCGACGCCGACGGCCACCGTGGTGTGGATGTCGTGGCCGCAGAGGTGGGCGGCGGCCGTGCCCCCGCCGACGATGTCCTGCGGGGGTACGGCGTCCATGTCCGCGCGGTACGCGACCGTGCGGCCCGGCCGGGTGCCGTGCAGGACGGCGACGACGCCGTGGCCGCCCACGTCCGTGGTGACGGCCAGCCCGGCCGCCCGCAGGCGGCCGGCCACCACCGCGGCGGTACGCGCCTCCCGGCCCGGCGCCTCGGGGTGGGCGTGCAGGTCGCGCCGCAGCGCTGTCAGGTCGGGTACGGATACGGGTACGGGAGGAGGCGCCGCGGCGGCCCGTCCCGCGCCGCCCCACACGATTCCCGCCGCGGCCGCCACCGCGCCGCCCAGCACCGTACGACGGTTCACCGTCTTCATGGCCGTTTCCCCCTGATCCCGGAAGTCGATCTCTTCCGTAGATCCTCGGGGTCGGAGGCTCCGGCGCCCATCCGGTGAACCGCCGTCCAGGGGGTGGGGACAACCCCCTGCCGGTACTGCTTTCAGTCCTCCACGAGGCGCTGTTCGATGACGCAGCCCGGGCCGGGGAAGATCAGCGACTCGCGACCGTCCGTGAAGCGCACCAGGTACGGCGGTTGGCCTTCCGGCCCCCGCACCTCGACGATCTCACCGCTCTGCTCCCCCATCCCCACGTTGCGGCCATGGATCCGGATCCGGTCACCGTTCGTCGCGCGCATTGCCACTCAACCACCCTTCTGGAACCGACCGGATGGTGACTCCCCCGGCACCACCTCCGGTATTCCACCAGCACTCCAATTCGCCCACCCGGCCCAGGAGGTCAACAGGCCATTCAGGACGCGTCTTCTTTTGAGTGACATTCCGTCGGTGCACGAGGCCGAGCCGGTAGCCGTTGTGGCATGACCAAACGTTTCCTCGGGGGCAGGGGCCGGGCCCGTGTCATCGCCACAGCGACCTTGTGCCTGGCCGCCGCCCTTGTCTCCCCCGCGACGGCCACTCCCGCCACGTCCCCCGCCGCCGCCCGGTTCGACCTGCCCGAGCCGCCCTCCGCGGACGTCGCCCGCGACGAGCTCGCCGAGCTCGACGTCGAGGCCCCGCACTCCATGACCGGCTACAGCCGGGCCAAGTTCCCGCACTGGGCCATCCAGCAGGGGCAGTGCGACACCCGCGAGACGGTCCTGGCCCGCGACGGCAGGGACGTCCGCACCGACGCACAGTGCCGGGCGGTCGCCGGCACCTGGGTCAGCCCGTACGACGGGAAGCAGTTCGCCGTCGCCGGGCAGCTCGACATCGACCACGTCGTCCCGCTCGCCAACGCCTGGCGCAGCGGCGCCGACAAGTGGGACACCCCGCGGCGCAAGCGGTTCGCGAACGACCTGGACAGCCCCCAGCTCGTTGCGGTCTCCGCCGCCTCGAACCGCCAGAAGGGCGACCAGAGCCCGGACCAGTGGAAGCCGCCACTGAAGTCCTACTGGTGCACGTACGCCCGGGCCTGGACGCACGTGAAGCACACGTACGGCCTGAACGTCACCAAGCCCGAGCAGGAGGCCCTCGTCGACATGCTCGACACCTGTGGCAGCTGATCGCGTCACCCGCGCCCCTGACGGGGAACCGTGGCGCTCCGCGACCTACGCGCCCCCGCGCGCCAGGCGGGCGGCGTCGGCGGCGGCGGTGCCGCGTTCCCAGCCGTCCAGGTCGCGGCCCCGCAGCCGGAACGACGTCGTCTCCGGGAAGAGGCGGCCCGCCGTTTCGCCGACGGCGACGTCGCGGGCGGCGAGGACGGGGAGTACTTCGGGGCGGGCCTCCTGGACGGCGACGTCGCGGACGGCCGCCGCGAGGCGGTCGCCGATGCGGCCCGCGTAGGCGATCAGGAAGGACTCGCGGAAGTCGCGGGTGCGGCGGGCGCGGCCGCGGGCGTGGTGGCGGTCGGCCTCGCGGTTCATGGCGGTGGTGGCCTGCACCAGCAGGGAGGTGTAGAGGAGTTCGACGAGTTCGAGGTCGGCGTCGAAGCCGACGACGGTGGAGAAGCCGTACTCGCTCGACCACACCGCCTGGCAGTGGTTGGCGGCGGCCACCGCGTCGAGGAGCAGTGCCTTCGCCGACTCGTACGGACCGTCGATGCCGATGCGGCAGGCGCCGGGGCCGTCGTCCGCCGTGGCGGAGGTGCCGGCGGCCAGCAGGGCCTCGTCGATCGAGTGGCGCGCCATGAGCTCCTGCGCCTTGGCGGACAGTGCCTCCGCCTCCTCGGGGAACTGCGTCGACTCGGCCTTGGCCAGCAGGGCCCGTACGCGGCCGAGCATGCGCGGCGGGACGACGGCGGCGCCGGTGCCGGTGCCGGGGCGGGGGCGGCCGGCGTGGCCGGGCAGGGGGCCGACGGCGCCGATGCGGGGCAGTCCGTCGATCAGGCGCAGGGTGCCGAGCGCGCAGGCGGCGGTCTCGAAGCGGCTCAGCCGCTCGCGGCGCGCGAAGCCGTCGAGGAAGGTGTCGTCGGTGTCCCACCACACGGGTTCGGTGTGCTCCTCCAGCTGGGCGGACCAGCGGGCGCCGAGGGTGTCGGGCGCGTAGCGCCGGGCCTCGGCGGCGACGAGGTCGACGGCGAAGCGCACGTCGGTGGCGGTCAGTTCGCGCCGTACGACGCGCAGGACGTCGGCGGGCTGCCAGCCGTGCTCCCAGCAGCGGCGCAGGGTGGCCGAGGCGTGCCGGACGACGGCGGCGCTGACGGCCTCGTAGCCGGCGGGGGCGGCCGCGAGGACGGACGCGGCCGCGTACACCGCGTCGTCGAGCGCGTCCCCGCGGACCGTGCGCAGTCCCCGTACGGCGGCCGCGACGGTCTCCAGGGGCGACTCGGTGCTGTGCACGGGGTTCTCCGGTTTCTCCTTGTGGGGCAGGAGATTCCATTTTCTCGCACGCGCGGACGAGCGGCCGAAATCATGTGCCGCACCCCTCTGCCTCAGTCGCGCACCCGCTGCACCAGCTCGCAGGGCCGGCACCACCACAGCCGCCCGTTGGCGTCGACCTCGCTGCCGCCGCACACCGGGCACTCGGGCCCGGCGACGATCGCCGCCGCGTACTTCTGGCCCCGGCCGGCCTGCCGGGCCAGCTCCCGGCACTCGGTGGCGTAGCAGTGCAGGCACAGCCAGCTGCGCACCCCGGCGAGCTTGATGGGCCGCACCTCGCACTTGGGGCAGGCCGCCTGGCCCAGCGGCACCCGCTCGGGCGGCAGCTCGGCGGCGTAGGTCTGCGCCGGGAACAGGCTCATGCGAGCACCGTGCCCGTACCGCCGCAGGAACTGCACGAGGTCGTCACGCGGCCCCCGTCGTACGCCTCCCACACGACGCTGCCCTCGCCCCCGCAGTCGTCGCACTCCTTCTCCGGCGGCAACCCCTGGCCGCTGCTCATACGGCTCTCCCGCTCTCCCGAACCCCGACACGCGCTCGCGGTGTGCGCTCAAGCGTCCCACGCACCGCACGCACGCGCGCCTGTTACGCCCAAGTCACGAGGGGCCCTGCGGGTACGGTGGTGCGGACCGACTTCGACCCACCGGAGGTCATCGTGAGTGCGCATCCCGACGGCCCGTACGGGCCGTTGATCCCGATGCCGGAGCTGACGCCGGAGGCCTTGCGGACCGCTGTCGCCCGGATCGCACCGAGCCGCATTCCCGCGCTCACGCAGCACCTCTTCGAGGCGACCACGCACGCCCAGCAGAGCCAGAACCTGGCCCCCCTGCGGGCGTTCGTCCACTCCTGGGCGGTCTTCGTCGCCATCGAACGGCACCCCCAGCGCGCCGCCCGCCTGCGTGAACTGGAACGCCTGGTGAACGAGGGGACGCAGGACCCGGTAGAAGCCATTGCCGAGATCAGGCGGATCCACGAAGCCGCAGAAGCCGAGGCCGACCCGCCGGCCGGCGCGGCCTGATCGGCCGGTGGTGCCCCAAGGGCCCTCCCGGCGTGCCGGGAGGGCCCTTGGGGTGGTGGTGCGGGGTCGGTCAGGCGCCGGTGGCGCTGCCGGCGACCCACTGCTGCCAGTCCATGTTCCAGCCGTTGAGGCCGTTGTCCGGGGAGATGGTCTTGTCGTCGGAGTTCTTCACCTCGACGACGTCGCCGATGATCGACTGGCTGTAGAACCAGGCGCCCGGGGTGTTGGGGTCGTCGGCGCCCTGCTTGTCCTCCAGGCCGATGCAGCCGTGGCTGGTGTTGGTGACGCCGAAGACGCCGCCGCCCCAGTAGTTGCCGTGGATGAACGTGCCGGAGGTGGACAGCCGCATGGCGTGCGGGACGTCCTTGATGTCGTACTCGCCCTTGCCGTCGGACTTGGAGAAGCCGACGGTGGAGCCGTCCATGCGGGTCTCGACGAACTTCTCGGAGATGACCATCTTGCCGTTGTAGGTCGGGTTCTTCGCGCTGCCGGCCGAGATCGGGATGGTCTTGATCACCTGGCCGTCGCGCGTGACGGTCATCTTGTGGGTCTTGGCGTCGACGGTCGAGATCTGGCTGCGGCCGATCTTGAAGTTGATGGTCTTCTTCTGGACGCCCTTGATGCCCGGGGCGCCCTCGACGCCGTCGAGATCCATCTTCAGGGTGACGTCCGAACCGGCCTTCCAGTACTCCTGCGGGCGGAAGTCCAGGCGCTGGTCGTTGAACCAGTGGCCCACGACCTGCTGGCCGCTGCTGCTGGTGACCTGCACGTGGGACTGGACGGACTTGCGGTCCTTGATGGGCTTGTTGAAGTTGATCGACACGGGCATGCCCACGCCGACCGTCTGGCCGTCCTCCGGCGTGAAGGAGCCGATGAAGCTGTTCTGGGGCGAGACCGTGGAGAAGGAGGAGTTCTCCGTGGCCTTGCGGCCCTTGGAGTCCTTGGCCTCGGCCACGACCTTGTACTTGGTCGAGCGCTCCAGCTGGGCGTTCGGCTTCCAGGACTTCTTGTCCGAGGAGATCGTCCCCTCGACGGGGGTGCCCTTCTCCGTCGTCATCTTGACGCTCGTGAGCTCGCCGTCACTGACGGTGACCTTCACGGCCTCGGGCGTGATGCCGGCGTCGGTGACACCGCTCTTGGGCGTGATCGTGATCTGCGCCTTGGAGGCCTCCTTGGCGGCCGCGGCATCGATCTGGCCCTGCGACGCCCCCTTGCCGTCGCCCCCGCCCTTGGCGTCGTCACCGCCGTCGCCATTGCACGCGGCCAGAGTCAGTACACCGCCGAGCACAGCGGCCGCGGCCGCCAGGCCCTTGCGGCGCTTGCCGTACGTCATCACACGCTTCTCCATTGCTCCTGGACCCCGGAATCCCCCGAGCCGGTCGTGGGGCTCATGGGGCTACACGTATCCCGGCTACTACTCAGGGAACGCCTGTGGAGCCCCAGCCGTTCCAGCGCTCGGCCATGTGTGGGGAAGACCACGCCAGTAAAGCCCCTCGGGGGGAGGTCGGTGCAACCCGGGTCTTGACAAACGCGGCAGGGACGGATGGGGGAATACGGGGCCGATGGCGCACGCGGCTTTCCCGGCGGGCGCGGTCTCACTAACATCCTGTCAGCGCCCGCCGATCGGCCCGGCCGATCCCCCGTCAATCTCCGCCGCGCCCAGGGAGATTTTTCGTGACCGCACGCCGTCCGCTGATCACCGCCGTCGTCGCCGGTACGGTGCTGAGCGCCCTGTGGTTCGTACCGACCGCGGACGCCACGCCCGAGCCGGCCGCTCCGCGGAGCGTGCAGGAGGCGCCGGGGGCGGTTCTCGCCGACACGGGTGGCGTGGACACCACGCCGTACGTCATCGGCGGTCTTGCGTTCGTCACGGCGGGTGGTGCGCTGGTCACGACGGCTGTACGAGCGTCCCGCCGCCCCGGGGCGCACAGCGCCCCGTAGGGGCGCGGGGAACTGCGCGACCAGCCACTGACGGCCCGCAGCCGACGCGCCACCCTGGCCTCCGGGCGCAGCACAGCACCTCGCCTGCGGGCGCGTCGTGGCTGATCGCGCAGTTCCCCGCGCCCCTGTGGGGCGCCGGAAGGAGCGTCAGGCGAGCGGTCCCGTCACCGGTTCGACGGAGGCGACCAGGGCGCCGCTGCGGACGAAGGCCTCGGCCGCCGCGAGGTCGGGGGCGAGGAAGCGGTCCTCGCCCGGGCCCTCGACGCCCGCGGCCCGCGCGGCCTGCACGACGGCGCGTGCGGCGGGGGCGGCCGCGGACAGCCCGCGCAGTTCGACGGCCCGCGTGGCCGCGACCAGTTCCACCGCCACGACCTTGGTCAGCGCGTCGATCGCCGTGCGCAGCTTGCGCGCCGCCGACCAGCCCATGGAGACGTGGTCCTCCTGCATGGCGGAGGAGGGGATGGAGTCCACCGAGGCCGGTACGGCGAGCCGCTTGAGCTCGCTGACCAGGGCGGCCTGCGTGTACTGGGCGATCATCAGGCCGGAGTCGACGCCGGCGTCGCCGGCGAGGAAGGCCGGCAGTCCGTGGGAGCGGTTCTTGTCGAGCAGCCGGTCGGTGCGGCGCTCGGCGATGGAGGCCAGGTCGGCGGCGGCGATGGCGAGGAAGTCCAGGACGTACGCGACGGGGGCGCCGTGGAAGTTGCCGTTGGACTCCACCCGGCCGTCGGGCAGGACGACGGGGTTGTCGACGGCGGCGGCGAGCTCGCGGTCGGCCACGAGCCGGGCGTGCGCCAGCGTGTCGCGGCCCGCGCCGGCGACCTGGGGCGCGCAGCGCACCGAGTACGCGTCCTGCACGCGCGGCGCCTCGTCCTGGTGGTGGCCGGTGAGGCCGGAGCCGTCGAGCACCCGCAGCATGTTGGCGGCGCTGGCCGACTGGCCGGGGTGCGGGCGGATGGCGTGCAGTTCGGGGGCGAGCACCTTCTCCGAGCCGAGCAGCGCCTCCAGCGACAGGGCGGCGGTGATGTCGGCGGAGGTGAACAGGCGCGCGAGGTCGGAGCAGGCCATGACGAGCATGCCGAGCATGCCGTCGGTGCCGTTGAGGAGGGCGAGGCCCTCCTTCTCGCGCAGGACGACCGGCTCGATGCCGTGCTCGGCCAGCAGGTGGGCGGCCGGGAGCAGGGTGCCGTCGGGGCCCTCGGCGTCGCCCTCGCCCATCAGGGTGAGCGCGCAGTGCGAGAGCGGGGCGAGGTCGCCGGAGCAGCCGAGGGAGCCGTACTCGTGGACGGCTGGGGTGATGCCGGCGTTCAGGATCGCGGCCATGGTCTCGACGACGACCGGCCGCACGCCGGTGTGGCCCGAGGCGAGGGTCTTCAGCCGCAGGAACATCAGGGCCCGCACCACTTCGCGCTCGACGCGCGGGCCCATGCCGGCGGCGTGCGAGCGCACGATGTTGCGCTGGAGCTGGGTACGGAGGTCGGGGCTGATGTGCCGGACGGCGAGGGCGCCGAAGCCGGTGGAGACGCCGTAGACGGGGTCGGGCTTGGCCGCGAGGTCGTCGATGACCTGCCGCGAGCGCGCCACGGCCGCGAGGGCCTCTTCCGAGACGACGACGCGGGCACCCCCGCGGGCCACGGCGAGCACGTCCTCGGCGGTCGTGCCGGACGTCCCCACCACCACAGTGTGCATATCCATATTCAGGCACCCTAGAGACTGAATCGCTAGCTGTCACTAGTCGTCCGGGTGGCAACCATTCCGGTACGCCGCGCACACGGAGGGCGACCGGCTCAGTCCCGGGCGCCGCGGCCGCGGAAGCGGCGGCGCTCGCCGGCCTGCGGGCGCTCCGGCGGCCGGTTCGCCAGCCGCACCACCGGGTCCTCCCGGCCCGGGCCGCCGCCCTCGCGGCCGGCGACGACCGGCTTGAGCGCGCGGGCGGCCTTCGCCCGGTACTGCGCCGCGTCCGCCAGGCGGAACAGCCGGCGCGCCGAGCGGACGGGCCCGATGGGGTCGCCGGTGGAGGCGACGCCGCAGGCGACCCCCTCCCCCAGCTCCAACTCCCCGGCCCGGCGGCACAGTTCGTCCGCCACCCGGACGACCTCGTCCGCCGTCGGGCCCACCGCCAGCAGACAGAACTCGTCCCCGCCCAGCCGGGCCGCCAGCGCCCCCGGCAGCTTGGCGCCGCACAGCGAGAGCACGGAGCCGAACCGCTCCAGGAGCCGGTCGCCCACCGCGTGCCCGAGGGTGTCGTTGACGCGCTTGAGGCCGTTGAGGTCGCACACCATGAGGCTGACCACCGTGCCGTCGCGCTGGTGCCGCTCGACGGCCTCGTCCAGCCGCGCGTCCACGGCCCGGCGGTTGGCCAGGCCGGTGAGGGGGTCGGTGAAGGCCAGCCGCCGCACCTCCTCCAGCCGCTCGTTCTGCGCTATGCCGGAGGCCGCGACGGCCGCGAGGACGGTCGCGAAGTCGGCGTCGGCCGGGCCGAAGACCGGCGCCCGCACCGACCGCGCCACGTACAGCTCGCCCCAGGCGCGGCCGTGCAGCACGATCGGCGCGACGACGCAGGAGCCGCGGCCGCGCCGGCGCAGGGCGGCGACCCGCTGGGAGGGCGGCCCGGCCTCCTCCTCGGCGCGGGCGGTCTCCACCCAGGCGTGCGGCTGGCCGCCCAGCCAGTTCTCGTGCAGGAACTCGGCGATCTCCGGGAAGACGTCGACGGGGTACGACTCGTCGCGGGGGAAACGTTCCTCCCCCTCGGCGAGCTCACCGGCGTTGGCCAGGACCCGCAGCCGTCCCCGCTCCCGCTCCCACACCGACACGGCCGCGAACGTGCCGCCCAGCGCGCGGCGGGCGCCCTCGGCCGCGGCCTCCACGCTCTCCAGGGGGGTGGGGGCCGCCGCCATCGCCTGCGCCAGCTCCACCACGGCGCGCAGGCGGTCGTCGAACTCCCCGGCACCAGCCACCCGAGCCTCACATTCCGTGCACGTGCGTCCCGCACTCCAGGGTAAGAACGCCGGGCGCTACTCGCCCGGCCAGTTCGGCGGGCGCTTCTCGTTGAACGCCGCCACGCCCTCGGCACGGTCGCCGGAGAAGGCCACCGAACGCCAGGCGGAGTCCTCCACCTCCAGCCCCGCCCGCAGGTCCAGTCCGTGGCCCAGGCGCAGCGCCCGCTTGGCGGCCCGCAGCCCCACGGGCGAGTTGCGGGCCATGCGGGAGGCCAGGGCGAGGGCCTCGGTACGGTCCTGCCCCTCGTCGACGAGCTGGTCGATCAGGCCCAATTCCTTTGCCTCGGGGGCTTCCACGCGCCGGGCACTGAAGATCAGCTCCGCGGCGCGGGCCGCCCCCACGCGGCGCGGCAGCAGCTGCGTACCGCCGCCGCCGGGAATGACGCCGACCGACACCTCGGGCAGGCCGACGACCGCGGTGCGGTCGGCCACGATGACGTCGCACGACAGCGCCAGCTCGTAGCCGCCGCCCAGGGCGAAGCCGTGCACGGCGGCGATCGTCGGCATGGGCAGCTCCAGCACGCCGGTGTAGCAGGCGCGGGCGTGGGGCCGCTGGCGGACGAGGTCGGCGTCGGTGAAGGAGTTGCGCTCCTTGAGGTCCGCGCCGACGCAGAAGGCGCGCTCGTGGGTGGAGGTCAGGACGACGACGCGGACGTCCCGGTCGGCGGCCAGGGCCGCGGTGGCCTCGCCGATCAGGCGGCCCATCTCGGTGGAGACGGCGTTCATGGCCTTGGGGCGGTCCAGGACGAGCTCGGCGACGTGGCCGTCGTCGTGGCGGCGGACGGCGATCCACTCGCCGAAGCGGCGTTCACTCACGGGGGTCACCCTTTCGGTGTCGGCGCGATGGGTGCCCCCGATCATGCCGGGACGCTGCGGCTGGGGCCATACCCGTGTGCCCCGTAGGGGCGCGGGGCAGTGCCGGTCTGCAGCTGCGTCGTGGCTTGTCGCGCAGTTCCTCGCGCCCCTGTCGTGGTGCGGCATGTGCCCCGTCAGGGGCGCGGGGAACTGCGCGAACGGCCACCGGCGGCCCGCAGCCGACGCACTGCCCGCGCCCCTTACGGGGCGCCGTCGTGCGGGCACAAGCAGGGGTCACGCGCGGCGCGTCAGGAGCCAGGGTTCGACCATGCCGAGGCCACGGACCGGGCGCTGCCACATCGGCTGGAGTGCGAAGCGGTACTTCGCGCGCTCCTCCTCCGGGACCTCCGCCTCGGACGTCGGCGCGTCGCCGCTGCGGGAGAGTTCCTCCGCGAAGGCCGCGTCGACGAGCACCGCGTCCTTCGGTGCTATCGAGGTCAGGCGGCTGGCGAGGTTGACCGTGGTGCCGAAGACGTCTCCCATGCGGGTGGTGACCGTGCCGAAGGCGATGCCCACGCGCAGCTCCGGCATCGTGTCGTCGTGGGAGAGGGTCTCGATGAGCCGTACGCCGATCTCGGCGGCCGTGCCGGCGTCGTCGGCGGCGAAGAGGACCTCGTCGCCGAGGGTCTTGATGAGCCGGCCGCCGTGGGCGGCGACGAGGTCGGCGGCGGTGGTCTCGAAGGCCTCGACGAGCTCGCCGAGCTCCTCCTCCTCCAGCCGCCGGGTGAGCCGGGTGAAGCCGACGAGGTCGGCGAAGCCGACGGCCAGGCGGCGGTCGACCATTTCGGCGTCGTCGGCGACCTGGGCCACGCGTCCGGTGGCGGCGGCGAGCTGCCGCCGCCAGACGTAGATGAGGAATTCCTCCAGCTCGGGCAGGAGCAGCTCGACGAGCGGGTAGGTGATCTCGGCGCGGCTGAGACCCTCCTGAGGCTCGGTCAGGCCTTCGAGGAAGGAGTCGATCTGCCAGTCGGCGAGCCGGGCCGTGGTCTGGCCGGTGGAGCGGGCCACCTGGACGGCCATGGGCTCGCTGAGCAGCCCGGCCTCGACGAGGCCGGCGAGCCGGCGCAGGGCCAGCACGTCGGCCTCGGTGAGGGCCTTGGCCTGGCCGATGTCGGCGAAGCCCATGGCGCGCCAGAAGCGGGCGGCGAGGTCCATGGAGACGCCGGCGGCGCGGGCGGCCTGGAAGGGGGTGTAGCGGCGCTCGGCGCCGAGGATGAGGGATTCGAGCCGGAGCGCGAGGGGGTCGCCCTCCTCGGCGTGGCCGTTGTCGTGGTTGCCGTGCGTCTCGCCCGGGCGTCCGTGCCCGCTGCCGGTCGCCGCGCCGTGCGCGGCGCCGTCCTCCCCCGTGGCCCTGACGGCACGGGAGGTGCCCCCGTCGTCGGCGGTCACCGCCCGCCCCCTGTCCGATCCGTGCGCACTGCCCTGCCGATCGCTGCTCGCTTAGGTTCCGCGCACAACGATACGTCAGGTGTGCCGTAGCTCACTCTCCCCACGGGTCAGTGCTCACTCTTTACGACGTTTACGAGGCGGCGGACCGCAAATGGACGATGTCACCCGCCCCCACCGGTTCCTGGACGCCGTCGGCGGTGGCGAGCACCAGGCGGCCGTCGCCGTCGACGGCGACGGCCTCGCCGACGAGGTCGGTGCCGCCGGGGAGTTCGGCGCGCACGGTGCGGCCGAGGGTGGCGCACCCGGCGGCGTAGGCCTCCTGCAGGCGGCTGGCGGCGGGGTCGCCGCCGGCGGCGCGCCAGGTTCCGTACCACTCCTCCAGGGAGCGCAGCACGGCGCGCAGGATGGTGTCGCGGTCGAGGAGCTCGGCGCCGGCGAGGGCGAGGGAGCCGGCGGTGGGCACGGGCAGCTCGTCGGCGCGCAGGGTGACGTTGAGGCCGATGCCCACGACGACGCTGTCGCCGGTGCGCTCGGCGAGGATGCCGCCGGTCTTGCGCTCCTCGTCGCCGACGGTGACCAGCAGGTCGTTGGGCCACTTCAGGGCGGTGTCGACGCCCGCGACGCGGGCGAGGGCGGTGGCGGTGGCGACGCCGGCGAGCAGGGGCAGCCAGCCCCAGCGGTCGGCGGGGACACCGGGGCCGGGGGTCAGGCGTACGGAGAGGAAGAGGCCGGAGCGGGGCGGGGCGCTCCAGGTGCGGTCGAGCCGGCCGCGGCCGGCGGACTGTTCCTCGGCGACGAGGACGGCGCCCTCGGGGCCGTCGGCGGCGACGAGGTCGCTGTTGGTGGAGCCGGTGCGCTCGACGACGTCGAGGGAGGTCCACAGGCCGCCGGGGCGCAGCAGGGCCCGGCGCAGGGCGGTCGCGTTGAGCGGGGGGCGGTCGAGGTCGGACCAGCGGCCTCGGGGGGCGTCGGAGGGGGTCATGAGACCCACCATAGGAGGCGAGCGGGGAGGAATCGGTGTGGCCAAGGACGCAGTGCCGCGGTGCAGTCCCGCCGTTACGCTACGACCCGGTAACCCTCCCTCCGGACGAGCAGGAGCCGCATCCCGTGTCCGAGACAGACGTCAACGTCAATGGATTCGACATCCACACCACCGCGGGCAAGCTCGCGGATCTGCAGCGCCGGATCGAGGAGGCGACGCACGCCGGCTCGGCCCGGGCGGTGGAGAAGCAGCACGCCAAGGGCAAGCTGACGGCGCGCGAGCGGGTCGATCTGCTGCTGGACGAGGGCTCGTTCGTGGAGCTCGACGAGTTCGCCCGGCACCGTTCGACGAACTTCGGCATGGACGCCAACCGCCCGTACGGCGACGGGGTCGTCACCGGGTACGGCACGGTGGACGGCCGCCCGGTGGCGGTGTTCTCGCAGGACTTCACGGTCTTCGGCGGCGCGCTCGGCGAGGTGTTCGGCCAGAAGATCGTCAAGGTGATGGACTTCGCCCTCAAGACGGGCTGCCCGGTCATCGGCATCAACGACTCGGGCGGCGCCCGCATCCAGGAGGGCGTGGCCTCGCTGGGCATGTACGGCGAGATCTTCCGCCGCAACACCCACGCCTCGGGGGTGATCCCGCAGATCTCGCTGATCGTCGGGCCGTGCGCGGGCGGCGCGGTGTACTCGCCGGCGATCACGGACTTCACGGTCATGGTCGACCAGACCTCGCACATGTTCATCACCGGCCCGGACGTCATCAAGACGGTCACCGGCGAGGACGTGGGCTTCGAGGAGCTGGGCGGCGCGCGCACGCACAACGCCACCTCGGGCGTGGCGCACCACATGGCGGGCGACGAGAAGGACGCCATCGAGTACGTCAAGGCGCTGCTGTCGTACCTGCCGTCGAACAACCTCTCCGAGCCGCCGGCCTTCCCGGAGGAGGCGGACACCGAGCTCACCGACGCCGACCGGGAGCTGGACGCGCTGATCCCGGACTCGGCGAACCAGCCGTACGACATGCACACCGTCATCGAGCACGTGCTGGACGACGGGGAGTTCCTGGAGACGCAGGCGCTGTTCGCCCCGAACATCGTCACCGGTTTCGGCCGGGTCGAGGGCCGGCCGGTGGGCGTCGTCGCGAACCAGCCGATGCAGTTCGCGGGCTGCCTGGACATCGCCGCGAGCGAGAAGGCCGCACGCTTCGTGCGCACGTGCGACGCGTTCAACGTCCCGGTGCTCACCTTCGTCGACGTCCCGGGCTTCCTGCCGGGCACCGACCAGGAGTACAACGGCATCATCCGGCGCGGCGCGAAGCTGATCTACGCGTACGCGGAGGCCACGGTCCCGCTGATCACGGTGATCACCCGCAAGGCGTTCGGCGGCGCGTACGACGTCATGGGCTCCAAGCACCTGGGCGCCGACCTCAACCTGGCCTGGCCGACCGCGCAGATCGCGGTCATGGGCGCCCAGGGCGCGGTGAACATCCTGCACCGCCGCTCGCTGGCGGCGGCCACCTCGCCCGAGGAGCAGGAGGCGCTGCGCGCGGAGCTGCTCGCGGAGTACGAGGACACGCTGCTCAACCCGTACGTGGCGGCCGAGCGCGGCTACGTGGACGCGGTGATCATGCCGTCGGACACCCGCCGCCACATCGTGCGGGGGCTGCGCGCCCTGCGCGACAAGCGCGAGGCGCTGCCGCCGAAGAAGCACGGGAACATTCCGCTCTAGATCCGCATCCGGATCCGCATCCGGATCCATATCGTCCGGATCCGCATCGAGGCCCTCGGGAGGGTGCAGTGATCAAGGTCGTACGGGGCAATCCGACGCCGGAGGAGCTGGCCGCCGCACTGGCGGTGGTCCAGGCGCGGGCGGCGGCGGGCGCGGCCGCCCCGCCGGACGCCCCCGCCCTGACGCAGTGGTCCGCCCCGGCCCGGCTCGCCGCGGCGCGGCACACGCCGCGCCCCGGCCCGGGCGCCTGGCGCAGCACGTACTGGCCCGCCTGACCGGCGGGATCCGCCGGGCCGCGGCGCCTGAGTACGCGTACTCAGGCGCCGCGCGCCTTCCGGTCGGAGCATGGAGGTCATGCTCTGGTCCGACCCGTCCGACGAACCGCCCGAGGAACTGCGCGAGGCGCAGGCCATGCTCCGGCGGGCGGGTGTGGTGCTGGCGGTGGGGATGGTGGTGCTGTTCCTGGTGCTGGGAGTGCACTGAGGTCGCAACCGGCATCGCAACGGGCGCCGCAACAGACGCCACAGTGGCCTCATAGGTTTGCCCCGACCGCAACCGTATTCGTCCGATTCCCGTCATGACGGGCATGAACAAGCCTGTACGCCACATAGCGGTCTTCACAGGAGTGCTCGTGCTCTCGCTGCTGGTGCGGGCGACCTGGGTGCAGTTCGTGCGCAGCGAGGAGCTGTCGTCGCACGAGAAGAACCGGCGGGTCGCCATCGCGAGCTTCTCCCAGCCGCGCGGCAACATCATCGTCGGAGGCCGGCCGATCACGGGATCGGCGGAGACCGGCGGTGACCTCAAGTACAAGCGCACGTTCACCGACGGGAAGATGTACGCGCCCGTCACCGGCTTCTCCTCGCAGAGCTACGGCAGCACCTTCCTCGAAGGCGTCAACAACAAGCTGCTCAGCGGCACCGACGACCGGCTCTTCCTGCAGCGCACCACGGACATGCTCACCGGCAAGCAGCGGCGGGGCGGCGACGTGGTGACGACCATCGACCCCAAGGCGCAGAAGGCCGCGTACGAGGGGCTGGGCGACCGGACGGGCGCCGTCGTCGCCCTCGACCCGCGGACCGGCAAGATCCTCGCGCTGGCCTCGACCCCGTCCTACGACCCCTCGGTCTTCGCCGGCAGCTCCACGAAGGACCAGGCGGCCTGGAAGGCCCTGGAGAGCGACAAGAGCAAGCCCATGAACAACCGGGCCCTGCGCGAGACGTACCCGCCGGGCTCCACGTTCAAGATCGTGACGGCCGCCGCGGCCCTGGAGAACGGCCTCTACACCGACGTCGACGCGGCCACCGACTCCCCCGACCCGTGGATCATGCCCGGCACGGTCACCAAGCTGCCCAACCAGAACCCCAACGCCCCCTGCCGCAACGCCTCCCTCAACGTCGCCATGCAGAACTCCTGCAACACGGTGTACGGCAAGGTCAGCTCGGACCTGGGCCGCGACACGATGCGCGCCACCGCGGAGAAGTTCGGCTTCAACGACGAGGTCCTCACCCCCGTGCGGGCCAGCAAGTCCGTCTTCCCCAAGGACATCAACAAGTCCCAGACCGCCATGGCCGGCATCGGCCAGGGCAGCCTGACGGCCACCCCGCTGCAGGTCGCCATGATGACGGCCGCCATCGCCAACGACGGCAAGCTCATGAAGCCGTACATGGTCGAGGAACTGCGCGACCCCGACCTCAAGACGATCGAGAAGCACCGGCCCGAACAGCTCTCGCAGGCCACGTCCCCGGACGTCGCCAAGAAGGTGCAGAAGATGATGGAGGACACCGCCACCAAGGGCACCGGCAAGGCCGCCCTGATCGACGGCGTCACGGTCGGCGGCAAGACGGGCACCGCCGAGCGCGGCAAGGACCAGAAGAACCTGGCGTGGTTCATCTCCTACGCCAAGACGGACGACGGCTCGCCGGTGGCGGTGGCGGTCATGGTCGACCCGGACGACAGCGTCCCGGACGACGAGATCTCCGGCGGCAAGCTGGCGGGCCCGATAGCCAAGAAGGTCATGCAGGCGGTCCTGGGCCGGTAGCCCCGCGGGCGGCTTCTCCGCGGGGCCGGGGAACAGACCCCCTAACCTTGCCCCCATGAGCAACCGCACCCGCCGCCTCGTCCTCGCCTCGCAGTCCCCCGCCCGGCTGGGGCTGCTCCGCCAAGCCGGTCTCGCCCCCGAGGTGATCGTCAGCGGTGTGGACGAGGACGCGCTCGACGCCCCCACCCCCGCCGAGCTGGCCCTCGTGCTCGCCGAGGCCAAGGCCGCGGCCGTGGCCGCGATGCCCGCGGCGGCCGGGGCACTGGTCGTGGGCTGCGACTCCGTGCTGGAGCTCGACGGGCAGGCCCTCGGCAAGCCCGCCGACGCCGAGGAGGCCACCGCCCGCTGGAAGGCGATGCGCGGCCGTGCCGGCGTCCTGCGCACCGGCCACTGCGTGATCGACACGGCCTCCGGCCGCCGCGCCTCGGCGACCGCCTCGACGACGGTCCGCTTCGGCGAGCCCTCCGACGCCGAGGTCGCCGCCTACGTGGCCTCGGGCGAGCCGCTGCACGTGGCGGGCGCCTTCACCCTGGACGGCCGTTCGGCGCCGTTCGTCGAGGGCATCGACGGCGACCCCGGCAACGTCATCGGCCTCTCGCTCCCGCTGCTGCGGCGGCTGCTCGCGGACCTCGGCGTCGGCATCACCGACCTGTGGGCGTGAGTCCTACAGCGGCAGGGCGCTGGCGGCCTTGCCGACCTGCTTGAGCTCGCCGAGCTTGTTGAGCTTGCCCAGGCCGTTGACGACGCCGGGGTACAGGCTCTGGTCCTGCGAGGGCAGCATCTCCTCCTCGGTGGGCACGCCGGCCGGCGGCTTCGACATGTCCGGGGCACCGGCCGGCGCGGACTCGCCGCGGACGGCCGGCGCGGGAGCCGCCTTCCCGGCGGAGCCGGCCTTTGCGGAGCCGGTCCTCGCGGAGCCGGCCTTCGCCGAGCCGGGCTTCGCGGGGGCGCCCTTGCCCGCCGTGCCCTTGGCCGGGGCGGGCTTCGCCGGGGCGCCCTTGTGGGGCATCCCCTTCGAGCCCTTCGAGCCCTTCGAATCCTTGGGCGCCTTGGACGCCTTCGGCACCGGCTTGGCCGGGGTCCCGTCGGACGGGGCGGTCACCGTCATGGGCCCGGCGCTGGAGGACGGCGGCGGGGCCACCGGCGTGGGCGCGGCGGGCTCGGCGGAGGCAGTGGCGACGGAGGACACGGAAAGTGCGGCGCCGGCCAGAACGGCAGCGGCAGCAATGCGCTTGATCATGACTTCATCAACGATGTCGGGGAATATCGGTCACGATGCGCTGCACCACCGGGACCTACTCCCGCCCCGGCGGCCTCAGTTGACCCCCGACCCTCCACAGCAAAGGAGCCCCACCCGTCATGCCGCAGTCCGTGGACCGCGCCCTGGACCTCCTGGACGCCGTCGCCGCCTCGCCCGGCCCCGTGCCGGCCAAGGTCCTCGCCCGGCGGCTGGGCTGCGGCCTTTCCACGGCGTACGAGCTGCTGGGCTCCCTGACGGCCCGGGGCCACCTGGTCCGTACGCCCGGCGGGTACGCGCTGGGCTACCGGACGCCCGAGCTGCACCGCTCCTTCCGGCGCCAGATGCGCCTGGGCGACGAGGTGCAGGAGCTGCTGGTGCGGGCGCGCCGCACGGCCGGGGCGGACACGTACTACAGCGCCTACCGCGACGGCGACATCGCCGTCCTCGCGGGCGCGACCGCCGCCGACCCGCCCACCGGCGGCTTCGGCACCGGCCAGGACGACGCCGCGCACGCCACGGCGCACGGCAAGGTGCTGCTGGCGGCGCTGCCACGGGCCGCCCGGCACCGCTATCTGGACGCGGCGGGCATGCGGGCGCTCACTCCACGGACGATCACCTCCCCCGAACACCTGGACGCACAGCTCGCGGGCGTGCGGCGGGAGGGGGTGGCGGTGGAGATCGAGGAGAGTGCGGCGGGCGTGGCCTGCGTGGCCGTACGGGTGCCGGTGCGCGGTGCGCTCACCGCCGTCTCGGCGGCGCTGCCGCTCGCCGACTTCCGCCGGCGCGGGCCGGCGGTCGCCGAGGCGCTGCGCCAGGTGGCGGCGGAGGTCGCGAGCTTTCCGAATGCGGCGGACATCAGCCCCTCTACTGACGGGTAGACCTGAGGAAAGCGCCCCTACCGTGCGGGACGGACCGCAAACTTTGCGTCACCCGTTCGTAGGGACTCCACAAAAATTCGGCGGTGCCACTCCCGGCCCGCTCCCGAGAGCTTGACCACACAAAGGTGCGACCGACGCTCCGGCGGACCGGGCGTACCGTGGATGATCTGGGGACTTGGGCCCGGGCACGGCTCCCTTTTCACGCTCCGTGTGGGCAAGGTCACCCCGGAACTCGGGTCGGCACAGAGTGTCGCCAGTACCTAAACTCACCTTGTTTCAAGGAGGGAGCCATCGTGCGCAAGGTGCTCATCGCCAACCGTGGCGAAATCGCTGTCCGTGTCGCTCGTGCGTGCCGGGATGCGGGGATCGCCAGTGTGGCGGTCTATGCGGACCCCGACCGTGATGCGGTGCATGTCCGCG
>NZ_BAAASL010000035.1:0-34874 GCF_039532865.1 Streptomyces luteosporeus
GTGATGATGGACGGGGTGTCAACATATCTGGCGTTGACTTTTGGCACGCTGTTGAGTTCTCAAGGAACGGACGCTTCCTTCGGTCCCGTTTCACCGGGCCCTCCGGGCGCTTCCCTTCGGTGTTTCCCACTCTATCAGGCTTTTTCCGGCTTCCTTACCGCCCTGTTTCTTTCCGTTCATACGGACAGACAGAAGCGGATCCGGAATTGGATCGGTCTGCAGTGGGGTGCCGCCCTCGTGGGCAGGGATCCGACAGTACAGCCACCGCTCGGGCGAGGCAAATCGATTACGCAGCGCACACGGTCTCGTGCCCGCGTCGCGCCCGCACGCTCGTGCGGAAGCCTCTCTTCCTATGACATACGCTTCTGACCAGTGCGCCGTCCAGGACAGGTAGTGACGGCGCGTGACCAATCTCCACCCCTGGGAGGCTTCCCATGACCACCGTGACGTCCCCGATCGCCGGACGGGCCATCGGACTCGCGGCAGTGCCCGACCCGGTGTTCTCCGGAGCGATGGTGGGCCCCGGTACCGCTGTCGACCCCGTGCGTGAGCCGCACGCCGCCGTCGCCCCGGTCGACGGTGTCATCGTCTCGCTGCACCCGCACGCCTTCGTCGTCGTCGACTCCGAGGGCCACGGCGTGCTGACGCACCTCGGCATCGACACGGTCCAGCTCAACGGCGAGGGCTTCGAGCTGCTCGTGAACAAGGGTGACACCGTCACCCGTGGCCAGGAGGTCGTGCGCTGGAACCCGGCCGCGGTCGAGGAGGCCGGCAAGTCGCCGGTCTGCCCGGTCGTCGCGCTGGAGGCCACCGCCGACGTGCTGGCCGACCTCGTCGAGGACGGCGACGTCAAGGCGGGCGACACCCTCTTCACCTGGCAGTGACCTTTCACCTGCGGTGACCTCCGCCGCCGGGAGGACAGGACCGGCGGTACGTACGACATCCACTGCGGCGGCCACGCGCTGTCGCATCCGACCGGAGACGGGTGAAATGGAGACAACGCTGCGAGGCGTCGGCGTGAGCCACGGTGTGGCGATCGGCGAGGTCCGGCACATGGGCACGGCGGTTCTGGAGCCGCCGGCCAAGCAGATTCCGACGGACGAGGCGCCGCGCGAACAGGGGCGCGCCCGCCAGGCCGTCGAGGCTGTGGCCGCCGACCTCATCGCGCGCGGCAACCTGGCCGGTGGCGAGGCCCAGCACGTGCTGGAGGCCCAGGCCATGATGGCGCAGGACCCCGAGCTGATGGCCGACGTCGAACGGCGCATCACCGTCGGCAGCACCGCGGAGCGCGCGGTGTACGACGCGTTCGCCGCCTACCGGGCGCTGCTGGCGAACGCCGGCGAGTACCTGGCGGGCCGGGTGGCCGACCTCGACGACGTGCGCAACCGGATCGTGGCGCGCCTGCTGGGCGTGCCGATGCCGGGCGTGCCGGACAGCGACGAGCCGTATGTGCTCATCGCCCGGGACCTGGCGCCGGCGGACACGGCGCTGCTGGACCCGACGCTGGTGCTGGGCTTCGTGACCGAGGAGGGCGGCCCGACCAGCCACTCGGCGATTCTGGCCCGGGCGCTGGGCGTGCCGGCCGTGGTGGCGCTGCCGGGTGCGGGTGAGCTTGCCGAGGGCACGGTGGTGGCCGTGGACGGCAGCACGGGCGAGATCTTCGTCGACCCGAGCGAGGAGAAGCGTGCGGAGCTGACGAGGGCGGCGGAGGAGCGCAAGGCCGCGCTTGCCGCGTCGTCCGGTCCGGGTGCCACTTCGGACGGGCACAAGGTGCCGCTGCTGGCGAACATCGGTGGTCCGGGCGATGTCGCCGCCGCCGTGGACGCGGGGGCGGAGGGCGTCGGGCTGTTCCGTACCGAGTTCCTCTTCCTGGACGACGACAAGAAGGCGCCGTCGCAGGCCAAGCAGGTCGAGGCCTACCGCAAGGTGCTGGAGGCCTTCCCCGAGGGCCGTGTGGTCGTGCGGGTGCTGGACGCCGGTGCGGACAAGCCGCTGGAGTTCCTGACGCCGGCCGACGAGCCGAACCCGGCGCTGGGCGTGCGCGGTCTGCGTACCCTGCTGGACCACCCGGAGGTGCTGCGCACGCAGCTGGCGGCGCTGGCCGAGGCCGCGACGGGCCTGCCGGTGTACCTGGAGGTCATGGCGCCGATGGTGGCGGACCGTACGGACGCGAAGGCGTTCGCGGACGCCTGCCGGGAGGCGGGTCTGCAGGCGAAGTTCGGTGCGATGGTGGAGATTCCCTCCGCCGCGCTGCGGGCGCGTTCGATCCTGCAGGAGGTCGAGTTCCTGTCGCTGGGCACGAACGACCTGGCGCAGTACACGTTCGCGGCCGACCGTCAGGTGGGTGCGGTCTCGCGCCTGCAGGACCCGTGGCAGCCGGCGCTGCTGGACCTGGTGGCGCTGTCCGCCGAGGCGGCCAAGGCCGAGGGCAAGAGCTGCGGCGTGTGCGGCGAGGCGGCTTCGGACCCGCTGCTGGCGTGCGTGCTGACGGGTCTGGGCGTGACGAGCCTGTCGATGGGTGCGGCGTCCATCCCCTATGTCCGGGCGACGCTGGCCAAGTACACGCTGGCCCAGTGCGAGCGTGCGGCCGCGGCCGCGCGGGCGACGGACACGGCCGAGGAGGCCCGTCTGGCGGCCCAGGCGGTGCTGTCGGGCGAGTGAGCTCGCCGACACAGAGGTGAACCAGGGGCGCCCCACCGGATCCGGTGGGGCGCCCTTGTCGTTTCAGTCCCTGTCGTTTCAGTCCACGGGGAATCCTTCCTTGTACTCGACGCCGTGTTCCGGTGGGACCGGTTCGCCGGTGCGGGCGTCGGTGCAGTAGGCGGCGAAGACCTCGGCCTCGCTCAGGGGGCGCAGCCCGGTGCCGGTCAGGCTCCAGGCGCGTACGGTCTCGGGCCGGCCGGGCGCCGTCGTGCGCAGGACGACGCCGCCGGCGCCGTCGGTGGCGATGCCGGCGCCGAGGACGGTGCAGAAGACGAGGGCGGCGGCATCGCCGAGGTGCGGGGTGCCGTGTCCGTCGTGTCGGGTGTGCAGGGCGGCGACGAGCGGGCCGCGCTCGCCGGGGGTGGTGGGGTCGCCGGGGCCGGGGCTGACGCTGCACACGAGGTGGTGGTGGCCGGGGCCGGCCGTCTCGACGAGGCGGTGCAGCAGGTGGGAGGCGCGGGTGAAGGCGGCCCGGCCGATGTCCTCGCCGCAGGAGGTGCAGTCGCCGTCGCGGGAGAGGAGTGCGGTGGCGCGTTCCCAGTGGGCCCGGTGGCCGGCTGCGTCGAGGAGGTCGGGCAGGAGGCCGGCCAGGGGGCGGCCGTCGTAGGGGAGGGTGGTGCCGGCGGCCGCGACGTGGGCGGTGTAGCGGGTGCGGCTGTCCGGGCTGTCGGGGTCCAGGTGCAGGTCGGCGCAGTACTGGGCGTACTGATCGGGGTCGAAGAGGGCCACGGTGGTGTAGGTGCCGCCGGCGGCGAGGCTGCGCAGCAGGCCCTCGACGTGCCGCAGGTAGCCGGCGTGGTCGTCGAAGGTGAAGGTGTCGTAGGCGCGCATGGCGGCGAACTCGCGTTCGCCGGCCAGGACGGCCACGGTGCTGGGTGTCTCCCTGCGGAGCCTGCGTCGTGCGGTCAGCCGGGTGCGGCCGTTGTCGGTGAGCGCCATGAACTCCCCCTCAGCGCAGGTGATCGATGCTCACTCACCGTAACGGTCGCCACTGACAATGCCGCTGACCAGGGGCTTTTACACCTCGCGGGTGCTGACGCCCGGGACGCGGGCGAAGCCCGGCCCCCGTCCGCGGGCGCGTCGTGGCTTGTCGCGCAGTTCCCCGCGCCCCTGACGGGGCGCCTTGTGCCGCATGGCGAAGATCCGCCGGACAGGCCCTAGCGCTCCCGGCCCAGGCGCTCGTAGAAGGCGAGCAGGGCGGCGTTGTCGACGGAGCCGGGGTTGACGGCCTTCTCCAGGGGCGTGCCCTGCAGCAGGCGCTTGACGGGGACCTCGATGCGCTTGCCGGTCAGGGTGTGGGGGATGCCGGGGACCTCGATGACCTCGTCGGGCACGTGCCGCGGCGAGAGCTGCTCGCGGATGGTGCGCTTGATCTTCTCCAGCAGGGCGTCGTCGAGCGCGGCGCCTGCGGCGAGGTGGACGAACAGGGGCATCCAGTAGCCGCCGTCGGGCTGTTCGACGCCGATGACGAGGGATTCGCGGATCTCGGGGAGCCGTTCGACGGCCTCGTAGATGTCGGCGGAGCCCATGCGCACGCCCTGCCGGTTGAGGGTGGAGTCGGAGCGGCCGTGGATGACGACGGTGCCGCGGGAGGTGAGGGTGATCCAGTCGCCGTGCCGCCAGACGCCGGGGAACATCTCGAAGTAGCTCTCGAGGTAGCGGCTGCCGTCGGGGTCGTTCCAGAAGCGGACGGGCATGGAGGGCATGGGGTTGGTGACGACGAGCTCGCCGACCTCGTCGGTCAGCGGCTTGCCGTGGGGGTCCCAGGCCTGCAGGTCGGTGCCCAGGCAGGGGGCCTGGAGCTCGCCGACGTACACGGGCAGGGTGGGGACGGCGCCGGCGAAGCAGCTGCACACGTCCGTGCCGCCGCTCACCGAGGCGATCCACATGTCCGCAGCGACCTCGTCATGGATCCAGCGGAAGCCGTCGGGCGGCAGCGGGGAGCCGGTGGTGGCGACGCAGCGGACGGTGGAGAGGTCGAGGTCGCGGCCGGGGTGGACGCCGGCCTTGCGGCAGGCCATGACGTAGGCGGCGGAGGTGCCGAAGAGGGTGGTGCCCGTGCGTTCGGCGATGCGCCACTGGGCGGCGGTGTCGGGGTGGCCGGGGCTGCCGTCGTACAGGACGACGGTGGCGCCGACCAGGAGGCCGGAGACGAGGAAGTTCCACATCATCCAGCCGGTGGAGGTGTACCAGAAGAAGCGGTCGCCGGGGCCGAGGTCGCAGTGGAGGCGAGCTGCTTGAGGTGTTCGACGAGGATGCCGCCCTGGGACTGGACGATGGCCTTGGGCAGGCCGGTGGTGCCGGAGGAGTAGAGCACCCACAGCGGGTGGTCGAAGGGCACCTGTTCGAAGACGGGCGCGACGTCGGCGGCGGTGAGGTCGTCCCAGTCCAGGGCGCCGTCGGGGGCGGGCGTGCCGAGCAGCGGGACGTGCACGACGGCCCGCAGGGTGGGCAGTTCGTCGCGCAGCTGCGCGACGACGTCGGTGCGGTCGTGGCGCTTGCCGCCGTAGTGGTAGCCGTCGACGGCGAACAGGACGACGGGCTCGACCTGCTGGAAGCGGTCGAGGACGCTGCGGGCGCCGAAGTCGGGGGCGCAGGAGGTCCACACGGCGCCGACGGCGGCGCTGGCGAGCAGGGCGACGACGGCCTGGGGGACGTTGGGCAGGTAGCCGCTGACGCGGTCGCCGGGGCGCACGCCGAGGCGGCGCAGGGCGGCGGCGAGGGAGCCGACCTGGCGGCGCAGGTCCGTCCAGGTGACCGGGTGCGGCTCGGTGCCGGTCTCGTCGGCGTGCAGCAGGGCGGGCTCGCCGGCCCGGGCGGGGTCCTCGGCGGCGCGCAGGGCGTGTTCGGCGTAGTTGAGGGTGGCGCCGGGGAACCACCGGGCGCCGGGCATGGAGCGGTCGGCGAGGACGCGCTCGTAGGGGCTGGAGAAGCGGACGTCCGTCCATTCGGTGACGGCGCGCCAGAAGCCTTCGAGGTCGGCGACGGACCAGCGGTGCAGGTCGGCGTAGCTCGCGACGGGGTCGCCGGGGCGCGGGGCGGGGGCGCCGTGCTGCTCGGCGGCGAAGGCGTGGAAGCGGGTGACCTGGGCGCGGGCGATGCGGTCCGCGCCGGGCCGCCACATCGGCTCGGGCTGTTCGGCGGGCTGCGGTGCGGTGGTCATCTGTCGGCTCCCGGCTGCTACGCGTCGTGGGCGGCACCGCGCACGGCGGGGTGGGCGCGTGTGGCGGCTGCCCAGACCATGCCATGTGATCGACTCGTGCACCAGGGCCGGTGTCACACGTGCGCGGGCGGGGCAGTCCCAAGCGGGGGTGAACGGGTGCGGAACGGTACGCGTGCCGGCCGGGGCCGGTGGCAGGGTGGGCGACATGGACGTGGGTGACGTGGTGTGGTCGTCGAAGTGGGTGGCGTCGTTGCGGGCGGTGGGCAGCGCGCAGGGGCTGCGGTCCGTGCGGTCGGCGTGGCGGCGGCACCGGGCGGATGCGGTGGCGCTGCCGCGCCAGGGGGCGACCCGGGCCCGGGTGCCGGGGGCGGCGCAGGGCGCGGAGCCGGAGCCGGGCGGTGGGGTGGTGCGTTTCGCCCGTTCGTCGCTGCGGGTGCGGGTGGCGGCGGGCGGGGCGGTGTTCTGCGGCTGGGACGGGGCGGGGCCGGAGCCGTCGTACGCGCTGGCCGGCGGGGTGCCGGAGGTGGACGAGCGGGCGGTGCTGGAGCCGGACACCGACGGCGGTTGGCGGGTGGTCTCGGAGCGGGTGCTGGTGACGGTCTCGCGGCACGGGACGGTGGAGTTCCGTACGCCGGGCGGGGTGGTGCTGCGCCGGGACCTGCCGCCGCGCTGGTGGGAGGCGCCGGGCGGGCAGGCGGCCACGGGGGCGGCGGGCGCCGGGCGGTGGATGCAGCGTTCGGAGGTGGCGGCGGACGCGCGGTTCTTCGGGCTGGGCGGCCGGGCGGCGGGGCCGCGGCTGCGGGACGGGGAGTACCGGTTGTGGAACACCGATCCGGGGGGTTCCTTCGAGCCGGGCGACGATCCGCTGTACATCACGATGCCGGTGCAGCTGGTGGTGGCGGACGCGGGCACGCACCTGGCGTTCCACGACAACACGTGGGACGGGCGGGTGCGGTTGTGGGAGGGCGAGGAGGGGGCGGGCTCGGGGCACGACCGGCCGGGCCGCTGCGAGGTGCGCATGGACGGCGGGCCGTTGCGCTCGTGGGTGCTGGTGGGCACTCCGGCGCGGGTGCTCGGCGGCTGGGCGGCGCTGACGGGGGGTGCGGCGGTGCCGCCGGCGTGGGCGCTGGGGTACCAGCACGCGCGGTGGGGGTTCGGCACCGAGCAGGAGGTGCGGCGGGTGGCGGCCGGCTACCGGGAGCGGGGGCTGGCGCTGTCGGCGCTGCACCTGGACATCGACCACTTCCGCGGGCACCGGGTGTTCACGGTGGACCGGGAGCGGTTCGCGGACCTGCCGGGTCTGGCGGAGGAGCTGCGCGCGCAGGGGACGCGGCTGGTGTCGATCGTGGATCCGGCGGTGAAGGCGGAGCCGGGGCTGGCAGTGTACGACGCGGGGGTGCGGGCGGGGGCGTTCGTGAAGGACGCGCGGGGGCGCGAGGTGCGCGGCGAGGTGTGGCCGGGCGAGTCGGTCTATCCGGACTTCACCGATCCGAAGGTGCGTTCGTGGTGGGGCGGCTTGTACGAGGAGCGGCTGGCGCAGGGGTTCGCGGGCTTCTGGCACGACATGAACGAGCCGGTGTCCTTCGCGGCGTTCGGCGATCCGACGCTGCCGCGTTCGGCGCGGCACGCGCTGGAGGGCCGCGGCGGCGACCACCGCGAGGCGCACAACGTGTACGGGATGCAGATGGCGCGGGCCGGGTACGAGGGGCTGTGCGCGCTGCGGCCCGGTGAGCGGCCGTTCACGTTCTCCCGGTCGGGCTGGGCGGGGATGCAGCGCTACGGCGGGACGTGGTCGGGGGACGTGGCGACGGGCTGGCCGGGGCTGCGGGCGTCGCTGGCGCTGGTGCTGGGTCTGGGGCTGTGCGGGGTGCCGTACTCGGGGCCGGACGTCGGGGGGTTCACCGGTTCGCCGTCGCCGGAGCTGTACCTGCGCTGGTTCCAGCTGGGGTCGTACCTGCCGTTGTTCCGTACGCACGCGGCCATCGCGGCGGGGCGGCGGGAGCCGTGGGAGTTCGGGGCGGAGGTGCTGGAGCACGCGCGGGCGGCGCTGCGGGAGCGGGAGCGGCTGCTGCCGTACTTCATGACGCTGGCGCACCTGGCGCACCGCACGGGGGCGCCGTACGTGCGGCCGGTGTGGTGGCGCTCGCCGGAGGACCGGGCGCTGCGCGACTGCGAGGACGCCTTCCTGCTGGGCGACGCGCTGCTGGTGGCGCCGGTGCTGGAGCGCGGCGCGGACCGGCGGGCGGTGCGGCTGCCGCGGGGGCGGTGGTACGACACGGCGACGGGGCGGGCGTACGAGGGGCCGGGGCAGGTGCTGCTGGACGCCCCGCTGTCGCGGGTGCCGGTGCTGGCGCGGGCGGGTGCGGTGATTCCGGTGGCAGGAGCGGAGGGCGGGGTGGAGCTGGAGGTGTGGGCGCCCGCGCCGGGCCGTACGGGCAGCGGGGTGCTGGTGCCGGACGCCGGGGACGGCTGGGAGCAGCCGCCGGTGGTGCGGTTCTCGACGCGGTGGCGGGAGGGGGTGGTGGAGGTGGAGCGCGAGGGCGCGGCCGAGGTCGGTCACCGGGTGCGGCTGCTGGGCGGGTGACGTACCGATGGGCGTCGCGGGGGTTCCCCGGGGCGGGTGCGGGCTGGTAAGCGAGGGGCATGCCGAGACTGTCCGCGCTGCGGCGCATGCTGATCGCCCTGGTGGCCGTGGTCTGTACGGCGGTGTCCGTGCCGGCGTCGGCGCGTCCCCTGCCGCGCCCGGAGGCGCTGCCGCGGGGGTTCGTGGCCCTCGCGTCGGTGGACCCGACGATCCTTCAGGAGATGCGGTACGTCACCCCGCACAACTTCACCGGCCACCGGGTGGCCGGCTACGAGCGGCCCCGGTGCCTGCTGACGCGGCCGGCGGCCGAGGGGCTGCACCGGGTGCAGCGGGTGCTGCTGCGGCGCGGTTATTCGCTGAAGGTCTACGACTGCTACCGCCCGCAGCGGGCGGTCGACGACTTCGTGGCGTGGGCGAAGGACCTGGCGGACGTGCGGATGAAGGAGGAGTTCTATCCGCGGGTGGACAAGTCGCGCCTGTTCGAGGACGGCTACATCGCGGCGAAGTCCGGGCACTCGCGGGGCAGCACGATGGACCTGACGGTGGTGCGGCTGCCGGCGTGGCCCACGCGCCCGTACGTGCCCGGGGAGCCGCTGGTGAACTGCTACGCGCCGAAGGCGGCACGCTTCCCGGACAACACGGTGGACATGGGCACGGGGTTCGACTGCTTCGACACGCTCGCGCACACCCTGGACCCGCGGGTCACGGGCGTGCAGCGGGCGAACCGGCTGCTGCTGAAGACGGCGATGGAGCGGGCCGGTTTCGTCAACCTGCCCGAGGAGTGGTGGCACTTCACGCTGCGCGGCGAGCCGTACCCGGACACCTATTTCGACTTCCCCGTGCGCTGACCGGCCGTCAGACCGCCGCCGGGCTGCGGGTGATGCCGCTGGCCAGGGCGTGCTCGACGACGGAAACGAGCACCTCCTTGACGGACTCGCGGTCACGGGCGTCGCACATGATCACGGGCACCTCCGGGTCGAGGTCGAGCGCGTCGCGCACGGCCTCCTCGGAGTGCCGGGCCGCGCCGTCGAAGCAGTTGACGGCGAGGGTGAAGGCGATGCCGCGGCGCTCGAAGTAGTCGACGGCGGCGAAGCAGTCGGCCAGGCGCCGGGTGTCGGCGAGCACGACGGCACCGAGCGCGCCCTGGGCCAGCTCGTCCCACAGGAACCAGAAGCGGTCCTGGCCGGGGGTGCCGAAGAGGTACAGCACGAGGTCCTCGCGCAGGGTGATGCGGCCGAAGTCCATGGCGACGGTCGTGGTGCGCTTGGCCTCCACGCCAAAGGTGTCGTCGACGGGGCGGCCCGCCTCGGTGAGCAGTTCCTCGGTGCGCAGCGGCTGGATCTCGCTGACGGAGCCGACCAGCGTGGTCTTGCCGACGCCGAAGCCGCCGGCGACGAGCACCTTGAGGGCCACCGGCGGGGCCGCGGGCCGTATGCGGCGGTCAGAGCGGCCGAACACCATGGGATTTCCTCCGTCTTCAAGGGTCAGTGCGGCATCGCGCTTCCCCCCGTGGTCCTGCTCTCCCCCGCGGTACTGATCGTTCCGCACGGACCGCCGCCTGTTCAACCCCCTTCCGACTCCCGTCACAGGGCCCGCAGCCCGTCGATGACCTCGCGCAGGATGCCGGCGTCGGGCAGCTCGGCCGGCGGCACCGGGCGGCAGGCGCTGACGTAGCCGGCGTCGATGAGGTCGCCGATGAGGACGCGCACGACGCCGACGGGCAGGTCGAGCCCGGCGGCGAGTTCGGCGACGGACTGCGGCTCCTGCAGGACGAGCGCGGCGATGTCGAGGTGTTCCGGCGAGAGCGTCCGGTCGGCGATGGCGTGCGCGCCGCCGGGGTGGGCGAGCAGGAAGTCCTCGGCGACGACGAGCGCGATCAGGTCGAGCCGCTCGGCCGCCGCCGCCCGGGTGCGGCCGCGGGTCATCGTGTACGGGCGGACGACGGGGCCCGCCGCGTCGTCGTACCAGTGCGCGGCGTGCTCCGGTGCGTCCGCCCCGGGCGGCCGCCGGGCGCCCCCGCCCGGGCCGCTCGCGGGGGCCGGCGGACGGAAGGCGGCGGCGTCCTCGGTCATGCCGCGGCTCACGCGTCGGCGGCGCCGGCGCGCGGAGCGGTGGCCAGGTGCGCGCCCACGCGCTTGACGAGGAGGGTCATCTCGTAGGCGACCTGGCCGATGTCGGATTCGGCGTCGGCGAGGACGGCCAGACAGCTGCCGTCGCCGGCGGCGGTGACGAACAGGAAGGCCCGGTCGAGCTCGACGACGGTCTGCCGGACCTCGCCGGCGGCGAAGTGCCGGCCCACGCCCTTGGCGAGGCTGTGGAAGCCGGAGGCGACGGCGGCCAGGTGCTCGCCGTCCTCCCGGCTGAGCTCCTTGGAGGAGCCGGTGGCCAGTCCGTCGCCGGAGAGCACGAGCGCCTTGCGGATGCTGCCGACGCGTTCGACGAGGTCGTCGAGGAGCCAGTTGAGCCCGCCGGAGCCGGCGTCCTTGTCCCCGGTGCGGTCAGTGGTGCGTATCGCGGCCTTCGGTGCGGTCATCGACCGTCCCCCTCGGTTGTCGTTCCTGGTGCGGTTCTGCCCGACGTCTTCGGTGGCGTCGTCAGGTCATTGTCGGCCCGGCCCCGTTGCCAGCCGCGCTGCAGGGCGGCCATGCGCGAGCGCACCTCCTCGGGGTCGCGCTCGCCCGGCCCGCCGGCCGGGTCGGGCACCGGCCGGGTGCGGGCGGCGGGCGGGTCCTTGAGCTGCGGGGCGAGGCTGGCCTGGCGCACGCGCCGGGGCAGGCCGCCGGGCGGGGTGGGGTCCGTGGCCGGGAGGTCCGCGGCCTGCTGGTGCTGCTCGCCGTCGGGTACGGCCCGGTGGGCGGCCCTGCGGCGCGGCAGCGGCACGGCGCCGGAGGTGTCGTCGTGGGCGCCGTCGGGCGACGGCTCGTACGGCGCGGCGTGCGAGCCGGTGGCGTACGGCCCGTCCTCCGGGTCCTCGTAGGCGTAGCCGGTGCGCCGCGCGGGGCGGCGGGCCGCGGGGCGGGGCACGGGCCGGCCGCCGGTGTCCTCCTGCCCGGCGCCCGGCGCGGTCTCGGTGAGCAGGCCGGAGGGGATGAGGACGACGGCGGTGGTGCCGCCGTACGGCGAGGGCTGCAGCGAGACCCGTACGCCCTGGCGCTGGGCGAGCCGGCTGACGACGAACAGGCCGAGCCGGTCGGTGTCGGACAGCTCGAACTCGGGCGTCTCGGCGAGGCGGAGGTTGGCCTCCAGCAGCGCCTCGGCGGGCATGCCCAGGCCGCGGTCGTGGATTTCGAGGGTGAAGCCGTTGGAGACGCGCTCGCCCGTGACGTGGACCGCGGTGTGGGGCGGGGAGAAGACGGTGGCGTTCTCCAGCAGTTCGGCGATCAGGTGGGTCAGGTCGGCGACGGCGGGGCCGGAGACGGCCAGCCGCGGCAGCCGGCGCACCTCGATGCGCTCGTACGCCTCGACCTCGCCGACGGCGGCCCGTACGACGTCCATCAGCGGGACGGGGCGGCGCCACTGCCGGGAGGGGGCGGCGCCGGAGAGGATGACCAGGCCCTCGGCGTGGCGACGCATGCGCGTGGTGAGGTGGTCGATGCGGAAGAGGTCGGCGAGTTCCTCGGTGTCCTCGGTGCGGCGCTCCATGGCGTCCAGCAGCGTCAGCTGCCGGTGCAGCAGGACCTGGCTGCGCCGGGCGAGGTTGACGAAGACCTCGGAGACGCCGCGGCGCAGCTCGGCCTGCTTGACGGCGGCCTCGATCGCGGCGCGCTGCAGGGTCTCCAGGGCCTGCCCCACCTGGCCGATCTCGTCCGAGCCGTGCTCCCGGCGGGGGGCCTCGGCCTCGATGTCGAGGCGGTCGCCGGCGGCGAGGCGGCGCATGACGCTCGGCAGCCGGACGCCGGAGACCTCGTGGGCCTCCTTGCGCAGCTGCTGCAGGTCCTTGACCAGGCCGCGGCCGACGCGCAGGGAGACGACGAGCGAGACGACGAGGGCGATGAGGCCCAGGATGCCAGCGACGACCGCCTTGGCCAGCACTCCGGCGGCCACCGGCCGTACCCGGCCGCTGAAGCGGTCGACGGTCTCGACGCTCATCCGGCTGAGGTCCTCCAGGACCGGTCCGGCGGTGCTCTGCCAGCGGTGCGCGTCCACGACGCGCACGGCCCCGGCCTGGCCCGCGAGGACGACGGCGTCCTCGGTGGCGACCAGGGCGCGGGCGCTCGTACCGCGCCAGTAGTCCTGGTAGGTCTTCTGGTCGGCGGCGGGCAGCTCGGGCAGGTGGGCGTTGTAGAGGGTCGTGCGCTCGGCGATGCGGTCGGAGAAGGCGCGCAGGTCCTGACGGGTCATGGTGCCGGCGGCCAGGGCGGCGGCCAGCAGGGCGTCCTCGCGGGCGACGGCCTCGCGGGCGCGGCCGAGGCCGACGACGGCCCGGCCCTGGCGGTCCATCTCGGTGTTCTGCAGGGGGCCGAGGCTGCCGAGGAAGTCGTAGTAGGGCTCGATGATGTCGTTGTAGGCCTGGAAGGCGTCGAGGCGGGTCAGTGCGCCGTCGGCGGCCTTGCGGCGCAGGTCGTCGAGGCCGTCGAGGGCCCGCTCCAGGGCGCGGAACCGTTTCGCCGCGTCCGCGCTCATGTCCCCGCGCACATCGGCGTCCACGCCGGAGCGGAAGGAGGACACCGTCCGGTCGGTGGCGTGCTGCAGGGTGAGCAGCTCGGTGCGCACGTCCGCGCGGGCGGGGTCGGCGAGCTGGACGAGGGTCTGGCGGCGCTCCTTCTGCAGGGCGCGCACCATGTCGCCCGCCGGGTAGCCGACCTTGCGCATGACGTCGGCGGCGGAGAGCAGCTGGACGGCCTCGCCGGCGGTGATGGACGTGGCGAAGACCCACAGCCCCGTCAGGGACACCAGGGGCACCAGCAGCAGCGCCACGATCTTCCGGCGGATCGACTTCCCGCGAAAGCGCATGGCCTCCCCCATGTCAATCCCCTTGGCGGGGAGTGGTGTTCCGTGTGCCGACAGCAACGCGGCGTGAGCCTACTACTGTGCGGTTCGGGACTCGAAGGCCAGTGCGGCCGGCGCACCTCTCTGGCCGGATTTCTCCCGCTGTTTCCCTCGCGCCGGGAACTTCCGGGCGCCTTTCCGCGCTCTTTCCTTCAGGGAGGGGCTTTCAAGGAAGGGGCCTTCAAGGGAGGGGCTTTCAAAAAGAGGTCCGTTCGGGGCGTGCGTGCTGCCGCGAGGCATCGGCACCGGCCCGTCCGGGCAGCAGCCACGTGGGGGAGGTGGGCCGCCATGGACCTGGACCACGACGCCCGGCCGTCCGGGCGCAGGCCGTTGTGGGTGGAGGAGAGCGCCGCCCGGCCGCGCATGCCCGATCCCGTGCGCGCCTCGGCGGTGCGCGCGGGGCTCATCGCCTCGGTCACCCTGATCGTCACCATGATCGCGATACTCTTCGCGCTCACCGGCAACTGGCTGGCGTTCCCCGCGGTGCTGCTGGCCGTGGCCGGCACCGTCGCGGCGACCTGGGCGGTGGCCGACGTCTGGGTGACGCGGCAGGTGTGGCTGCAGCGGCACGGAGTGGTCTCCGTGCCGAGCAGCACGGCGCGGCCGGTGCGCCGCGCCCGCAGCCCGCGCCACCCCTGACGGGCCGGCATCGGCCGGCCCGCCGGGGGGAGCGGATGCGGGGCTACTGCCCGGCCGGCACGGGCTCGGCCGGGGCCTCCTGCGCCGGGCGGCGGTACATCCGGGTCGCCGTGATCTGCCCGTGCACCTTCTCCTCCTGCGGGTCCTGCGGCTGCGGCAGGCCGGGCCGCAGGTGCTCCTCGACACTGATGTACTTCAGCCCCGCCCGCAGGTCCGCGTCGTTGCGCAGCCGGATCACCAGCGGGAACTCCGCCAGCGCCGTGGTGTCGAACAGGCCCGTGGTGTACAGCAGCTGCACGCCCAGCGCGTCCGCGACGGCCCGCTGCAGCTCCAGCAGGTACGTCGCGTTCGCCCGGCCGATGGGGTTGTCCAGGAACAGCGTGCCCGCGTGGCGCTGCTTGTCGCGGCCGCGGTCGTTGCTGCGCAGCGCCGCCATGGTGCAGTACAGCGCGATGGCGGCGGTCAGCAGCTGGCCGCCGGAGAAGACGTCGCCCATCTGGCCGACGGGGACGCGCTCGGCCCGCAGCACCGCGTCCGGCTTGAGGATCTCCACGGCCACCCCGCGCGGCAGCAGCGCCGCCCGCACCCCGCGCAGCAGCAGGGACATGCCGTCGCGGCGCAGGTCGGAGTTCTTCTTCACCGCCGAACGGGTCGCCTCGTCGATGACCTCGCCGAGGCGCTCGGTGAGCGTGGACTGGTCGGGGTCCTCGAAGCGGATGCGCAGGAACTCCTGCCCCGACCACTCCCCCAGACCCTCCGGCAGCCGCGAGAGCCGCTGCGCGGAACGCAGCGTCGTCAGCGACGACTCCACCAGGCCGCGCAGCCGGTCGACGATGCTCTCGCGGTTGCGCTCCAGCTGTTCGAGCTCGTCGGTCAGCACCCGCAGCCGCGGCGCGAACGCCTCCGCCCAGGCCGCGGCGTGCTCCGGCAGGGCGGCGGCGGGCAGTTCGCGGATCTGCTGGCGGGCCGGGGTGCGCACCTGCTCGTAACGCGTGGAGTTCGCGTGCCGCACGAGCACGTCGGAGGCCTCGCGCACGGCCGCCTCGGCGGCCGACAGGTCGCCGGCACAGCCGCGCAGCGAGCGCCGGGCCTCGGCGGCGGCCTGCCGGGCCTCCTCCGGGCTGCCGGCGTACGGCTCGGCCTCCTCCGCCTCGTCGTCCGCGGAGTGGTCGCGCAGCAGGTCGCGCAGCATGGCCGCGGTGTCGTCGAAGCCGGTGGCCGCGTCCTCCGCGGCCCGGTGGGCGCGCAGCAGCCCGGCGTGGGCCGCGCGGGCCGCCTCCAGCGCCTCGGCGCGCGCGGCGAGGTCGGCGGTGGCGGTGCGCAGCAGCGCCTTGGCCTTGTCGGCGTCGGTGGGCACCAGCTCCTCCGGGAGCTCGGTGTGGGCCTCGCCGTCCGCCGGGGCGAGGCGCTCGGCCTCACCGCGCAGCCGGCCGAGCTGCTCGCTGGCGGCCGAGGCACGCGACTCCAGCGTCTGCACCAGGGCCTCGGCGCGGGCCGCGGCGGCCTGCCGGGAGGGGCCGTCCGCGCCGTCGGTGCCTTCCAGCAGCTGGGCGGCGCGGGTGCGCACCTTGTTGGTGAGGCGGTCCAGCTCGGCGCGGGCCGCGCTCTCGTCGCTCTCGGCCCGGGCCTGCTCGGCGCGCAGGTCGGCGCCGACGCCCACCTTCTCGTAGACCTGGGAGGCGGCCCGGTAGGCCTCGCGCAGGGCGGGCAGGGAGCCGGCCGGCGGCTCGGCGTCCCCCTCGACGTCGTCGGGGGCACCCGCGATCTCCGCGCGCTCGGCGCGCAGTGCACGCGCCGTACGGCGCGCGTCGTCCGCGGCGCGCTGGGCGGCGCGGCGCTCCTCGTCGGCCGCCCGGGCCCGGTCCACGCATTCCTCGGCGCGCTCCTCCGCCTCGGCGGCCTCCTCGGCGAGCTCGCGCACCCTGCTCTGCCAGGTGGCGCGCTCGCGCAGCCGGTACGCCAGGCCGGCCAGGGCGTCCGCGACCCGGCGGGCCCGCTGGGCGGCCTCCTGCCGCTCGTCGCGCACACGGGCCGTCTCGGCCGCCGCCTCCTCGGCCTCCGCCCGGACCGTACGGGCCTCGGCGAGCGCCTGCTGCGCCGCGTCGGCGGCCACGCGCGTGCGCTCGGCCTCGGCGGCCAGCTCGGCGAGCCGCCCCTGCGGGCAGCCGGCGCGCCAGGACGACAGCCGGGCGGCGAGCGCCCGGTCCCCGGCCAGCCGGGCGGCGACCGTGCGGATCTCCTCGTCCCGGGCCATGGCGCGCTCGCGCAGCGCGTGCCGCTCCTCGTCGGCGGCCCGCTCGTCGTGCATCGCCGGGTTCGGCGGTACGAGGAAGACGCCGAAGATGCCCTCGCCCTCGCCCGCGTCGGCCGGGGCCGGTGCGAGCAGTGCGGCGGCCGTGCCGACGGCCACGGCCGAGCGCGGCAGCAGCGAGGCCGCGCCGAGCACCTCGCGGGCCCGGGCGTGCGAGTCGTTGTCGGTGATGACGACGCCGTCGACGAGCTCGGGACGAGCGGCCAGCACGGCAGCGTGCCGCGCCGGATCGACGGACTGGGCGAGATAGCGCCAGCCCGGCAGGGCCGGGATGCCGTGCTCGCCCAGGAACTCCACGGCGGCCAGCACGTCGGGGCTGGGCGGCAGCAGACCGCCGTCGCCGAGCGCGCCCAGGATCCGCGAGTCGTCGGCGGCGGCCGTACGCAGCTCGAACAACTGCCGCTCGGCGGCGGCGACGTTCTCGTCGAGCAGCTCGCGCAGCGCGTCGGCACTCCGGTCGAGCTCCTCGGCGGTCAGAGCACCGCCGGGCGCCGAGCCCGCAGTCACGGGGTGCCCGGTCTCTCCGGACGGGGTGTCCCCGTCCGGCACCGCGGCGGCGGGAGTGCCCGGCACGGTGTCGGCACCCGGGGCGCTCTCGCCGTCACCGGCGACGTCCGCGCCGGAGGCGCTGCGCTGGGCGGGCAGCTGGCCGGAGGCCGTCGGCTGGGGGAGACCCAGGAGGTCGATCAGGCGCTGGTCGGCGCCGATGGACTGCGCCGCCCGGCGCTCGGCGTCGTACGCGTACTCCGCCGCCGTCGCCGCGTCGGCGGCCCGCGCCGCGGTGAGTTCGGCGCGGCTCTCGGCCGCGGCGGCCTCCTTCGCACGGTCCGCGGCCTGCCGGGCCTCCTCGCGGGCCGATTCGTACGCGGCCACGGCCGGCTTCTCGGCGTCGCTGGCGGCCAGTGCGGCCCTGGCCGGGTCGGCGTCCGGGGCCGTGTCGTCCAGCCAGCCGGCCCGCACGGCCTCGGCGGTCTCCTGCTCGACCTCGGCGAGGCGCTGGCGCAGGTGCTCGGCCTCGCTGCGGGCGCGCTGGGCGCCGGTGGCGGCGGCGGTGGCGTCGCGGTGGGCGACCTCGGCGGTCTCCTGGAGGGCGGCCGAGCGCTCCTCGTGCTCGTTGGCGACGCGTTCGCCCTGTTCCGCGGCGGCGTTGAGGGCGCGCACGAGCTCGGCGGCCGCGCGGGAGCGGGCGGCGAGCGCCGGGGCGGCGTCGCGCTCGGCCTCGTGGATGGCCGCGGCGACGCGCGCCGAGCGGTCGGCGGCGGCGCGGTGGCGCAGCACGGTCTCGGCGGCCTGCCAGGCGGAGTGCAGCGTACGGGCGTCGTTGAGCTCGCGGCGCTGGGCGGCGGCGGCCTTCTCGCCGGCGGCCAGGGCGAGGGAGGCGTGGCGGTAGGCCAGTTCGGCGGCGATCAGGGAGCTGCGGTCGCGCTGCCGCTCGGCGTCGGTGACGGCGTGCGCGGCGGCGGCGACCTGGCCGGCCAGTTCGACGGCGCGGGCGCGCTCGGCGGCGCCGCGGGCCGAGAGGCGGCGGGCGAGGGCGCGGGTGCGGCGCTCGGCGCCGGCGTGCACGTCGCGGGCGCGTTCGCGCTGTTCGGCGGCCTCGACGATGCGGGAGAGCAGGTCGAGGGAGCCGGCGGTGAAGTCCCGCTCGGCGGTGAGCTCGGCGCGCCGGCCGAGCTTGTGGGCGAAGCCGTGCACGAGGTCGGCGAGGCCGTCGGTGTCGCGGGTGTCGGTGACGGCGCGCAGCAGCAGGTCGGTGAAGTCGGAGTCGTTCTTGACGGCGAAGAGGCCGGCGGCCTCGCCCTCGTCGGCGTTCATCTCGCGCTGGTAGCGGAAGAGTTCGGGGTCGAGGCCGAGCTCGCCGAGGTGCTCGTTCCAGCGCTCGTGGATCTCCTCCCAGACGACGTCCAGGTGGGGGTAGGCCTTGCCGGCCTCGGTGAGGGCGTCGCGGAAGCCCTTCATGGTGCGGCGGCGGCCGCGCGCGCCGGAGGCGCCGTCGGCGGACGGGCGCATGGCGGTGGACTCGGCGACGGGCAGCGAGTCCAGGCTCATGCCGGCGCCGGGACGGAAGGAGTACCAGGCCTCGGCGAACTTGCGCGGGTCGTTGGAGACCTGGCGGCCGCGCCACTCGCTGACCTTGCCGACGACGACCGTCTCGCCGGTGAGCACGTGCTGCCACTCCAGGGCGACGTGGCCGCAGTCGTCGGCGAGGAGGAACTTGCGCAGCACGCCGGAGCTGGCGCCGCCGAGGGTGTTGCGGTGGCCGGGCAGCATCACCGAGAAGATCAGCTTGAGCAGCACGGACTTGCCGCCGCCGTTCTCCAGGAACAGCACGCCGGCGGGGGCCGGGCGGCGCGGCGGGCCGACGGGCTCCTCGGCGAAGAAATCCCCCTGCGCGGGTGCGGGGCTGGGCACCGGGGCGCCGACCCCGCGCAGGTCCAGCACGGTGTCGGCGTAGCGCGCACCGGCGGGTCCGATGGAGTAGAGACGGACCCGGGACAGCTCGTACATGGCGGACTCTCGTATGTCGGGAGGACTCAGGAAGCGTGGAAGGGCAGGCCGGCGTCGGCGACCAGGTCGAGGGCGTCGGAGTCGTCCGGCGGCAGGAGCGTGGCGCTGCCGTCGGCGACGGGCACGACGCCCAGCTCCAGCAGCTCGGCCATGGCGGCGCTGCCCGCCATGTCGCGCACCTGCAGCTGGTAGCGGGCCGTGGTGCGGTACGTGCCGCCGCCGTCGTCGCCGGTGCGCTGCAGGAAGCCGGAGTCGACGAGGAAGGCGACCGCCTTGGCGATGATGCCGGTGGTCGAGCCGGCCAGGCGGCGGGCGTCCTTGGTGGCGCCGGTCGCGCTGCGGCGGGCGTAGACCCGCCAGGCGGCCTCCAGGCCGGGGGCGTCGCTGACGGGGTCGGTGTTCTCGCCCTGCTCGGCGGCCCGCTCCTCCAGGCGGCGGCACGCCTGGCGGACGAAGGCGTCGACGCCGTTGACGGTGACGCGGCCGATGTAGCCGTCGTCGGCGAGGTCCGCGGGGCGGGGGAAGGCCATGGCGGCGACGGCGAGGTGGGCCAGGCCGTGCAGGAAGCGGTCGCCGGAGTCGGCGGTGGCGCGGCGCGCGTAGTCGCCCATGCGGACGGCGAAGACGGAGTCCTCGGCGGCGGTCACGGCCATGCCGGCGCGGGTGGAGACCTCCAGCACGACGAGGCCGAGCCCGGCGGCGACGGCGTCGGCGAGCCGGGCGAAGGCGGGCTCGTCACGGTGGCGGCGCAGCAGCTCGGCGTACTCGGCGTCGCGGGCGGGCTGCAGCTTGGGCTGCAGCCCGAACGCGATGAGCCGCGCCGCGTCGGCGGCGTCGGCCGGCGTGACGGTGGCGGTGGCGCTCGCCGCTCGGGCCTCGCCGGTCTCACCGGTGCCGGCCTCGTCGGCCGGGGCCTCGGCGTCGTACTCAGTCACGGTTGGTGCTCCTGCGGGGGGTCTGCGTGGGTTGCGGATGGTACGGCACCGCCGGACACGTCGCCGGGGAGCCCGGCGGTGGTCGACCGGCCGTCACCCGGGAGGCCGGGCGCCGCCGGTCCGGCGCTCACGACGCCTCCTGCCGGTCCGCCGCCATGCCGGCCGCGTCGAGGAGGGCCGTGCCGACGATGAGGTCGGCGCCGCCGAATTCGGGGTCGTCCAGTTGCGTGCCGTCGTCGACGGCGAAGAGCAGGGACGGCTCGCCCTGGCGGTAGGCCGTGCCGACCGGGGGGCTGGCGGCGTGGACGGCCAGGAGGGCGACGAGGTAGGGCAGGTCGGGGTCGCGGCGGCGGGCCTCGGCCAGGAGGCCGGACAGCCGGCGGGGGGCGTCGGGCGGCAGGGTGAGCAGCTCGGTCGCGGCGGCGAGTTGTTCCTCGCTGAAGCGGCTGTCGTCGGGGGTCTCGACGAGGTCCGGCTCGGGCATCTCGGCGCCGAGGTGCTCGCGCTCGGCGGGCGGGGTGAGCAGCATCTCGACGAGGTCGCCGACGCGGACCGCGACCGGTGTGCGCAGGCCCGTGCCGCGGGCGAAGAAGGCGTCGGTGACGCGGCCGGCCTGCTCCAGGGGCAGCGGCAGCAGGGGGGCGAGGAGCTGGCCGTACAGGTCGAGGCCGGCGCGGGCGGCGGGGGTGGAGAAGGCCTGGCGGTCCTGCTCGGCGCGGAAGAGGGGGCCGGCCTCCAGCAGCCGGGACTGCAGCTGGGTGTGGCGGCGGATGCAGTCCTTGACGATGTCGACGAGCTCGGCGGCGCGCCGCTTGTACTCGGCGGTTTTCGCATCAGGGCCGGCTTCGGCCTCGTCGCGCACCTTGCGGATGTTGGTGAGGATGGCGTTCTCGTGCCGGTAGCGGTCGGCGACGTGTTCGAGGGCCTCGGCGATCATGTCGGGGACGGCCTGCAGCCAGTCGACGGCGCGCACGTTGCGCCGGGTGGCGTCGAGGGTCTTGCGGAGCGTCTCGGCGTACTGGACGGTGCGGTAGCGGGCCTGCTCGGCGGCGAGCTGGGCGTCGGCGAGGCGGCCGCGGCTGATGAGGACCTCCAGCTTGACCTCGGCCGCGATCTGGGCGCTGGTGACGTCGGTGTCGAGGGCGCCGACGAGGACGTTGACGGCCTCGTCGGTGGTGCGCAGGAAGACGGTGCCGCCGGGGCCGGGCACTTCCTCGACGAGCTTGAAGTCGTAGTCGCGCCGCACGTAGGCGCCGTCGGCGCCGAAGGTGCCGTAGACGGCGCGGAAGCCGCGGTCGGCGCTGCCGACGTTGATGAGGTTCTCCAGGACCCAGCGGGCGACGCGCTCGTGTTCGGCGGCGGGCCGCCCGGGGGCCTGGGCGGCGACGCGGGGCTGGAGCCTTGCGACTATCTGCTCATGGTCGGCCCCGGTGTCGAAGTCCATGTTGAGGGTGACGAGGTCGATGGCGGCGAGTGCCACCTCGGCCATGGCGTAGACGCCGAACTCGCCCGCGAGGTTGGCCTTGCGGACGTCGAGGTCGTGCAGCGGCGCGGTGCAGGCGAGCGCGCGCAGGCGCCGGGCCAGGCCCTCGTCGGCGGCCGGGCCCGGGGCCGGGCGCAGCGGCCCGTTGAGCTGGGGCGGAACGGCCGCCGGGGCTGGAGAAGTCACGTCGCACAGAGTAGGCGGTCGCACCGACAACGGACGAAACGGCACGGGTTCGCCGGGCTGCCGGACGACGGTCCGGCAGGCGCGGTCCGGAGAGGACAGTCTAGGACGGCGGGGAACGGGTCGTTCCGCCCCCACCCCCCTCACACCGCAAAAGCGGACATGATGGCAATATTGCAGCCGAGCAGGACGAATGCCGTGGGCAGTTGCGCCTTGATGGGCCCGTACCGGTCCGTCAGTTCCAAAAGGGCCGCCGGTACGAGGTTGTAGTTCGCGGCCATGGGCGTCACCAGCGTCCCGCAGAAGCCGGCGAGCATGCCGACGGCGAGGACGGCGGCGGGGTCGCCGTGCGCCTGTTCCACCAGGACCGGCCAGCCCACGGCGGCGGTCATGACGGGGAAGGCGGCGAAGCCGTTGCCCATGACGACGGCGAACAGGAACATCCCCGCGCAGTAGACGACGACGGCGAGGAAGACCGACCCGTGCGGCAGCACGGCGGTGGTGATGCGGCGGACCTGCTCGCCCACGCCGGCCTTGGCGAAGATGGCCCCGAGCGTGGCGAGCAGCTGCGGCAGCAGCAGGGCCCAGCCCGCGGACTCCAGTATCGAACGCCCGGCGTGCAGGGGTGCGAGCATGCGGCGCTCGCGCAGCAGCACCATGCCGACGACGAGGGCGGCCAGGGCGCCGATGCCCAGCCCCAGGACGGTCTCGCTGCCCTTCTGCAGCAGCGGCTGACCGCCGGCGGTGACCTTCTTCAGGCCCACGGCGCACACCAGGGCGACGGCCGGGATGGTCAGGGCGGGGACGAAGAGCCTGTTGCCGTGCCGGGCGGCGGCCGCCTCGCGCTGCTGCGGGCCCGGCACGCGGGAGGCGCCGCGGCCGGTGAGGCCGAAGCCCGCCAGGCAGATCATGAGCAGGACGGCGGCACCCAGGGGTTCGGCGGGCGCCCTGTGGTCCACGACCCAGGTGCTGTAGCAGAATCCGGCGCCCAGCAGGCCCCAGAAGGCGGCGCTGCCCAGGCGCTTGGGGTTGGTGCGGTCGGTGAGCATCTGCGCGGCCATGACGAGGAAGATGCCGCCGACGAGCCAGTAGAACCACTCCGCCTTGATCATCGGGGGGTTCCTTCGAGGGTGCGGTCGAGGGTGCGGTCGAGGCGCAGCAGCCGCCAGCCGTGCACGGCCAGGGCACACAGCGCCGTGGGCACGGCCCACAGCGCCAGCTGCAGGGGCTCCAGTTGCGTGTGGTACGTCGCGTTGACGAATCCGGTGATCAGCAGGATCGAGCCGACGGCGAGGAAGACGTCCTCGCCGAAGAAGAAGCCGACGTTGTCGGCGCTGGCCGCGAAGGAACGTATCTTCTCGCGCGCCCTGTCGCTCAGCTCGCCGTGCCGCCGCTCCGCGGCCCCCTCGGCCATGGGCGCGGCCAGCGGGCGCACGGTCTGGGCGTGCCCGAGGACGCCGCCGAGGCCGACGGCGGCGGTGACCTGCCGCAGCAGGAGGTACAGGGCGAGGAAGCGGCCGGTGGTGAGCCCGGCCAGGCGGCGTACGAGGTTGCGCGCCTGTTCCTGCAGGCCGTGGTGTTCCAGCAGGCCGATGACGGGCAGCGTGACGACGAAGACGGTCACCGCGCGGCTGCCGGCGAAGCCGGTGCCGAAGGCGGCGAGGACCTCGCGGGGCCAGAGCCCGCCCAGCGCTCCGGTGACGATGCCGGCGGCACCGACCACGAGCAGCGGGTTGCGTCTCGTGGCGAAGCCGGCCACCACCACGAGGACGCCCAGGAGTACGAGCATGCGCGGGCCTTCCGCATTCTCGGACCTCACTCGACGAGGTGAGGCGACTGCGAGGACGCTAAGATATTGTTGAACAATCCTCAATGGGCTGAGCGGAAAACCTCCGTGGGATCCCCGGGAGAGGCCATGGCAAACTCCAGCGCCGCCTCGCAGCGCATTGCCTGCGCGCTGCGCGAGCGCATCGAGGGCGGCGGTCTGCCGCCCGGCACCCGGCTGTCCGAGGAGGCGCTCGGGCGGGAGCTCGGCGTCTCGCGCAACACCCTGCGCGAGGCCTTCCGGCTGCTAGTCCACGACGGCCTGGTGGTGCACCTGCTCAACCGCGGCGTGTTCGTCAGGGTCCTCGAACCCGCCGACGTCACCGACATCTACCGCATGCGCGCGGCACTGCAGAGCGCGGGCGTACGGGCCGCGGCCACGGCCCCGGCCGCGCTGCGGGAGGCCGTCGCCGCGGCGGTGACCGACGCCGAGGACGCCGCACGCGCCGGCGACTGGAGCCGCGTCGCCACCGCGGACCTGCGCTTCCACCGGGCGCTGGCCGCCCTGGCCGGCAGCGCCCGCATCGACGCGGCCATGGACCGACTGCTGGCCGAACTGCGCCTGGCCTTCCACGCGATGCCCTCGCCCCGGCACTTCCACGCGCCCTTCGTCGCCCGCAACCGCACCCTGGCCACGCTGCTGGAGCGCGGTGAGCACACCGCGGCGGAGGCGGAGCTCACCGCCTACCTGGCGGACGCCTGCCGCCTGATCCTCGACGCCCTGCGGACCAGGGAGGACGACCGATGACGACCACCGCGCCGCAGAACCCGGCCCCCGCCCCCGTCCTCGACCTCAACGCCGATCTCGGCGAGGGCTTCGGCCGCTGGCAGCTGACGGACGACGACGCCCTGCTCGCCGCCGTCACCAGCGCGAACGTCGCCTGCGGCTTCCACGCCGGCGACCCGTCGACCATGCGGCGGGTGTGCGAGCGGGCCGTCGAGCGCGGCGTGCGCATCGGCGCGCAGGTCTCCTACCGCGACCTCGCCGGCTTCGGGCGGCGGGCGATGGACGTGCCGCCGCAGGAGCTCGCCGACGAAATCACCTACCAGATCGGCGCGTTGCGGGTCTTCGCGCAGGCGGCCGGCGCCGACGTGGCGTACGTCAAACCGCACGGCGCCCTATACAACCGCGTGGTCGTCGACGCCGAGCAGGCGCAGGCCGTGGTCGCCGGGGTCCTGCGGGCGGGCGGGCGGCTGCCGGTCCTGGGCCTGCCCGCGTCGCGGCTGCACGAGGCCGCCGCGCGGGCCGGACTGCCGGTGGTGGCCGAGGCGTTCGCCGACCGCGCGTACACCGCGCGGGGCACCCTGGTGCCGCGCCGGGAGCCCGGTGCGGTGGTGCCCGACCCGGACGCCGTCCTCGCCCGCAGTGTGCGCCTCGCCCGCGACGGCGCGGTCACGGCGCTCACCGGCGAGGAGGTGGCCGTACGGGCGCGTTCGCTGTGCGTGCACGGCGACACCCCCGGCGCGGCGCAGCTCGCCCGGCGCGTGCGGCAGGCGCTGGAGGCGGCGGGCGTGCGCGTGGAGGCGTTCGCGTGACGGCCAGGGAGCACACGGCCCGGCGCGCGCTGCCCGTCGGCCGCGACGCGCTGCTGGTGGAGGTGGCCACCGCCGAGGAGGCCCAGGCCCTGCACGCCGAGTTGCTGCGCCGCCGCGCGGCCGGCGCGCTGCCGCCCGTACGGGAGATCGTGCCCGCCGCCCGGACGGTCCTGCTCGACGGGCTGGCCGACCCCCGCGCCCTGGCGGCGGACCTGGAGCGGTGGCAGGTGCCGCCGCTGCCCGCCACCGGTTCCGCGCCGCTGGTGCTGCCCGTCCGCTACGACGGCGCCGATCTGGCGCGGGTCGCCGAGCTGTGGGGCGTGGGCGAGCGCGAGGTGGCCCGGATCCACGCCGGCATCGAATACCGGGTGGCGTTCTGCGGCTTCGCGCCCGGTTTCGGCTACCTCACCGGGCTGCCGCCGCACCTGCACGTGCCGCGCCGGGACACCCCGCGCACCGCCGTGCCGGCCGGCGCGGTGGGCCTGGCCGGCCCGTACACCGGCGTCTACCCCCGCTCCTCCCCCGGCGGCTGGCAGATCGTCGGCCGCACCGACGCCGTCCTGTGGGACCCCCGGCGCGAGCCCGCCGCCCTGCTGGCGCCCGGCACCCGGGTGCGCTTCGAGGAGCGCGGCCGATGACCTTGACCGTCGTGCGCGCCGGGGCACTGACCACCGTGCAGGACCTCGGCCGGCCCGGGTACGCGCACCTGGGCGTGCCGCGGGCGGGGGCGCTGGACGAACCGGCGCACCGCCTCGCCAACCGCCTGGTCGGCAACCCCGAGGGGGCGGCGACGCTGGAGACCACCGTGAACGGCTGCGCGGTGCGCACGGACGCCCCCGTCGTCGCGGCGGTGACCGGCGCGCCGTGCCCGGTACGGGTGGACGGCCGGCCGGTGGCCTGGGGCGAGCCGCTGTTCCTGCCGGCGGGCGCGGTGCTGGAGGCGGGGCCGGCCACGGCGGGCGTGCGCTCCTACCTCGCCTTCGCCGGGGGCCTCGCCGTGCCGGAGGTCCTCGGCAGCCGGTCGCGCGACCTGTTGTCGGGCCTGGGCCCGGATCCGCTCGTGGACGGCGAGCGCCTCCCCCTGGGCCCGCCGTGCGGCCCGCCGGCCGCGGCGGACGGGGTGCCCTGGTCGGCGCCGGGGCCGGGCGGGCTGGTCCTGCCGCTGGTGCCGGGCCCGCGCGACGACTGGTTCGCGCCGGACGCGCTGCGCATCTGGGCCGCCGGCGGACTGGTGGTCTCGCCCGAGAGCAACCGCATCGGCCTGCGCACGCGGGGCCCGGCGCTCGCGAGGGTCCGCGAGGGGGAACTGCCCAGCGAGGGCGTGGTCCTGGGCGCGATCCAGGTCCCTCCGGACGGCCTGCCGGTCCTCTTCCTGGCCGACCATCCCACCACGGGCGGCTACCCGGTCATCGGCGTCGTCCCGGCCACCGCCCTGCCCGCCGCGGCCCAGGCCCCGCCGGGCACGCCCCTGCGGTTCGTACCGGTGCGGCGCTGACCAAGCCGACCAAGCCGACCAACGTACCGTCGACGGCTTCCCTGGCCGGGCGGGCGCCGGGTGCCGGTCCTGCCGGCCGCGGTCGCCGTGCACGACCACCGGCGCCGCACCGCCGTCCGATCTCCCCGATGCGGCGGATCAGGCCGCCAGCGCGCGGGTCGCGCGGGCGGCCAGGACCTCGTCGTAGTGCATCAGCAGGCGGTCCACGACCGACGGCCAGGTGCGGGTGAGGACGGCGGCGCGGGCGGCGTGCGCGTAGCGGGAGCGGGTGCGGCGGGCCGCTTCCAGGGTCAGGACGGCCTCGCGCAGCGCCTCGGGGTCGCGGGGCCGCACCAGCAGTCCCGTGCGGGCGTGCTCGACGAGGTCGAGCGGGCCGCCGGCCGCGGGGGCGACGACGGGCACGCCGCTGGCCTGTGCCTCCTGGATCGTCTGGCAGAAGGTCTCGTGCGGACCGGTGTGCACGAAGACGTCCAGCGAGGCGTAGATGCGGGCGAGTTCGTCGCCGGTGCGGGTGCCCAGGAAGCGGGCGCCGGGCAGCAGGGTGCGCAGTCGGGCGGCCTGCGGGCCGTCGCCGGCGACGACGACGCGCACCCCGGGCAGTGCGCACACGGCCGCCAGCAGGTCCACGTGCTTCTCGGCGGCGAGGCGGCCCACGTAGCCGACGATGAGCTCACCGCCGGGGGCGAGGGCGCGGCGCAGTTCGGGGTCGCGGCGGGCCGGGTGGAAGCGCTCGGAGTCGACGCCGCGCGGCCACAGTTCCACTCGCGGCACGCCGTGGGCGAGCAGGTCGCGCACGGCGGCCGAGGAGGGCGCGAGCGTACGGTCGGCGGCGGCGTGGACGGCGCGGATGCGGTGCCAGGCGTAGGTGCGGCCCATGCCCAGGTAGGTGCGGGCGTAGCCGCCGAGGTCGGTCTGGTAGACGGCGACGGCGGGCAGGTCCAGGCGGGCGGCCGCGGCCATGGCGCGGGGGCCCAGGACGAAGGGGCTGGCCAGGTGCACGACGTCGGGCCGGTGCGCGGCGAGGGCGGCGGTCGTGCGACGGCTGGGCAGGGCCACGCGCAGTTGCGGGTAGCCGGGCAGCGGGGCTGAGGGTATGCGTACGACGGGGCAGGGCATGGCGGCGTCCGGGACGGCGGAGCGCCGGGCCGGGGCGGGGGCCACCACCAGCGGGTCGTGGCCCCGCAGGGCGAGGTGCCGGGCGGTCTGCCAGGCGCAGTGCGCGACGCCGTTGACGTCGGGCGGAAACGATTCGGTGACGATGACGACACGCATACCGCTGTTGTCCTCGGGCCGCGCGCCCGGTGGGTCACGTGGATCTTTCCACCCGGGGAACGTCCCGTGAGCGTCAGTCCTCGCCGTCGGTCGGTCGGTGCGGTCGGTCGGTGCGGTCGGTCCGCGCCGTCAGTCCACGCCGCGGATGATGTGGGATTCGGGGTCGTCGTCCTCGGCCGCGGCCGAGGTCCGGCCGGTGGTCTCGGACGCCTCGGTGCAGTTGCGGGTGCGTTCGTCGGGTCCGTCGGGATCCTGCATGGGTGGGTCGCCTCCCCCTCGAGTGGCGTTCTGGGACCTGTAAGCATTCCCTGCCACCTTCACCACATACGCCGCCAACCGGGTGAATTGGCAGGCAATTGGGTTAAAATGCGAGTAGGTCGGACCTTTTCGCTGAAAGAAGGTGGCTGACGTGACCGCCCCTACGTCGCCGCGGATCGACCAGCACCCGGACATCGTGGCGCTCCGCGCCTACTCCGAGGAGACGACGTCGACCCCCGTCGCCCAGGCCGTCGAGGCCCTCGCGCTCCTGTGCGGCGTGTACCTGGCCGCTTCACCGTGGATCGTGGGCTTCAACGGCGCCACGACCCTGTCGGTCAACAACCTGATCACGGGCATCGCCTTCGCCTGCCTGGTCGGTGGATTCGGCCACGCCTACGAGCGCACGCACGCCATGAGCTGGGCCGCGCTGTGCCTGGCCGTCTGGACGATCATCACGCCGTGGGTCGTCTCGGGCCATCCGTTCACCACCGGCGCCGCGGTCAGCAACGTCATCGTCGGTGCCGTGGGCTGCCTCGTCGCCCTGGCCCTGGCGGGCATGGGGGTCAGGCGGGCTCGCTGACGCCGGCGCGCACCCCCTTTCCCCAGGCCCCGCCGCCCGCTGCTCCGGGCGGCGGGGCCGCGTACGGCCGCGTACGGCCGCGTACGGCCGCGTACGGCCGCGTACGGCCGCGTACGGCCGCGTACGGCCCGTCATGCCCGGCCGCGGCCGGGCGGCCGGTCGGCCTGCTGCCGGTCCGGCCCGGCGGTCACCGGGTCGTGCGGGGGCAGTTGGCCGCGGACCTCGCCGCTCTCGCCCCGCACGGCCCAGCCCGACGGGGCGTCCTGGGCCCGGCGGGCCCGCTTGCGCAGTTCCGTGTTCATGTCCAGGCGAATACGTCGGATGATCTCATCCATGTCAGGCATGCGGGCGACGGTAGAAGCCGCGCGGCGGCAAGAGAACGCAGGCCAGAGGGTATTCACCCGCTCGGATGAATACTCAGCTGATCTTCGGCGGCCCCGGTTCACCGGCCGGGAAGTGGCAATGCTCCCCTCCCCCACCGGCCCCCACGACCGCAAGAGGTGTCAGGCATGACGACCGCGACGGTGTTCGGCACCCCGGGCTCCGCCGACCCGGCCCCCACCCGGGCCCTACCCGCGGCCTCCCCGGGCGAGAACCTCCGGCTCGCCCTGTGCTGCTTCCTGCCCGAGTACGCCCGCGGCATCTTCCGCACCCGCCCCCGGCTCGCCCGCCTCGTGGCCCGCGCGGAGCCCGAGCGGCGCGGGGCGGAGCTGCTGCAGGCCCTGCGCCGGCGGCACGGCCGCGGCCCGGTGCGGGTGCGCGGCCTGTCCGGCCCCGCACTGCTGGTGCTCGACGCCGAGGACGTCCGGCAGGTGCTCGACGGCCCGGTCGCGCTCTACGCCGTCGACACCCGGGAGAAGGTGCGCGGCTTCGCCGCCGTGCAGCCGCAGTCGCTGCTCGCCTCGCACGGCCGCCAGCGCACCGCGCGGCGCGCCTTCAACGACGCGGTGCTGGACGCGGGCAGCGAAGTGCACCGGCTCGGCGGGCACTTCCTGCGCATCGCCGCCCAGGAGGCCAGGGCCCTGCTCGGGCCCGGGGCGGAGGCAGGGCTCTCGCAGGAGCAGCTGCGCGAGCGGATCGAGCGCATGGGGCGGCGCTGCTTCCTCGGCGAGGCGGCCGCCGACGACCTGGAGTTCTCGCGCCTGCTCGGCGCCCTGCTCGCCGAGGCCAACTGGCTGGGCGCCCGGCCCCGGCGGGCCCGGCGCACCCGCCGCCTGCGGCGGGCCATGATGCAGCGTCAGGCGCGCTACTTGTGCGAGGCCGACCCACGGAGCCTGGCCGGGCTGTTCCGCACCGCGCCCCGCGGGCCCGAGACCGCCCCCGAGGGGCAGGTGGCCCAGTGGTTCATGGCGCTGGGGCTGGTGCACGCGGCGGTGGTGCGCACCCTGACCCTGCTGGCCACGCACCCGGAGCAGCACCGGCGCGCCGCGCAGGAGGTCCGCGAGGCCGACCGGCGGCACGCCACCCCCACGGTGCCGGGCTTCCAGGACATGCCGTACCTGCGGGCCTGCGTCCTGGACGCGGTGCGGCTGTGGCCCCCGGTGCCGCAGCTGCTGCGGCGCACCACCGGCGAGACGCGGTGGCGCTCGGCGGTGGCACCCGGCGGCATCGACGTGCTGGTGCCCGCCGGCTTCCACGCCCGGGACGCCGAGCGCCTGGAGCACGCGCACCGCTTCGCGCCCGAGACGTGGCTGGACGGCTCGGCCCCGGCCGACTGGGCCACGAGCCCGTTCGGGCGGGGCGAGGCACGGTGCAGCGGCAGGGAGGTGGGGCTGCTGCTGGCCACGGGGTTCGTCGCGGAGTTCCTGCGCGGTGGGGAACTGGCGGTGGCGGGCGTACGGCTGGGGCCGGCGCGGCCGCTGCCGTACGCGCTGGACACGGGGCGGTTGCGCATCGGCTACCGGCCGTACCGGCGGGCGTAGGGGGCGCAGGCGGGCGCCCGGGGCGCCCCCGCGGTCCCGGCCGTCGTCAGCGGCCGGCGCCGGCCGCGTACCAGCGGTCGCCGCGGAGCTCGGCCAGGCCCTGGCCGGACAGGCCGGTCATGTGCTTGAGGATGGTGCGCGCCTGGTAGCCCACCGCCGCGCTCAGCTCCTCGACCGACGCGCCCCCGGTGCCGGTCGCGCGCAGCCCCTCCCAGGTGCGTGCCTCGTGGCGGCCCAGGCCGCGGGGCTCCGGCCCGGTCGCCGGGCGCGGCGGGGAGGAGCGCACGGGGCGGGGGGTGCGGTTGACCCTGCGGTGCCGGCGGCCCTTCTGGCGCTTGCTCATCGCTGAACCACTGCTCCGTCCTGCGTCGTCGGTCCTGCGGTGCCGGTACGGCAACCCGGGGCGGCACCGGCCGGTTACGTCCCTTCCACGAAGTGTGCGCGACATCACCCACCGTGACCCCGATGGCGGGCGCCGCGGCGCTTCCGGGGGGACGATGGGGGCATGCTGCTGGCCGAGGTTCGCGCGGGTCTCCGGGCAGGTCGCGGCCACCACCGCCCGGACGGAGAAGACCGCGCTGCTGGCGCAGCTGTTCCGGCGCGCCGAGCCGGACGACGCCCCCGTCGTCATCCCCTACCTGGCGGGCCGGCTCCCCCAGCGCCGCACCGGCGTCGGCTGGAGCGCCCTGCGCCATCCCCCGCCGCCGGCCGCGGAGCCCACGCTGACCGTACGGGAGGTGGACCGCACCCTGGAGGCGCTCGCGGCGGTCGCGGGCCCGGGCGCCCGGGCCGAGCGGCAGCGGCTGCTCACCGGGCTGCTGGGCGCCGCCACGGCCGGGGAACAGGACTTCCTGGTGCGGCTGATCGGCGGGGAGCTGCGCCAGGGCGCCCTGGACGCCCTGGCCGTCGAGGGCCTGGCGGCCGCCACCGGCGCCGGCGCCGCTCAGGTGCGGCGCGCGGTGATGCTCGGCGGGTCGCTGGGGGCCGTGGCGCGGGCGCTGCTGGTGCAGGGCCCGGCGGCGCTGGACCGGTTCCGCCTGGAGGTGGGCCGGCCGGTGCTGCCGATGCTGGCGCAGAGCGCCAAGGACGTCGACGAGGCCCTGGACCGGCTCGGCCCGTGCGCGGTGGAGGAGAAGCTGGACGGCATCCGGGTGCAGGTGCACCGGGACGGCGACCGGGTGCGCGTCTACACCCGCACCCTCGACGAGATCACCGAACGCCTGCCGGAACTCGCCGCGCAGGCACTGGCGTTGCCGGTGTCCTCGGCGGTGCTGGACGGGGAGGTGATCGCGCTGGACGCGGCCGGGCGGCCGCACCCGTTCCAGGACGTGGCCGGCCGGGTCGGCTCCCGCCTGGACGTGGCGGCCGCGGGCCGGGCCCTGCCGCTGTCGCCGGTGTTCTTCGACGCCCTGTCCGTCGCCGGGCGCGACCTGCTCGACCTGCCGGCCGCCGAGCGCCACGCGGTGCTCGCCCAGGTGGTGCCCGGACCGCTGCGCGTGCGCCGGCTGACCGTGCCGGACCCCTCCGACCCCGCGGCCCGCGCGGCCGCCCGCGACTTCCTGCGCGAGGTCCTCGCACGCGGCCACGAGGGCGTCGTGGTCAAGGCCCTGGACGCGCCGTACACCGCCGGCCGGCGCGGCGCGTCCTGGCTGAAGGTCAAGCCCGTGCACACCCTCGACCTGGTGGTGCTGGCCGCCGAGTGGGGACACGGCCGGCGCCGCGGCAGCCTGTCCAACATCCACCTCGGCGCCCGCCGCCCCGACGGCTCCTTCGCGATGCTCGGCAAGACCTTCAAGGGCATGACGGACGCGATGCTGGCCTGGCAGACGCGCCGCCTGCGCGAACTCGCCGTGAGCGACGACGGCTTCACGGTGACGGTGCGCCCCGAACTGGTGGTGGAGATCGCCTACGACGGCATCCAGCGTTCCCCGCGCTACCCGGCCGGCGTCACCCTGCGCTTCGCCCGGGTGGTGCGCTACCGGGAGGACAAGCGCCCCGAGGACGCGGACACCGTCGAGACGGTGCTCGCGTCCGGGGGCTCAACCGCCGGCGCCTGACTGCCGGTTGACTATCGGTCCGGCGGGTCCCTTACTTGCCCTGCAGCAGCTCCAGCAGGTCCTGGCGGGCGAACATCGCGGCGGTGTCCAAGGCGGAGGGCACTCCGGCCGCCGGGTCGGCGCCGTGCCCGACGAGGATGCGCACGACCTCCTGCTCGCCCTTGAAAACGGCTCCGGCCAGCGGGGTCTGCCCGCGGTCGTTGGGCCGGTCGGGGTCGGCGCCGCGCTCCAGCAGGGCGGTGACGGTCGCCGGATGTCCGTGGTAGGCGGCGAGCATGACCAGGGAATCGCCCTTGTCATTGGTGAGATTCACCGGAACACCGGCGTCCACGTAGGCGGCGAGGGTGTCGGTGTCCCCGTGCCGCGCCAGGTCGAAGACCTTGGCCGCGAGCTGGAGCACCTCCGGGTCGTGTGCGGGCTCTTCGGATGCGGGCATCTGCTCGGGCATGGTCTGTCATCCTCCGTACGGGTGTATCACCGGTTGCCGTATTAATACTTTCTGTGAAGCTGGAGGGACTTGAGGTGACCGCCCCCCAGTTCCCAGGAGATTCCCATGATCCTCTCCATCTCGGGCGTCGTACTGCTCGGTGTCGTCGTGTTCCTGTTCTTCCGCAAGGACAACCTCAAGGCATCGCACGGCATCATCTGCGCCCTGTTCGGCTTCTACCTCTCCGGGACCGGGATCGCCCCCAGCATCCGGGCCGGCGGGGCGAGCCTGGCCGACCTGCTCGGCGGGATCAAGTTCTAAAAAGAGCCTGAAGAGGAGGCCGACGTGGGCCGGCGAGCACTGCCCCGCACCCTGACGCCCGCCCCCGAGACCCCCCGGGGCCGCGACCTCGCGCGCACCGCCGCCGACAGCGCCAGGGACGTCCTGCACCCCCTGCTCGTCGTCCTGCGCGGACTGCGCGCCCTGGCCGGGCGCGGGCGCCGCACCTGGGAGCGGACCCCCCGGGACCGGCGCGGCCCGGCCCTGCTGCTCGCCGCCTCCTGCCTGGTCATCGTCGCCCTCGTGCCCTACGGCCCCACCCTGGGCACCGCGGCCCTGCTCGCAGCCGGCGCCTGGGCCGGGCGCGGGCAGGCCCGCGGCGCCGAGCACGGGCCCCGCACCGCCGCCGCGCCGCAGCCGGACACCCCCGAAAGCACCCGGCTGCAGGCCCTCTACGAGGCGCTCGTGCCCTACTTCTCCGCGCCCCAGGACCCCCGGCCGCTGTACGAACACGGCGGCGACTGGCGGACCGCCTTCGACGAACACGCCTTCGACGAGCACGGCCGGCTCACCGGCCTGCGGCTGCGCTACCCCGGCTACTTCACCGACGGCGAGGACGGGGCCCGCTCCCGGATCGAACAACTGCTGCAGCTCAAGGCCGGGCGCGGCCCCGAGTACCGCTTCGACTGGGACGAGGCCGACAACCGCCTCACCCTCACCGCGCTGCCCCCGCTGTCCACCGGCATCCACGCCCAGCGCTTCGTGACCGCCCCCGGCGAGACGGTGCTGGGCTTCACCGACGACAGCGCCGTCCAGCGCACCCTGCCCGTCACCGACGGCGAGGAACTGCGCGACGCCCCGCCCGTCGTCTGGCGCACCGGACCCCGCTCGACCGAACCGCACCTGCTCGCCCTCGGCCAGGCCGGCAGCGGCACCACGACCCTGCTGCGGTCGGTGACGCTGCAGGCCCTGCAGCACGGCGACGTCGTCGTCGTGGACGGCGGCGCCACAGGCGAGTACGCCTTCCTCACCGGCCGCGAAGGCGTCCTCGCCGTCGAGTCGTCCGTCGCCGGCGCCCTGTCCGTCCTCGAATGGGCCTGCCGCGAGACCGAGCGGCGGCTGCTGGCCGCGAACTTCGCCCGCCGCCAGGGCCATCCGGCGCCCGACGACGTCCGCCGGCCGCTGTGGATCGTCGTCGACCGGCCCGCCGCCCTCGGCCACCTGGCCGCCGGCGAGGGCCGCGCCGACCCGCAGGGCCTGCTGACCGTGCCGCTGCGGCACGGGCGCACCGCGAACGTCACCGTCGCCGTGGGCGAGCAGTACGAGGCCGCCGGCCTCCTCGGCGAGGCGCTGTTCACCCACACCCGCGCCCGGGCCGTGCTCGGCCCGCTCACGCCCGAGCAGATCGCGGCGGTGCTGGGGACTGCGCCGCACACGACACCGCCGGAGTGCGTGCCGCCGGGGCGGGGGTACGCGCGGGTGGGTGCCGGGCCGGTGCACCGGCTGCAGGTGCCGGCGACGCCTGACCCGTACGACGAGGAGGCGCCGGAGCGCTTGCGCTGCGCGGTGACGGCGCTGGTGCCGGAGCCTGTGCAGGCGCCTGCGGCGGGCTGAGCCCCAGCCCCGCCCTCTCCCCGTCTCCTAGCGGGGCTCCGCCCCCTAGCACCCCCGGACCGGGCTTCGCCCGGTGTCCTCAAACGCCGGACGGGCTGATTTCAGCCCGTCC
>NZ_BAAASL010000036.1:0-33413 GCF_039532865.1 Streptomyces luteosporeus
CTTGATGGGGTAAGGCTCCCAGTAGACGACTGGGTTGATAGGCCAGATATGGAAGCCGGGTAACCGGTGGAGTTGACTGGTACTAATAGGCCGAGGGCTTGTCCATAGTTGCTCGCGTCCACTGTGTGGTTCCCGGATAACGAACAATCGTGCCGGTTGAACCAGTAACACCTTAAACTGAAGAGTGTGCTTGTTCGCTGCTCTGTTCGAGAGCTCCGTCATGGCGGGGCATCCGATAGAGTTTCGGTGGTCATAGCGTTAGGGAAACGCCCGGTTACATTCCGAACCCGGAAGCTAAGCCTTTCAGCGCCGATGGTACTGCAGGGGGGACCCTGTGGGAGAGTAGGACGCCGCCGAACAATCTTTGCAAGGACCCCTGGTCCCAGCGTTCAGCTGGGACCAGGGGTCCTTTGTTTTGCCTGAAGCGCGCCTGTCATCAGGGTGCGCGAGAATGAATGCGGTACCTGAAGACAGGAGTCACGTCGATGTCCACCAACTCTCCCGACGACCGGTCGGGCGGCGAGCCGCGCCGCGGAGGCGCCCGCGGTCCGCGTGGCGGCGGCTTCGGCCGTCGTGACGACCGCGCCGGCGGCTTCCGCCGCGACGACCGTGGTGGTTTCCGCCGTGACGAGCGTCGCGACGACCGCCGTGACGACCGCGGCCCGCGCCGCGACGACGACCGCGGCGGCTTCCGCCGCGACGAGCGCCGTGACGAGCGTCCCGGTGGCGGCCGTCCGACCGGTGGTTTCCGCCGTGACGACCGTGGTGGTCGTCCCGCCGGTGGCTTCGGTCGCCGCGATGACGACCGTGGTGGTTTCCGTCGCGACGAGCGCCGTGACGACCGCCGTGATGATCGTGGTCCGCGTCGCGACGACGACCGTGGCGGGTTCCGCCGCGATGACCGTGGTGGTCGTCCCGCCGGTGGCTTCGGTCGCCGTGACGACGACCGCGGTGGCTTCCGCCGTGACGAGCGCCGTGACGAGCGTCCCGGTGGGGGCTTCCGTCGCGACGACCGTCCGTCCTTCCGCCGTGACGACGACCGTGGCGGCTTCCGCCGCGACGAGCGCCGTGACGAGCGCCGCGATGACCGCGGTGGCTTCGGCCGCCGCGACGACCGTCCGGCCGGCGGCTTCGGTCGCCGTGACGACCGTGACCGTGGTGGCTTCGGTCGCCGCGATGACGACCGTGGTGGTTTCCGTCGCGACGAGCGTCGCGACGACCGCCGTGACGACCGCGGCCCGCGCCGCGACGACGACCGCGGCGGCTTCCGCCGCGATGACCGTGGTGGTCGTCCCGCCGGTGGCTTCGGCCGCCGTGACGACGACCGTGGCGGCTTCCGTCGCGACGAGCGCCGTGACGACCGTGGTCCCCGCCGTGACGACGACCGCGGCGGCTTCCGCCGCGACGACCGTCGCGACGACCGCGGCCCGCGCCGTGACGACGACCGCGGCCCCCGTCGTTCCTTCCGTGACGACCGCCAGGGCGGCGGCCGGGGCTTCCGCGGGCGCGACGACCGCCGCGACGACCGTTCCGGCGGCTACGGCCGCCGTGACGCCCGGGACCGTGACCGTGACCGCGGCGACCGCGAGCCGGTCAAGCGTCTGCCCATCCCGGAGGACGTGACCGGCGAGGAGATCGACAAGGACGTCCGGCAGGAGCTGATGAGCCTGCCCAAGACGCTCGCCGAGGACGTGGCCCGCAACCTCGTCATGGTCGCCCGTCTGCTGGACGAGGACGCCGAGCAGGCCTACGCCTACTCCCGCATCGCCCTGCGCCTGGCCTCCCGCGTGGCGGCCGTGCGCGAGGCCGCCGGCTTCGCCTCGTACGCCACCGGCAAGTACTCCGAGGCGCTGGCCGAGTTCCGTGCCGCCCGCCGGATGACCGGCTCGGTCGACCTGTGGCCGGTGATGGCGGACTGCGAGCGCGGCATGGGCCGCCCCGAGCGGGCGCTGGCCATGGCCGGCGAGCCCGAGGTGCAGAAGCTGGACAAGGCCGGTCAGGTCGAGATGCGGCTCGTCGCCGCCGGCGCCCGCCAGGACCTGGGCCAGGCGGAGGCCGCGGTCGTGACGCTGCAGAGCCCCGAGCTCGCGTCGAACTCCGTCCAGCCGTGGACGGCCCGCCTGCGCTACGCGTACGCGGACGCGCTGCTGGCGGTCGGCCGTGAGAGCGAGGCCCGCGAGTGGTTCGCGAAGGCCCTCGAGGCGGACCAGGGCGGCACCACGAACGCCTCGGACCGGCTCGCGGAGCTGGACGGCATCGAGTTCACGGACGCCCTCGACGAGGAGGCGCCCGAGGAGACGGTGGCGGAGGAGCCCGAGACCGAGAAGCCCGAGGCCGAGGACATCAAGGCCGAGGACATCAAGGCCGAGGAGATCGCGTCCGAGGGCACCGAGGACCGGCCCGAGCAGGGCTGAGACCGGCAGCCGTCGCTCATGACGCCGGAGGGGGGGACCCCCACAGGGGTTCCGCCCTCCGGCGTTTTCGGGCCGGACCGGCCCGTCAGTCCAGGGCCAGGCTCCGCAGCACCAGGCCCGTGGCCGGCTTCGGCCCGAACGAGGTCGACTTGCGCGGCATCGTCACGCCCTGCTCCGCCAGCTCCCGTACGACGTCCTCGTGGACCGGGTGCATGAGGACGGCCGTCGCGTCGTGGCGCTCGGCCTGGGCGACGACCGCGGCGGTGTCGTGGATGTAGCCGATGTGCTCGGGGTCGTCCGGCACCTGCCAGACGTGTTCGAGCAGCAGCGAGTGCAGCACCGTGGCGTCCAGCTCGCGCCAGGCGCGGGGGCGGTCGCCGGGCACGGTGCGGGCGAGCAGGGCCGGGTCGGGGCGGTCCAGGAGGTGGAAGCGGCCGTCGCCGGCGAGGACGAAGGCGTTGTTGCCCGGTTCGGTGGCGGCCCGGGCCAGGGCGTCGAGGGCGTCCTGCAGGGAGCCCTCCAGGGTGCGTACCCGGAAGGCGTCGCCGAGGGCGGCGAGCGCCCGGGAGGCGGGCAGCTGGTGCAGCAGGCGGTGGATGGCCCGTACGCGCAGCGGGTAGCGGGCGGTGTCGACGAGCAGGACCAGGCCGAAGTCCCAGGGGCCGGGTGCCGGTTGTTCGGCGTGCAGGCGCAGGTAGGTGGCCCAGCGGTGGTGGCCGTCGGCGATGAGCGCGTGCTGGTGGGAGAGGTCGGCGTCGATGACGGCGAGGTCGTCGGCGTCGGTGACGGCCCACAGGCGGTGGGCGTAGCCGTCCTCGGTGGTGGTGGACAGCAGCGGCTCGGTGGTGGTGACGCGCTCGATGACGCCGGCGGCGCCCTCGGTGCCGTCGCCGTTGCCGCGGTAGGAGAAGAGCAGCGGTTCGAGGTTGGCGCCGGCGCTGCGCATCAGGGCGGCGCGGTCCTCGATGATGTGGGGCATGACGTCCTCGTGGGGCAGGACGATGCCCTCCTCGCGGGGGGTCAGGCGCAGGGCGCCGATGAGGCCGCGCTGGAGTATGCCTTCGCCGCGCTGTTCGTAGACGTACAGCGCCGGTTCGGGGTCGGCGGCGAGGATGCGTTCCTCCTGCCAGCGGCGCAGGGTCTCGGCGGCCTGGCGGTGCCGGTCGGCGGCGGTGGCGGCCTGGGGGAGGATGAGCCGGACGATGTTGTGCGGGTCCGCGGTCTCCAGGTGGCGCAGTCCGTCGGGCCGGACGACGACGTCGTACGGTGGGGAGGTGACGGCAGCGAGGCTGCCCACCCTCTCGGGAACGTAGCGCAGTCCTCGGAATGGGGCGAGACGAAGTCCCCCTGCTACCGGTTCGCCGTTGCCGTGGCCTGAAGTGCTCATTGTGAAATGTTATGTCTCCAGCCCGGATGAGCAATGATCCGGGAGGAGACGTGCAGCACAAAGGAGCGATCACAGCCATGAACCACACCGTGCGACTGCGGCCCGAGGGCAGCGAGCGGCCGCTGGGCGCCGCCTACGACACGGCCCTGCTGGATCTGGACGGTGTGGTCTACGCCGGGGGAGCGGCGATCGCGTACGCGGTGGAGTCGCTGGAGCGGGCCCGCGAGGACGGCATGCACCTGGCGTACGTGACCAACAATGCCGCGCGCACGCCGCAGACGGTGGCGGGGCATCTGACGGAGCTGGGCGTCCCGGCCGCGCCGGAGGACGTGATCACCTCGGCGCAGGCGGTGGCCCGGCTGATCGCCGATCAGGTCCCGGGCGGTGCCAAGGTGCTGGTGATCGGTGCCGAGGGGCTGCGGGTGGCGCTGGCCGAGCGCGGGCTGGTGCCGGTGGACTCGGCGGACGACGACCCGGCCGCCGTCGTGCAGGGCTACGGCGGGCCGGACATGCCGTGGTCGCGGCTGGCGGAGGCGTCGTACGCGGTGGCGCGCGGGGTGCCGTGGTTCGCGTCCAACACCGATCTGACCATTCCGACCGGGCGGGGCATCGCGCCGGGCAACGGGGCGGCCGTGCAGGTCGTGCGGATAGCCACGGGTGCGGAGCCGCAGGTGGCGGGCAAGCCGCGGCCGCCGATGCACCGCGAGACGATCCTGCGCACCGGGGCCGAGCGGCCGCTGGTGGTGGGGGACCGGCTGGACACGGACATCGAGGGCGCGCACGTCGGCGGGGTGGACTCGCTGCTGGTGCTGACCGGGGTCACCACGGCCGCGCAGCTGCTCGCGGCGCGTCCGGAGCACCGGCCGACGTACGTCTCCGAGGACCTGCGGGGTCTGCTGGAGCCGCACCCGGCGGTGGTGGACGGCCGGTGCGGCGGCTGGTCGGCGTCGGTGGGCGACGGGGAGCTGGTGCTGGAGGGCGAGGGCGCGCCGATCGACGGGCTGCGGGCGCTGTGCGCCGCGGCGTGGACCGCGGCGGGCGAGGAGCCCTGCGCCCTGGACGCGGCGAAGGCGCTGGCGCGGCTCGGCTACTGACCGCCCGGCCGTGGGGTGGGCCGGGCACGGGCCCGGCCCACCCCCACGGCATCAGGACGTCTTCACGGCATCAGGTCGTCTTCTTGGCCTTGCGGATGGCCTCGGCGAGGTTCTCCAGGAGCGGGGCGCAGCCGGCGTAGGAGAAGCGGGGCTCGCTGAGCCAGGGGGAGACCTGGCCGGCCCGGACGGCGGGCAGCTTCGCCCAGGTGGGCTTGGCCGCGAGGTCCTTGGGCTGCAGGGCGGAGGTGCGGCTGTCGAGCAGGACGAGGTCGGCGGCGTACCGGTCGGCGTTCTCCCAGCTCAGGCTCTCGAAGTAGCCGCCCTTGTCGAGCTTTTGCGGGACGACGAGGTCGACGCCGAGCCGGCGGAAGTACATGAGGTCGGCGTTGACGGCCGGGTTGGAGACGTAGAACAGGTCGGCGCTGCCGGAGGCGGCCATGACCTTGACGGGGTTGTCCTTGGCGGCCTTGCGCACGGCCTCGGCGGCGGCCTCGAAGCGGGCCTTGGCGTCGGTGACCTTCTTGGCGTTCAGGTCGGCGCCGAGGGCGGCGGCGAGTTCGGCGTTGCGCTTGATGGGGTCGAGCATCGGCACGCGGGCGGCGGTCAGGCCGATGCTGGGGGCGAGGCCGAGGATCTTCTTCCTGCTCTCCTCGGGGACGTACCACAGCGCATCGGGCTCGAACATGTTGCTGACGAGGAGTTCGGGGTCGAGGGCCGCGTACTTCTCGATGTTGAACTCGCCCCAGGTGTTGCCGAGCACGGTGAGCTTGTCGACGTCGAGGTCGCCGGCCTGCGGGTCGGGCCTGCCGTCGGACAGGCGGGTGGGGCCGAAGACGCCGGTGCACTCGACGCCGAAGTCGTGCAGGGCGGCGGCGGTGCCGGTGAAGGCGACGATGCGCTTGGGGGTGCGGTCGAGCCGTACGGTCTGCCCGCGGTCGTCCTTGAAGCTCCACGGACCGCCGCCCTTGCCGCCGGCCCCGCCGCCGGAGCCCTTCGTTCCGCCGCAGGCGGCGAGCAGGGCGCCGATGCCGAGGGCGCCGCCGGTGGCGAGGAGACCGCGACGGGTGAGGGTGGGGGAGGTGGTGCTCATGGCGGTGGCGCTTCTCTTCCGTGACTGTGACGGGTGGGGCCCGGGAGGGGGGGGCAATGAAAGGTTAGGCTAACCTAACATCGTGTTGGTCGACAGTCCCCCACCTCCCGCCGAGCCCGCCACCGAACCCGCAGCTGCACCCGCCATCGCGCCCGCCGCCGCGCCCGTGCAGCGCCGCAGGGCCGCGCACGCCGCCAGCCTCCTCGCCGCAACGGGCCTGCTCCTGCTGGCCGTCGCCGCGTCCCTGGCCGTCGGCGCCAAGCCGGTCCCGCTCGATGCGGTCTGGCACGGCCTGTTCCACTACACCGGCAGCGACACCGACGTCGTCGTACGGGACGTCCGGGTGCCCCGCACGCTCCTCGGCGTCCTCGCCGGCACCGGACTGGGGCTCGCCGGCGCGGTGATGCAGGCCCTCACCCGCAACCCGCTCGCCGACCCGGGGCTGTTCGGCATCAACGCCGGCGCCGCCGCGGCCGTCGTCTCCGCCGTCACCTTCCTCGGCGTCACCTCGCCCGGCGGCTACGTGTGGTTCGCCTTCCTCGGCGCCGCCCTGGTCTCCGTCGTCGTCCACGTCCTCGGCGGCACCAGGAGCGCCACGCCCGTACGCCTCGCCCTGGCCGGCACCGCCGTGACCGCCGCCCTCAACGGCTACGTCTTCATGGTCGAGCTGTCGGACTCCGCCGCGCTGGACACGATGCGCTTCTGGACCGTCGGCTCGTTCGCCGCCGCCACCGGCGACACCGTCGCCCGGGTCGCCCCCTTCGCCGCGGCCGGCGCCCTGCTCGCCCTGCTGCTCGCCCGGCCCCTGGACGCCCTGGCACTCGGCGAGGACCACGCCAGGGCCCTGGGCACCCGGCCCGCCCTCGTCCGCGCCGCCGGCCTGCTCGCCGTCACCCTGCTGTGCGGCGCCGCCACCGCCGCCTGCGGGCCCATCGCCTTCGCCGGGCTGATGGTCCCCCACCTCGTGCGCACCTTCACCGGCCCCGGCCTCGGCCGTCTGCTGCCGTACACGGCCCTGCTGGCGCCCGTCCTGATGCTCGCCTCCGACGTCGTCGGCCGCGTCGTCGCCCGGCCCTCGGAGGTGCAGGCCGGCATCGTCACCGCGCTCATCGGCGGCCCCCTCTTCGTCCACCTCGTCCGGCACCGGAGGACGGCCCAGCTGTGACCGCCACGACCGCCACCAAGGCCCCCCGCCCGCCGCGCGTCCTGCGCGCCCCCGGTGGCCTGTCCGTACGCCTGCACCCGCGCTCGGTGCTCGTCGTCGCGCTGCTCCTGGCCTGCGCCCTGGCCGCCTCCGTCGTCCTCATCGGCAGCGGCGACTACCCGATGGAGCCCACCGACGTCCTGCGCACCCTCACCGGAGGCGGCACCGGCGCCCAGGAGTTCATCGTCCGCGAACTGCGCCTGCCGCGCGTCGTGGTCGGCCTGCTGGCCGGCGCGGCCCTCGGACTGGCCGGCGCCGTCTTCCAGTCGGTCACCCGCAACCCCCTCGGCAGCCCCGACGTCCTCGGCCTCGCCCAGGGCGCCACGACCGGCGCCCTGCTGGTCATCGTGCTGTGGCACGGCGACACCGCCTCCGTGGCCGCCGGGGCCGCGGCCGGCGGCCTCGCCGCGGGCGCCGCCATCTACGCGCTGGCCTGGCGCAAGGGCGTGCACGGCTACCGGTTCGTCCTCGTCGGCGTCGGAGTGGCCGCCGTCCTCACCGCCCTCATCGGCTACCTGCTGACCAAGGCCGGGCTCACCGACGCCGCCCGCGCCACCGTCTGGATGGTCGGCTCCCTCACCGGGCGCGGCTGGGAACAGGTGTGGCCGCTGCTGGGCGCCTGCGCCGTCCTCGTCCCGCTCGCCCTCGGCCACGGCCGGTCGCTGCGCATGCTCGAAATGGGCGACGACACGGCGTACGCGCTGGGGGTGCGCGTCGAGCGCGTACGCATCGGCGCGCTCGGCACCGCCGTCCTGCTGACCACCGCGGCCACCGCGGCCGCCGGTCCCATCGCCTTCGTCGCCCTCGCCGCCCCCCAGGTCGCCCGGCGGCTCACCCGCGCCCCCGGCCCGAACCTGTTCGCCGCCACCTGCACCGGGGCGGCCCTGCTGACCGGGGCCGACCTGGCCGCGCAGCGGCTCTTCGGAGCCGACCGGCTGCCGGTGGGGGCGTTCACCGGCATGGCCGGCGGCTGCTACCTGCTGTGGCTGCTGTTCACCGAACGGCGGGCGGGACGCATATGAGGACGCATATGAGGACGCCTACGCGTACGACGCCTACGCGTACGAGGACGCGGACCAGGACGCACGACCAGATCAGGAGCCAGACCACCGTGAGCACCGTCAGCCGACTGCGGGCCGAATCCGTCACCCTCGCCTACGACGGGCGCACCATCGCCGAGGACCTGTCGGTCACCGTGCCCGACCACTCCTTCACCGTCATCGTCGGCCCCAACGCCTGCGGCAAGTCGACCCTGCTGCGCGCACTGTCCCGCATGCTCAAGCCGCGCGCCGGGGCCGTCCTGCTCGACGGCGCCGCCATCGGCTCGTACCCCGCCCGCACGGTCGCCCGCACCCTCGGACTGCTGCCGCAGTCCTCCGTCGCCCCCGACGGCATCACCGTCGCCGACCTCGTCGCCCGCGGCCGCCACCCGCACCAGGGGCTGCTGCGGCAGTGGTCCGAGGAGGACGAGCGCGTCGTCTCCGAGGCCATGGCCGCCACCGGCGTGGCCGCCCTGGCCGGCCGGCACGTCGACGAACTCTCCGGCGGACAGCGCCAGCGGGTCTGGATCGCGATGGCGCTCGCCCAGTGCACGCCCCTGCTCCTGCTGGACGAGCCCACCACCTACCTCGACATCCAGCACCAGATCGACCTGCTCGACCTGCTCGCCGACCTCCACGAGGAGGAGGGCCGCACCCTGGTCGCCGTCCTGCACGACCTCAACCAGGCGGCGCGCTACGCGACGCACCTGATCGCGATGCGGGACGGGAAGGTCGTGGCGGCCGGGCCGCCCGCGCAGATCGTGACCGCGGAACTGGTGGAGGAGGTCTTCGGGGTGCGCTGCCAGGTCATCGACGACCCGCAGAGCGGGACTCCGCTGGTCGTACCGGCGCACCGCCGGGCCGGCCGCCGCCGGGCCTCGGGGCGCGCGGCAGGGCTCACAGGATCGAGCGCAGGCGCAGCACGTCCTTCAGGGACGCCTTCAGCCTGACCCGGCCGCTCGCCCACGCCTTCGCGAAGTTCAGCTTGCCGTCCACCAGGGCCAGCAGGTCGTCCCCCGACATCTCCAGACGGATCTCCGCCCGCTCCTCCGGGGCGCCCTCGCGCGTGCGGACCTCCCGCAGGTGGCCGTCGCGCAGGTGACCGGTGAAGGTCACGTCCAGGTCGGTGACGTGGCAGCTCAGCGAGCGGTCGAGCGCCGCCGCGCGGCGCACTCCGTCGCTCGCCTCGGCGAGGTTCTGCGCCAGCCGGTCCAGTGCCGCCAGGCACTCCTCAATGGTCGCCATCGCCAAGGACGGTACCCCACGAGCGGCGCCGCGCAGGAGAAGCAGCCGCCGCGGGGTAGCGTCGGAGCCATGAGCGACGACATCAGCGCTGAGGCGGAGGACGTGGCGGAGCCGCAGGAGGGGCCGCGTCCGCTCGGGCTGGAGCGCACACCCACCGGCCACCCCGGCGTCGACGCCGCCCTGGAGCGGCTGGCCCACGCCGACGACCTCGACGTCAGCGGTCACCCCCAGGTGTACGAGGATGTACACGAGGGGCTGCGCCGGGCGCTCGCCGCGCTCGACGAGGCCCCCACGCCGAAACACGCCGATCACAGGAGCTGAACCGCACGTGGCAGTGACCCGCCGCCGACTCGACGCGGAGCTGGTGCGCCGCAAGCTGGCCCGTTCCCGCGAGCACGCGAGCCAGCTGATCGCCGCGGGCCGGGTGACCGTCGGCGGCACGACGGCGACCAAGGCCGCCACCCAGGTCGAGACCGCCGCCGCCATCGTCGTCGCCCAGGACGACAGCGACCCGGACTACGTCTCGCGCGGCGGGCACAAGCTCGCCGGCGCGCTGGCGGCCTTCGTGCCGCGCGGCCTGAAGGTCGAGGGCCGCCGCGCGCTGGACGCGGGCGCCTCCACCGGCGGGTTCACCGACGTGCTGCTGCGCTCCGGCGCCGCGCACGTCGTCGCCGTCGACGTCGGGTACGGGCAGCTCGCCTGGTCCCTGCAGAGCGACGAGCGCGTCACCGTGAAGGACCGTACGAACGTACGCGAATTGACGCTGGAGCAGATCGACGGCATCCCTGTCGATCTTGTGGTCGGCGACCTGTCCTTCATCCCGCTCGGGCTCGTGCTGCCGGCGCTGGTGGCCTGCTCGGCGCCCGACGCGGATCTGGTTCTCATGGTCAAGCCGCAGTTCGAGGTCGGCAAGGAGCGGCTCGGCACCGGCGGCGTCGTGCGCAGCGCCGAGCTGCGCGCCGAGGCGGTGCGCGGGGTCGCCGCGCGTGCGGCCGAGCTCGGGCTCGGCGTACTGGGGGTTACCGCGAGCCCGCTGCCCGGGCCGTCCGGCAATGTCGAGTACTTTCTGTGGCTGCGCGCCGGTGCGCCTGAACTGGACCCGGCGGACGTCGACCGTGCAGTGGCGGAGGGGCCCCGTTGACCACTTCAAAAGCACCATCAGCAGTTCCGACAGCAGTTCCGACCGGACGCACCGTTTTCCTGCTCGCCCACACCGGCCGCCCGGCCGCGATCCGCAGCGCCGAACTCGTCGTGCAGGGCCTCCTGCGCTGCGGCATCGGCGTGCGGGTGCTCGCCGAGGAGGCCGCGGACCTGCCGCTGCCGGCGGAGGTCGGGCGCGTCGAGGCCGGGCCCGGCTGCGCCGACGTCCTGGAGGGCTGCGAACTGCTGGTGGTGCTCGGCGGCGACGGCACGCTGCTGCGCGGTGCCGAGTTCGCCCGCAGCTCCGGGGTGCCGATGCTGGGCGTCAACCTCGGGCGCGTCGGCTTCCTGGCGGAGGCCGAGCGCGACGACCTCGACAAGGTCGTCGACCGCGTCGTCACCCGTGACTACGAGGTCGAGGAGCGCATGACCCTCGACGTGCTCGTGCGCACGGACGGTCACGTCGTGCACACCGACTGGGCGCTGAACGAGGCCTCGGTGGAGAAGGCCGCCCGGGAGCGGCTGCTGGAGGTCGTCACCGAGGTCGACGGGCGGCCCGTCTCGCGCTTCGGCGGGGACGGGGTGGTGTGCGCCACGCCCACCGGGTCGACGGCGTACGCCTTCTCCGCGGGCGGACCGGTGGTGTGGCCCGAGGTGGAGGCGCTGCTGATGGTGCCGATCAGCGCGCACGCGCTGTTCGCCAAGCCGCTGGTGACCGCGCCGGACTCGGTGCTGGCGGTGGAGGTGCAGCCGCAGACGCCGAACGGGGTGCTGTGGTGCGACGGGCGGCGCAGCGTGGAGCTGCCGGCGGGGGCGCGCGTGGAGGTACGGCGGGGGGCCGTGCCGGTGCGGCTGGCGCGCCTGCACCACGCGTCGTTCACGGACCGGCTGGTGGCGAAGTTCGCGCTGCCGGTGGCTGGGTGGCGGGGGGCGCCGCACTGAGGTCTCGGGCCGGGTGCGGGGTGGGGCGGGGGTCGGTGGGGGCTGCGCTCTTCGCGGTGCCTGGTAGGACGTCGTAGCGCCCCGCACCCGGCGCCAGGAGCGAAGAGCGCCTTACGCCCCCACCAACCCCCGCCCCACCCCGCCCCCTCCCGCCGTCAGCCAACCGGCCCCGCCGGTTTGTGGGCAGGCGTTCCGCAGGGCGGAACGGGTGGGCACAAACCGGACCACCGGGCCGCACCCGGACACGGTGCCCACGGGGGCCTTCACCCGTCACCCGGAAAGGGGCTGGCGCGGGAGCCCGTCGCGGGCCGGGCCCGCGACCTCGTATGGTCGTACCCGTGTTGGAGGAGATGCGGATCCGGTCCCTGGGTGTCATCGATGACGCGGTCGTCGAGCTGGCGCCCGGTTTCACGGCGGTGACCGGCGAGACCGGTGCCGGCAAGACCATGGTCGTCACCAGCCTCGGGCTGTTGCTGGGCGGTCGGGCCGACCCGGCGCTGGTGCGGGTGGGTGCGAAGGCGGCCGTGGTGGAGGGGCGGCTCGCCGTGGCCGGGGGTTCGGTGGTGGCCGTGCGGGCCGAGGAGGCCGGCGCGGAGCTGGACGACGGCACGCTGCTCGTCAGCCGTACCCTCTCCGCCGAGGGGCGTTCGCGTGCCCACCTCGGCGGGCGGAGCGTGCCGGTGGGGTTGCTGGGGGAGCTGGCCGACGACCTGGTGGCCGTGCACGGCCAGACCGATCAGCAGGGTCTGCTGCGGCCGGCGCGGCAGCGGCAGGCGCTCGACCGGTACGCGGGTGATGCCGTGGCCGTCCCGCTGGCCAAGTACGCCGATGCCTATCGGCGGCTGCGGGCCGTCTCGGCCGAGCTGGGCGAGATCACCGAGCGGGCGCGTGAGCGTGCTCAGGAGGCCGATCTGCTGCGCTTCGGTCTGGAGGAGATCGCCGCCGTCGAGCCGCGGCCGGGGGAGGACGCCGAGCTGGCCGCGGAGGCGGAGCGGCTCGGGCACGCCGAGTCGCTCGCGTCGGCCGCCTCTGCCGCGCACGCGGCGCTGGTGGGTGATCCGGAGGATCCCGAAGGCATCGACGCCACCACGCTCGTCGCGGGCGCGCACCGGGCCCTGGAGGCCGTGCGTTCGCACGATCCCGCGCTGGCCGCGCTCGCCGACCGGCTGGGTGAGGTCGGGATCCTGCTGGCCGACGTCTCGGGCGAGCTCGCGGGGTACGCCTCGGATCTGGACGCCGACCCGCGCCGGCTGGCCGCCGTCGAGGAGCGCCGGGCGGCGCTGACGCATTTGACCCGCAAGTACGGTGAGGACGTCGGCCAGGTCCTGGCCTGGGCCGAGGCGGGGGCCGCTCGCCTGGCCGAGCTGGACGGCGACGACGACCGCATCGGGGAGCTCACGGCCGAGCGCGACGCGCTGCGCGCCGAGCTCGGTGGGCTGGCGCAGGTGCTGACCGACGCCCGCACGGAGGCGGCGAAGCGATTCGCCGACGCGGTCACCGCCGAGCTGGCCTCGCTGGCCATGCCGCACGCGCGGGTGACGTTCGCCATCCGTCAGAACGAGGTCGCCGACCCGGCGGCCGGCATCGAGGTGGGCGGCCGCGCGGTGGCGTACGGTCCGCACGGCGTCGACGACGTCGAACTCCTGCTCACCCCGCACCCCGGGGCGCAGCCCCGGCCCATCGCCAAGGGTGCTTCCGGTGGTGAGCTCTCGCGCGTCATGCTGGCCGTGGAGGTCGTCTTCGCCGGTTCCGACCCGGTGCCGACGTACCTCTTCGACGAGGTGGACGCCGGTGTCGGCGGCAAGGCCGCCGTCGAGGTCGGCCGGCGTCTGGCCCGGCTCGCGCAGTCGGCGCAGGTCGTCGTGGTCACGCACCTGCCGCAGGTGGCCGCCTTCGCCGACCGCCACCTGGTGGTGGAGAAGACCCACGACGGCTCGGTGACGCGCAGTGGCGTCAAGATCATGGAGGGCGAGGACCGCATCCGTGAACTGTCCCGGATGCTCGCCGGCCAGGAGGACTCGCAACTCGCCCGCGCCCACGCCGAGGAGCTGCTGCAGACGGCGCGGGCCGGGCGCTGACACCGGGGTAGCCTGGGCGGGCACTTGATCTTGAGGAGTGACATGCCCGCCCGGCCCCGCATCCTGTACGTGACCGACCTCGCCTACCCGGCCCGCGGCCGCAGGTACTGCGACGAGGACATCTTCCTGACCGCGCGGCTGCGCGAGGACTTCGACGTCGCCCTGTGCCACCCGCTGGACGCCGCGGAGCTGATGGCGGGCTTCGACGCCGTGGTCGTGCGCAACAGCGGGCCGGTGCTGCACTACCAGGCCGCGTACGAGGACTTCCGCGCCCGCGCGGTGCGGGAGGGAGTGCGGGTGTACAACCAGCTCACGGGCAAGGCCGACATGGCCGGAAAGCAGTACCTGGTCGACCTGACGGGGGAGGGCCTGCCCGTCATTCCCACGGCCGACCGGGCCGAGGACCTGGGACGGCTGCCGGAGGCCGCGCAGTACGTGGTCAAGCCGAAGGCGGGCGCGGACTCCATAGGCCTGCGCTTCGTCACCGCCGCCGAGCTGCCGGGCCTGACGTACGGGGACGTCCTCGTCCAGCCCCGCATCGACTTCCGCTACGAGGTGTCGTTCTACTTCGTCGACGACGCCTTCCAGTACGCGCTGTACGCCCCCGACCCGGGCAGGCGCTGGGAGCTGGAACCCTACGAGCCCACGCCGGCGGACGTGGACTTCGCCCGCCGCTTCGTCGACTGGAACGCGATCGAGCACGGCATCCAGCGCGTCGACGCCTGCCGGGCGCCGGACGGCGAACTGCTGCTGGTCGAGCTGGAGGACCTCAACCCTTATCTGTCGCTGGACCTCCTCGACGAGGCGGCGCGGGAGGAGTTCGTGGCCGCGTTCAAGCGGGCCCTGCACCGGCTGGTGGCCGCATGAGGACGCTGATCACGGCCGCGGCGGCGACGCGCGGGGTGTACGAGGCCGTGCGGCGGGCCCGCCCCGGGCTCGGTGCCCGCACCAACCGGGAGGGGCGGACGGTCCACCTGTGCGCCGGGCCGGCAGCGGTGCTGGGCACGGCCGTCGCGGTCGGTGCGGCGCCGGGCCTCCCGGCCCGCCACCGCGCGGCGGGTGCGCTGGCCGTGCTCGCGGCGGGCGCCTGCGGGGCGTACGACGACATGGCCGGTGATCACCGGCGGGGGTTCCGGGCCCATCTGGGCGCCCTGCGCCGGGGCGAGGTCACCAGCGGTGCGGTGAAGCTCTTCGGCATCGGCGCGGCCGGGCTGGCGGCGGGGGCCGTGCTCAAGCGCCGGCCCCTCGACCGGTTCCTGGCCGGGGTGGTGGTCGCCGGGTCGGCGCACGCGATCAATCTGCTGGACGTGCGCCCGGGACGTGCCGGCGGGGCGGTCCTCGCGCTGGCCGCGGGCGGGATGCTGCGGGGCGCGCCGGGGGCGGGTGCCCCGCTGGGCGCGGCGGCGGCCCTGCTGCCCGACGACGTCGCCCGGCGCACGATGCTGGGCGATGCGGGGGCGCATGCGCTGGGTGCGGGGCTGGGGCTGGCCGTGGTCGCGGCCAACGGCCGCGCGGGCCTCGCACTGCACGCCGCGGTGCTGACGGCGGCGGCCGTCGCCGCGGACGGCTGAGCCGGGGCCGCTCCTACCGGTCGGCCGGCGCGGGGACGAGCCCGTCCGCCACCAGACCCGCGAGCACGGCCTCGCCGAGGGCCCGGACGGCCGACTGGGGCCGGACCATGACCGTGAACTCCTTGATCCGCCCGTCGTCGTCGAAGTGCAGCTGGTCGATGCCGTGGATCTCCTTGCCGCCCACCCGGGCACGGAAGACCAGGACCGCCGACGGGGCGGAGGCGTCGTCGCTGCTGGTGTGCGCGGTGCCGGTGTACCGGCCGACGTAGCGGAAGTCCTCGAACGTGCGCAGCAGCACCCCGAAGAGACCCAGCACCATCGCCTTGCCCCGGAACGGCGTGAACTTCACCGGGCTGTAGAAGCGGATGTCCTCGGTGAACAGGTCGTCGAGCGCCGCGAGGTCGCGGTTGTCGACGGCGGAGCGGAAGCGGTCTGCGGTGGTCATCCGTCACTCCTGAGTGGTCATCAAACAGATTAGTCATTTTCCTGACTACCATGAGGAGTGCAGTCGGCGACAGGGGGAGGAAGGGGCGATCCGATGGCGCTGCGCCATGCCGTACTGGCGGCACTGCTCGACGGAGAGCTCAGCGGCTACCAGCTCACCAAGGCGTTCGACCTGGGCATGGCCAACTTCTGGCACGCCCAGCCGCAGCAGCTCTACGCCGAACTGAACCGGCTGGAGAAGGACGGCTTCATCGCGGGCCGGGACGTCGTCCAGGAGACCCGCCCCACCAAACGCCTCTTCCACGTGACCGAGGCCGGCCTCGCGGAGCTGGAGCGTTTCACGGCCGCTTCCGCCAAGCCCTCCTTCATCCGCGACGACCTGCTCGTCAAGGTGCAGGCCGCCGACCACGTCGACACCGCGACCCTCATCGCGCAGCTCGCCGAGCGGGCCGCCGTGGCCCGGGCCCGGATCGACCTGTTCACGGACCTGCTGCGCACCATGCGGGGCGAGCGCACCGAGGAGGACTTCCTGCGCCACGGCGCCCGCATCGGCCCCTACCTGACCTGCGCCCGCGGCCTGGCCTTCGAGGAGGGCAACCGCGACTGGTGCGAGCAGGCGATCGGGATCCTGCGGGTGAGGTCGGGGGCCGGGCTCCCGGCAGCCGATCCCCAAAGCGGGTGAATCCGAAGAACTGCGGGCGAGGTGGGACGGGCCGGTCCCGTGGGGATGGCACTCCTGCAGCGCTCCCGCCTGGCATCCTGGCCTTGAGCACCCCGCCCCGTACGCCCGCCCGACGTCGAGCCAGGAGCCCCCACCGCGTGAGCAGCACACCCGGCCCCGCCCACGCGCGGCCGCCTCTGCACGCCGTACAGGTCCTGGGCAGCGGGAGCGGCGGCAGCGGCGCGCACGTGCGCTCGCTGACCGGCGGGCTCGTGGCGCACGGGCTGCGGGTGACCGTGTGCGGGCCGCAGATCGCCGAGGCGCGGTACGCGTTCACCGAGGGCGGCGCGGCGTTCAGCCCGCTCGTGCCCGGTGGCAACGCCCTGGCCGTCGGCGGGATCCGGGCCGCGAGCGCCGGTGCCGACGTGGTGCACGCGCACGGCCTGCGCTCCGGCATGCTCGCCGCCCTCGCGCTGCGCGGCCGCAGCACGCCGCTGGTCGTCACCTGGCACACCCGCGTCCGGGCGCACGGGGCGCGCACGCACGTCGTACGGCTGATGGAGCGGCAGGCCGCCCGCGCCGCCGCCGTGGTGCTCGGCGCCTCCCCCGACCTGGTCGACCAGGCCCGGCTGCGCGGTGCGCGCGACGCCCGCCTCGCCCCCGTGGCCCTGCCCGCCCCGCGGACGGTGCCGGACGAGGACGAGTGCGTACGGCTCAAGGCCCGCGCCGAACTCGGCGCGACGGGACGGCCCCTGGTGATGACCGTCGGGCGCCTGGAACCCGGCCAGGGCCACGGACCGCTGCTGGACGCGGCCCGCGCCTGGCGGGAGATGGACCCCGAGCCACTGCTGGTGGTGGCGGGCGAGGGCGCCGAACGCCCCCGGCTGCAACGGCGCATCGAGGACGAGGAACTGCCCGTCCTCCTCCTCGGCCGCCGCGGCGACGTGCCCGAACTGCTGGCCGCGGCGGACGTGGTCGTCATGCCCAGCCGCTGGGAGGCCCGCTCGCTGCTCGCGCAGGAGGCGCTGTACGCGGGCGTGCCGCTGGTGGCGACGGCGGTGGGCGGCGTACCGGACCTGCTGGGGGAGGCGGCGGAACTCGTCCCCTACGGGGACGCGGCGGCGCTCGCGCAGGCCGTGCAGCGCCTGCTGGGAGACCCGGTGCGGTGCGCGCAACTCGTGGAGGCCGGACACCGGCTGACGGCCAGCTGGCCGACGGAGGCCGACACGGTGGCGCACGTGCTCAGCGTGTACGACGAGCTCGTACGGGCGTGAGCGGGGCCCCGGCCCGCAGGCCGGGGCCGCAGCGGGAGGTCAGACGCCGTTCTTGACGGCTTCCACGAACGACGACCACGCGGATGCCGGGACGGCTATAGCGTCAGCGGCAGCACTGCCCGCTGAACAGCCCCACGGAGAAGCGCCATCATGGATCAGCACACCTGGGACACCGTCGACCGGCTCAAGGACTGGCTGGACGACAACAACCCTGCCCATGAGCAGACCCACCGCACCATGCGTGTGCTGAAGCTCGCCGAAGAGGTGGGCGAAGTCGCCCAGGCCGTCATGGGCGCCACCACGTACAACCCCGCAAAGGCGCCAGCCACACCTGGCAGGACGTCGAGAAGGAACTCTGCGATGTCGTGATCACTGCCATGGTCGCCCTGCGCACTCTCACCCCCGAAGCACACAAGGTCTTCGCCGAACGCCTCGAAACGGTCGCTGCCCGCTCCCTCAGCCCCTAAGCCACGTGGTGGCGCGCCCGGAGGGCGAGGTTGAGGGAGAGGACCGTGTGCGGGGCGTCGAGGTCGGCGCCGAGCAGGCGGGAGATGCGGGCCAGCCGGTCGTAGAGGGTCTGGCGGTTGACGTGCAGTTCCCGGGCCGTCTCGGCCTTGCGGCCGGCGTGCGCCAGATAGGCCTCCAGGGTCGGCAGGAGCACCGGGCGGGCCGTGCCGTCGTGGGCGAGCAGGGGGCCGAGGACGCGGTCGACGAAGGCTGCGAGGTCGCCGTGCGAGCGCAGCCGCCACAGCAGGACGTCCACGTCGAGGTGGCGCGCGTCGTGCCAGGGGCGTTCCGCCGCGTCCGGCAGGCCGCGCGCCGCCGTGGCCGCCTGTGCGGCGTGGCGCAGGCCGGCGCCGGCCGTGGCCCAGGTGGCGGGAGCGCCGGCGACGACCACGGGGGTGCGGCCGAGCGCCCGCTGCGCCCCGGCCCGCAGGGCGGCCGCGACCTTCGCGGCGACCGCCGGGCGTTCGTCCTCCTCGCGCAGTCCCACGAGCAGCGGCACCCGGCCCTCGGGGAGGCGTACGCCGAGGAGCACCGGCGCGCCGACCGCGGCGAGTTCGCGCTGGAGCGCGCTCGCCAGCGGGGCCCAGGACTTCGCCGGCACGTCGTCGGGGGTCAGGTGCATGACCACCGGCAGCAGGGGGCCCGGGCCCGGCCGGAAGCCGAGGACGCGGGCCTGTGCGGGGGCCTCCGACGGGTCGAGCCGGCCCTCGGCGAGGTCGGTGAGGAAGTCGCCGCGCCCGCGGGCGGCCAGTTCCTCCTCCTGGCGGGCCTGGAGCAGGACGACCGCGAGCAGGCCCGCCGTGCGCTCGGCGGCGATCCGGTGCACGGGGGCGAGCGGCGTGTCGACCGGCAGCACCGTCAGCCGTCCGCGTGTCGTCCCGTCCGGCTGTCCGCCGGGGACGTCGACCGCCACGCCGCCGCCCGGCGCGGTGCCGCGCAGGCCGTCCCACACCTGCAGCGCGTCGGCCGGGCCCGCCGCGTACAGCAGCCGTCCGTCGGAGCCCTGGAGGAAGACGGGATTGCCGGCGAAGTCGGCGAACAACCTCAGGACTTCGGGAACGCCGCCCCCGCCGAGCAGGACCTCGGTGCAGCGCCGGTGCACCTCGTCGGCGCGGCGCAGCAGTGTGTAGTGCGCGTTGACGAGCTCGGTGTGGATCTCCTCGGTGACGGCGACGAAGGGCACCTCGCGGTGCAGCTGCACGAGCGGCAGGCCGAGGGCGCGGGCGGTGTCCACGACGGCCGGGGGCAGCGTGGTGAAGTGGGAGCCGAGTTCGACGACGAGGGCCGCCACGTCCCGGTCGACCAGGCCCCTGACGAAGGCGCGCTGCTCGGCGGGCCGGCTGCCCAGGCCCAGGCCGGTGGTCAGCAGCAGTTCGCCGCCCTTGAGCAGGGCGGCGATGTGGGGCGCCTCGCAGGCGTGCACCCACCGCACGGGGCGGTGCAGCGCTTCGCCGCCGGCCATCACCTGGGGCAGGCCGCGCTTGAGGGCGGGCAGCTGCAGGGCCCGTGCGACGGTGATCGTCTCCTCCATGCCGTGAACCTAGACCATCGGCCCGGCAGCCTTACTCTCTGTGCATGACAACCGGCATACCCGGCGTCGGCGCCGAGCCGTCCGCGCCGGCCCTCCCCGACCGCGCCGCGGTGCAGCGGCGCACCGTACGGGTCCTCGTCACGGCCCAGGCCGTGGCCGGTCTCGGCATGGGCTCGATGCTCTCCTCCGGCGGGCTGCTGGTGGAGCGGCTCTCCGGCTCGGCCTCGCTGGCCGGCATCGCCACGACGCTGATCACGCTCGGGGCGGCGCTGGCCGCCGTGCCGCTGGCGGCGCTGTCCCGGGCCCGGGGGCGGCGGGTGGGGCTGGGCACCGGCTGGCTGCTGGCCGCGGCGGGCTCGCTCGTCGTCCTGGCCGCGGCCCGCCTGGGCTGGTACCCGCCCGCGCTGGCCGGCATGCTCCTGATCGGCGCGGCCTCGGCCGCCAACCTGCAGTCGCGCTACGCGGCCACCGACCTCGCCGAGCCGGGCGCCCGGGCGGGAGCCCTGTCGGTGGTGGTCTGGGCGACGACGGTGGGCAGCGTGCTCGGCCCCAACCTCAGCGGCCCGGGCGAGCACACGGCCCGCCTGCTGCACCTGCCGCCCCCTGCGGGCACCTTCGTCTTCTCCGTCGCGGCGTTCGTGGCCGGCTGGGCCGTGGTGCACACCCGGCTGCGCCCGGACCCGCTGCTGATGCTGCCGGCACCGGCGCCCGCGGATGCCGCGGCCGCCCCCCGCTTCACGGCCCGCATGAGCAGTGCCCTGCGGCACGTACGCAGCTCGCCGGCCGCGCTGACCGGGCTGGGCGCGCTGGTCCTGGGCCATGCGGTGATGGTCGCGGTCATGACGATGACGCCGGTGCACCTCGCCCACCACGGGGCGTCGCTGAGCATCATCGGCTTCACGATCAGCGTGCACATCGCGGGCATGTACGCCCTCTCGCCGCTGGTCGGCAGGGCGACCGACCGGCTGGGCCGGGTGCCGGTGATCCTGCTGGGGCAGGCGCTGCTGGTGCTCGCGGCCCTGCTGGCGGGGACGGCGGGCAGCCGGCAGGGGCCGGTGACGGCCGGGCTGTTCCTGCTGGGGCTGGGCTGGTCGTGCGCGACGGTTGCCGGCTCGACGCTGCTGAGCGAGTCCGTCGCCGCCGCGCACCGCCCGGAGGTCGAGGGGCTCTCCGACACCCTGATGAACCTCGTCGGCGCGGCGGGCGGCGCGCTCTCCGGCCCCGTCCTGGCCGGTTACGGCTACGGCGGGCTCAACGCCGCCGCAGCCGTCCTCGTCCTGCCCGTGAGCGCGGCGGCGCTGTGGTTCGTCCTGCGCGGCCCCGCGCGCCGGCCCTAGGGCCTGTCCGGCGGATCGTGCAGCGCCCCGCAAGGGGCGCGGGGAACTGCGCGACAAGCCACGACGCGCCTGCAGCCGACGTGCTGCGCCCGGGGTCCCGGGGCGGTGCGTCGGCTGCGGGCCGTCGGTGGCCGATCGCGCAGTTCCCCGCGCCCCTGACGGGGCGAAGCACAGCACCCTGTCTGCGGGCGCGTCGTGGCTTGTCGCGCCCACGCGGCGGCAGCCGCAGATCGGCACTGCCCCGCGCCCCTACGGGGCGCTGTGGACAGCCCGGGTCTCCGGCGGCGTCAGCCGCCAAACGCGCTGGAGGCCGTCAGCCGCAGGGCGGTGTCGATCAGCGGCACGTGGCTGAAGGCCTGCGGGAAGTTGCCCACCTGCCGCTTCAGGCGCGGGTCCCACTCCTCCGCCAGCAGCCCCAGGTCGTTGCGCAGGCCCAGCAGCTTCTCGAACAGCTGCCGGGCCTCGTCCACCCGGCCGATCATCGCCAGGTCGTCGGCCAGCCAGAACGAGCAGGCGAGGAAGGCGCCTTCGTCACCTTCCAGGCCGTCCACGCCGGCCTCGTGGCCCGCTGTGGGGTAGCGCAGGACGAAGCCGTCGGGCGTGGACAGCTCCCGCTGGATCGCCTCGATCGTGCCGATGACGCGCTTGTCGTCCGGCGGCAGGAAGCCCATCTGCGGGATGAGCAGCAGCGAGGCGTCCAGCTCCTTGGAGCCGTAGGACTGCGTGAAGGTGTTGCGCTCCTTGTCGTAGCCCTTCTCGCACACGTCCCGGTGGATGTCGTCGCGCAGCTCGCGCCAGCGCTCCAGCGGCCCGTCGACGTCACCGGACTCGATGAGCTTGATGGTGCGGTCCACCGCCACCCAGGCCATCACCTTGGAGTGCACGAAGTGCCGCCGCGGGCCGCGCACCTCCCAGATGCCCTCGTCCGGCTCGGTCCAGTGGTCCTCCAGGTAGCCGATGAGCCGCAGCTGCAGCAGCGAGGCGTAGTCGTTGCGGGCCAGGCCCGTCATGTGGGCCAGGTGCAGGGCCTCGGTGACCTCGCCGTAGACGTCCAGCTGGAGCTGGCCGGCCGCGCCGTTGCCGACGCGCACGGGCGCGGAGTTCTCGTAGCCGGGCAGCCAGGGCAGCTCCGCCTCGCCCAGCTCGCGCTCGCCCGCGATGCCGTACATGATCTGCAGGTTCTCCGGGTCGCCGGCGACCGCGCGCAGCAGCCACTCGCGCCAGGCGCGGGCCTCCTCGCGGTAGCCGGTGCGCAGCAGCGAGGACAGGGTGATCGCCGCGTCCCGCAGCCAGGTGTAGCGGTAGTCCCAGTTGCGCACGCCGCCGATCTCCTCCGGCAGCGAGGTCGTGGGCGCGGCCACGATGCCGCCGGTGGGGGCGTAGGTCAGGGCCTTGAGGGTGATCAGCGAGCGGACCACGGCGTCCCGGTAGGGGCCGTGGTACGTGCAGTGGCCCACCCACTCGCGCCAGAACTCCTCCGTGGCCGCCAGCGAGCCCTCCGGGTCCGGCAGGGCGGGCGGCTCGCCGTGCGAGGGCTGCCAGCTGATGGTGAAGGCGATCCGCTCCCCGGGCGAGACGGTGAAGTCGGAGTAGGTGGTCAGGTCCTTGCCGAAGGTGTCGGCGGTGGTGTCCAGCCACACCGAGTCGGGGCCGGCGACGGCCACCGTGCGGTCGCCCACCTTGTGCACCCACGGCACGACCCGGCCGTAGGAGAAGCGCATGCGCAGCGCCGAGCGCATGGGCACCCGGCCGCTGACGCCCTCGACGATGCGGATCAGCTGCGGCGCTCCGTCGCGGGGCGGCATGAAGTCGATGATGCGGACGGTGCCGCGGGGGGTGTCCCACTCGGACTCCAGCACGAGGGAGTCGCCCCGGTACCGGCGGCGATCGGCCCGCGGTGGCGCGGCCCCCGAGGGGTGCGCCGGGCCGATCCGCCAGTAGCCGTGTTCCTCGGTGCCGAGCAGTCCGGCGAAGGCCGCATGGGAATCGAACCGGGGCAGGCACAGCCAGTCGGCCGTACCGTCCCGGCAGACCAGTGCGGCGGTCTGCATGTCGCCGATCAGTGCGTAATCCTCGATACGCCCGGCCACGTCATCTCCAGTCGAACGGCATCCAGGACCCCAAAGGGCCTCTGACGGTCAAGCGATCTTCGACGAGCTCTGTTCCGGGAAGGGCCCCTTCCAGCGGTAGCTGGGGAGGGGCGGGAAGTGCCGTGCCGGCCGGCTCGCTGCGTGTGTCCGAGCAGGATACGACGCGCAGTTGGGAGACGCGCGACGCTTGATGGGGGAACGTGTGCCGAATGGGTGGCCCGGTGCGCGCCGGGAGCGCGCCCCGTGCGCGAGCGGTGAGGCCCCCGTGACGGACGGTTCCTGCCCAGCTCGGGCCGCGTCACCGGACGCGCCCGGCCCCCGGCGCTGATACCCTGGTACCCCGTGGACCGGCGGGCCAAAGACCCCCCGACCGCAGCGACGGCACCCCCGACGAACGGCAGGGTGATCGCCGGTACGCACCTTCACCTCGCGACCACGGGAGCCCCCCTTTGGCAATTGCCGCTAAGCCCACGACGACCAAGCACCTCTTCGTCACCGGGGGTGTCGCCTCCTCGCTCGGCAAGGGGCTGACCGCCTCCAGCCTGGGCGCGCTGCTCAAGGCCCGGGGTCTGCGGGTGACGATGCAGAAGCTCGACCCGTACCTGAACGTCGACCCGGGCACGATGAACCCGTTCCAGCACGGTGAGGTGTTCGTCACCAACGACGGCGCCGAGACCGACCTGGACATCGGCCACTACGAGCGCTTCCTCGACGTCGACCTCGACGGCAGCGCCAACGTCACCACCGGCCAGGTCTACTCCACGGTGATCGCCAAGGAGCGGCGCGGCGAGTACCTGGGCGACACCGTCCAGGTCATCCCGCACATCACCAACGAGATCAAGCACCGCATCCGCCGCATGGCCACCGACGACGTCGACGTCGTCATCACCGAGGTCGGCGGCACCGTCGGCGACATCGAGTCGCTGCCGTTCCTGGAGACCGTCCGCCAGGTCCGCCACGAGGTCGGCCGCGACAACGTCTTCGTCGTGCACATCTCGCTGCTGCCCTACATCGGCCCCTCCGGCGAGCTGAAGACCAAGCCGACCCAGCACTCGGTCGCGGCCCTGCGCAACATCGGCATCCAGCCCGACGCGATCGTGCTGCGCGCCGACCGCGAGGTGCCCACCGCCATCAAGCGCAAGATCTCGCTGATGTGCGACGTCGACGAGGACGCGGTGGTCGCCGCCATCGACGCCAAGTCGATCTACGACATCCCCAAGGTGCTGCACGCCGAGGGCCTGGACGCCTACGTCGTGCGCAAGCTCGACCTGCCCTTCCGCGACGTGGACTGGGCGCAGTGGGACGACCTGCTCGAGCGCGTCCACCAGCCCGAGCACGAGGTCACCGTCGCCCTGGTCGGCAAGTACATCGACCTGCCCGACGCCTACCTGTCGGTGACCGAGGCCATTCGTGCCGGCGGCTTCGCCAACAAGGCCCGCGTGAAGATCAAGTGGGTCACCTCCGACGACTGCAAGACCCCGGCGGGCGCCAAGCAGCAGCTCTCCGACGTCGACGCGATCTGCATCCCCGGCGGCTTCGGCGACCGCGGCGTCAACGGCAAGGTCGGCGCCATCACCTACGCCCGTGAGAACAAGATCCCGCTGCTGGGCCTGTGCCTGGGCCTGCAGTGCGTGGTCATCGAGGCCGCCCGCAACCTGGCCGGCATCGAGGGCGCCAACTCCACCGAGTTCGACCCCGCCACCGCCCACCCGGTCATCTCCACCATGGCCGAGCAGATGGACATCGTGGCCGGCGAGGGCGACATGGGCGGCACCATGCGCCTGGGCATGTACCCGGCCAAGCTGGCCGAGGGCTCCATCGTCCGCGAGGTCTACGGCGACGCCCCGTACGTCGAGGAGCGCCACCGCCACCGCTACGAGGTCAACAACGCCTACCGCGGCGAGCTGGAGAAGAAGGCCGGCATCGTCTTCTCCGGCACCTCCCCGGACAACAAGCTCGTGGAGTACGTCGAGTACCCGCGCGAGGTGCACCCCTACCTGGTGGCCACCCAGGCCCACCCGGAGCTGCGCTCCCGCCCGACCCGCCCGCACCCGCTCTTCGCGGGCCTGGTGAAGGCGGCCGTGCAGCGCCAGCAGGGCTGATCGGTACGGTTGAGCCGGGGTGAGGGCCTCCCACGGGGGCCCGCACCCCGGCTTTTCCGTATCGCTTTTCCGTATCCGCCGGGGACTTTGTCGAAAGGACCGCACATGGGCATCAAGGACACCGCCGAGGAGTGGCAGGTCACCGCGACGAGCACGCCGTTCCAGGGCGCCAAGACGGGGGTCCGCACGGACACCGTGGTGATGCCCGACGGCAACACCGCCACCCGCGACTACCAGACCCACCCCGGCTCGGTCGCCGTCCTCGCCCTCGACGACGAGGGCCGCGTCCTGGTCGTCAACCAGTACCGTCACCCCGTCCGCCAGCGGCTGTGGGAGATCCCCGCCGGCCTGCTCGACGTGCCCGGCGAGCACCCGCTGCGCGCCGCCCAGCGCGAGCTGTACGAGGAGGCCCACGTCAAGGCCGAGGACTGGCGGGTGCTGACCGACGTCTACACCTCGCCCGGCGGCTGCGACGAGGCGGTGCGCGTCTTCCTCGCCCGCGGCATCTCCGCCGTGGAGGGCGAGCGCTTCGCCGTCGAGCACGAGGAGCTCGACATGCAGGTGGACCGGGTGCCGCTGGCCGAGCTGGTGCGCGGCGTCCTCGCCGGCGAACTGCACAACACCTGTCTGGTTGTCGGCGTGCTCGCCCTGGCCGCCGCCCTGGCCGGCGACGGGCCGGAGGCCCTGCGCCCGGCCGACGCCCCCTGGCCGGCCCGCCCCTACGAGGCGTGACGCCCCGCCCTCCGGGGCCTTTTGATGCGACGATAGGTCAACCCGAATAGGTGATCTTCGCTGCAGGCGGACCGCGTTGCCCCCGGCTGTTACCCGGACCCCACCACACGGTGAACTAGGCTCGAAGCGTTCCCGGCCGCGGCCGCGGCCGGGCTCGTGCGTGCAGGGAGTGGACCCGTGGCGACCCGTCAGCGACTCGCGCCCCATGCGGCCTTCACGGCGGAGCGCGGGGATCTGTTCGTCGGGCGGCTGCGCGAGCTCAAGGAGCTGCGCGCCGACATCGTCCGCGCCGGACTCGACACCCTCTCCGGCCGCAAGCAGCCGCGCGGCCGGGTGCTGCTCATCGCCGGCCGGCCCGGATCGGGCCGCACCGCGCTGGCCGAGGAGCTCGCCCGGCAGCTCGTCACGGACTACCCGGACGGAGTACTGCGCGCCCGGCTGACGGGCGCCGACGGCGAGCCGGTGCCCACCGAACGCACCGCCCGCGCCCTGCTGGCCGCCCTGGACGCGCCCGTACCGGCGGGCGCCGAGGAGGACGAGCTCACCCAGGCGCTGCGCACCGCCCTGAACGGCAAGCGGGTGCTGCTGCTCCTGGACGACGCCTCCGGCGCCGAGCAGGTCGAGCCGCTGCTGCCCGACGAGCCCGAGTGCCTGGTCGTGGCCGTCTCCCGGGGCCCGCTGACCGGCGTGCCCGACGTGCGGCCGTGCACCCTGGGCGGCCTGGACGCCCCGGCGGCCGTGGAACTGCTGGAGTGGTACGCCGGGCCCACCCGCATCACCTGCGACCCGGTGGCGGCCTCCCGGGTCGTCGAGGAGTGCTGCGGGCAGCCCGCGGCCCTCGTCCTCGTCGGCGGCTGGCTGGCCGCCCTGCCCAAGACCACCGTGGTCGACGCGGCCCGGCGGCTGCGCGAGCTGCCGCCGGCCGGCGGGGGAGAGGCCGCCGGCGGGCCGCTGGCCCGCGCCTTCTGGCTCGCCTACGAGGCGCTGCCCGCGCCCACCGCCCGCATGCTGCACCTGCTGGGCCTGGCCCCGGCCGGGCTGGCCGATGCCCACGTCGCCTCGGCCCTGGCCGGCTGCTCGCTGTCCACCGCCCAGTCCGTGCTGGAGGACCTGGCCGCCCGGGGCCTGCTGCGCGCCGAGGGCCCGGCCGGCGAGGGCGCGGGGCTGCCCCCGCAGTACCGGGTGCCCGGCTGCCTCGCCGCGATGATCGACTCACTGCTGCACGCGCAGGAGCGGCCGGCCGAGATCGAGCTGGCCCGGGCGCGGATGCTGGAGCGCACCGTGCGGCAGCTGCACTCCTGCCGGGCGGCCACCGAGCGCGACGACCCGGCGGTCCGGCGCAGGATCGAGCAGCTGCCCCGGGCCCTGCGCTTCCCCACCCGGCAGGCGGCCGAGGAGTGGCTGCTGGCCCGGCTGCCGGCCCTGCTGGCCGCCGCCCGGCTGGGCGTGGAGGACGGCCGGCTCGACACCCTCGCCCGCCGCCTGGTCTCGGCGCTGACCCGGGCGCTGACCGCCCACCTCGGCCCCGAGACCGCCGCCCCCGAGCTGTACGGGCTGCACCAGCTCGTGCTGGACGTCGCCCGGCGCTGCGAGATGCCGCTGGAGAAGGCGGCGGCCCTGCTCAACCTCGGCGACCTCGACGCCCGGGCCGGGCGCACCCACGAGGCCCTCGAACGCTACCGCCAGGCGCTGCAGTCGGCGCGCGAGGCGGGCGACCCCTACGTCACCAGCCGGGCGCTGGAGTCGGTGGCCGCCGCCCACCAGGAGCTCGGCGACTGGCAGCGCGCCGCCGACTGGTACGGCCGGGGGCTGGAGCTGCGGCTGACCCGCGGCGAGCTCGCCGACGAGGCCCGGCTGTACGGACGGCTGGGCACGGTCCACGAGTACGCCGGCCAGTGGACGGAGGCGCTGCGCGACTGGCGGGCGGCCGCCGCGGCGTACCGCAGGCTGCGCGACCGCGCAGGCCACGCCCGGGCGCTGGCCGAGGTGGCGCGGGTGCTGCACGGCGCGGGCCGCACCGTGCAGGCCCGGCGGGCCTTCCTGGAGGCGGCCGAGGCCGCCCGCGGTGCGGGCGAGACGGCCCTGGAGGCGGCGCTGCGGCTGCGCCTGGCCGAGGCCCTCGACCGGCTCGGCGAGCAGCAGGCGGCCGAGGAGCAGCGCGCTCTTGCGGCCCGGCTGCCGGCCGAGCGGCCGGCCGTGCCGCCGCCGGCGGACGGCGCGCACGAGGGGCGGCGCCCCTGAGGCCCTGACAGGACAACGCACCGTACCGCCGGTATCAGATCCTCGACCCTAAGAAACCAGTGGTCTTCTCCACAAGGATTGGTGATTTGCAAGGCTAGACAGCGCGCAATCCTTCATTAGACTGGCAAGGCCGCGACCGACGCGGTCTGCCCTGGTATGCCCGGCATATCGGGAATAGCCTGTCATTCTCTGATTCAAGGACCGTGATCGACGTGAAGGTCGGCATCCCCCGCGAGGTCAAGAACAACGAATACCGCGTGGCCATCACCCCCGCGGGCGTGCTCGAGCTGGTGCGCAACGGCCACCAGGTCGTCATCGAGAAGGGCGCCGGTCTCGGCTCCTCCATCACCGACGCCGAGTACGTCGGTGCCGGCGCGACGATCCTCGACAGCGCCGACGAGGTCTGGGCCACCGCGGACCTGCTGCTGAAGGTCAAGGAGCCCATTGCGGAGGAGTACCACCGCATGCGCAAGGGCCAGACCCTCTTCACCTACCTGCACCTGGCCGCCTCCCGCGAGTGCACCGACGCCCTGCTGGAGTCCGGCACCACCGCCATCGCGTACGAGACCGTCGAGCTCGCCAACCGCGCGCTGCCGCTGCTCGCCCCGATGTCCGAGGTCGCGGGCCGCCTGGCCCCGCAGGTCGGTGCCTACCACCTGATGCGCTCGGCCGGCGGCCGCGGCGTGCTGCCGGGCGGCGTCCCGGGCACCCACGCCGGCCGGGCCGTCGTCATCGGCGGTGGCGTCTCCGGCTGGAACGCCGCCCAGATCGCCATCGGCATGGGCTTCCACGTCACCCTGCTGGACAAGGACATCAACAAGCTCCGCGAGGCCGACAAGGTCTTCGGCACCAAGGTGCAGACGATCGTCTCCAACGCCTACGAGCTGGAGAAGGCCGTCGTCGAGGCCGACCTCGTCATCGGCGCCGTCCTGATCCCGGGCGCCAAGGCCCCCAAGCTGGTCACCAACGAGCTCGTCGCCAAGATGAAGCCCGGAAGTGTCCTTGTCGACATTGCCATCGACCAGGGCGGCTGCTTCGAGGACTCCCGTCCCACCACCCACGCGGAGCCGACCTTCACGGTCCACGACTCCGTCTTCTACTGCGTCGCCAACATGCCGGGTGCGGTGCCCAACACCTCCACCTACGCGCTGACCAACGCCACGCTGCCCTACATCGTGCAGCTGGCGAACCTCGGCTGGCAGGAGGCGCTGCGCCGCGACGCCGCGCTGGCCAAGGGCCTCAACGTGCACGAGGGCCAGGTCGTCTACGGCCCGGTCGCCGAGGCGCACAACCTTGCGCACGTCGAGCTGAACACCCTGCTGGGCTGACGCCAACCGCGCGCCGAACGCAGTCACTTACCCGGCCGGGCCTTGCCGCGCAAGGCCCGGCCGGGGTGTTTCGCCATGCTTTGACCCGCCCGTGATTCTTCCGGGTTATCCGCCGTAGACCCTTGACAGAAGGGTGTTCGATTGCCGACACATCGTGCCGTCTCCGGCGGATTGTGTTGCTGCGGACCGCCGACACGCCATAGAGTCGCCAACCGTCGGCATGGTGTCACGCTGACCTATCTAGATGTTTCCTGGTCACCAAGGAGGTAGGACGACTTGTGAATGAGTCGACATTTGCTCCCGGGGGTGGTCACCCAGGAACGCTTGCGCAGGGCCCGAGTCCCGTGGGACTCCACGCTGTCGGCTCCGTCGCCGTCCAGACCTTCGCAGCGCACCAGAACATCCAGAGCACGACGACAGCCCACCAGAGCATGGACGGTCAACACGTGAACGCCATGGCCGGCGACACGGGCGCCATGGAGCCCACCAGCCTCGCCGACTACGAGGAACTGCCGGACGGTCACTTCTACGACCCCGACGCCGAGTACGAGCCCGACCCCGAGTACGCGGCCACCCTCGCCCCCGACGCGGCCCGGCAGCGCCGTGAGCGCATCGGCCCCACCGGGCGGCCCCTGCCCTACTTCCCGATCCCCGGACCGCTGGCCGACCACGGCCCGGCCAAGATCATTGCCATGTGCAACCAGAAGGGCGGGGTGGGCAAGACCACCTCGACCATCAACCTGGGCGCGGCGCTCGCCGAGTACGGCCGCCGGGTCCTGCTCGTCGACTTCGACCCGCAGGGCGCGCTCTCGGTCGGCCTGGGGGTCAACCCCATGGAGCTCGACCTGACGGTCTACAACCTGCTGATGGAGCGGGGCATGTCGGCCGACGAGGTGCTGCTGAAGACGGCGGTGCCCAACATGGACCTGCTGCCCAGCAATATCGATTTGTCAGCGGCCGAGGTCCAGCTCGTCAGCGAGGTCGCCCGCGAGTCCACGCTGCAGCGCGCCCTCAAGCCCCTGATGGCCGATTACGACTACATCGTGATCGACTGTCAGCCCTCGCTCGGCCTGCTCACCGTCAACGCCCTGACGGCCGCTCACAAGGTGATCGTGCCGCTGGAGTGCGAATTCTTCGCCCTGCGCGGCGTGGCCCTGCTCACCGAGACCATCGAGAAGGTCCAGGAGCGGCTCAACCCCGAGCTGGAGCTCGACGGCATCCTCGCCACCATGTACGACTCGCGCACCGTGCACAGCCGCGAGGTCCTCGCGCGCGTCGTCGAGGCGTTCGACGACCACGTCTACCACACGGTCATCGGACGCACCGTCCGCTTCCCCGAGACCACGGTCGCCGGCGAGCCCATCACCACGTACGCCTCCAACTCCGTCGGCGCCGCCGCGTACCGTCAGCTGGCCAGGGAGGTGCTGGCCCGTTGTCACGCCGAGTGAGCCTGCCCGGCGCCGACGAGCTGTTCCGCACCACGGGCGGCATGGGACTGCAGTCCTCCAGCCCGCGCCGCAAGGCCAACGGCGAGACGCCGCCACGGGTGCCGGGACCGGGCGACGCGCCCGACGGTGACCGGCCGGCCCCCGCCGCGCCGGCCGCGGCCGCGGCAGCGGCCGGCACCGGCCAGGAACAGGACACCGAACGGCGCCCCGCCCCCGCCCGCAACGACGGCACCCCCGCCGCCGCCCCCGCCAAGCGCCGCGGCCGCGCCGCCGGCCGCCGGCCCAGCGGGCGCGAACGCCACGACGAGAAGATCACCGTCTATGTCTCCGCCGAGGAGCTCATGGACCTCGAACACGCCCGGCTGGTGCTGCGCGGCGAGCACGGACTCGCCGTCGACCGCGGCCGCATCGTCCGGGAGGCCGTCGCCGTCGTCCTGGCCGACCTGGAGTCGCGCGGCGACGCGAGCATCCTCGTACGACGCCTGCGCGGCCGCTGACCCACCCCGCCGCGCTAGCCTCGGGCCGTACACCGCGCCCCACCCCTTGGACCCCTCCATGCCCGCAGCCGCCCCCCACCCGGCCCGCCGCCACCTGGGCCGCGGCCCCGGCACCCCGACGCCTGCCGGCACCGACCACGACGAGGGCAGCCACCCCGCCACGGCTCGGCCCGCGTCCGCCCCGGCCACCGGCGGTCCGGACGACACCGCGGCGCCCGGTGGCCCGGAACTGCCGGCCACCGGTGGTCCGGCCGAGGCGGAGGCCGAGGGCGGTCGGTTCACGGTGCGGCTGGAGAACTTCGAGGGGCCCTTCGATCTCCTCCTGCAGTTGATCTCCAAGCACAAGCTGGACGTCACCGAGGTCGCGCTGTCCAAGGTCACCGACGAGTTCATGGCGTACGTCAGGGCCATGGGCGAGGGCTTCGACCTCGACGAGATCACCGAGTTCCTGGTCGTCGCCGCCACCCTGCTCGACCTCAAGGCCGCCCGGCTGCTGCCGGCCGCGGAGGTGGAGGACGAGGCGGACCTCGCCCTGCTGGAGGCCCGCGACCTGCTGTTCGCCCGGCTCCTGCAGTACCGCGCGTACAAGCGCATCGCCGAGATCTTCTGCGAGCGGCTGGCCCACGAGGACCTGCGCCACCCCCGTACCGTCGGCCTGGAACCGCAGCACGCCGAGCTGCTGCCCGAGGTCGTCCTCGGCATCGGCCCGGCCCGCCTGGCGGAGCTGGCCGTCAAGGCCATGCAGCCCAAGCCCGCGCCGCAGGTGTACGTCGACCACATCCACGCCCCGCTCGTCAGCGTCCGCGAGCAGGCCGAGGTGGTGGTCACCCGGCTGCGCGCCGCCGGGGAGGCGACCTTCGCCGCCCTCACCGAGGACGCCCCCGACACCCTGACCGTCGTGGCGCGCTTCCTGGCCCTGCTGGAGCTCTACCGCGAGCGCGCCGTCGCCCTGGACCAGGGCGAGGCCCTGGGGACGCTGACCGTCCGCTGGACGGGCGCGGAGGGCGCGGCACCGGTGGTGACGGACGAGTTCGACCGCGAGCCGGAGCCGGAGCAGGAGCCGGCGGAGGAGAAGGCATGAGCGAGCAGACGTACGAGGCCGCATCCCTGGCGCTCAAGCCGGCCCTGGAGGCCGTGCTCATGGTCGTCGACGAGCCGGCCACCGAGGAGCACCTCGCGAAGGTCCTGGGCCGCACGCGGCGCGAGGTCGCCGACGCGCTGCACGAGCTCGCGGACGAGTACGCGGCCCAGGGCCGCGGCTTCGACCTGCGCCAGGTCGCCGGGGGCTGGCGCTTCTTCACCCGGGCCGCGTACGCGCCGGCCGTGGAGTCCTTCGTCCTGGACGGCCAGCAGGCCCGGCTGACCCAGGCCGCACTGGAGACCCTGGCCGTCGTCGCGTACCGTCAGCCGGTCAGCCGTTCGAGGGTCTCGGCCGTGCGCGGGGTCAACTGCGACGGCGTCATGCGCACCCTCCTCCAGCGCGGCCTGGTGGAGGAGGCGGGGACGGAACCCGAAACAGGTGCGATCCTGTACAGGACGACGAATTACTTTCTGGAGCGGATGGGCCTGCGCGGCCTGGAAGAGCTTCCCGAGCTCGCCCCGTTCCTCCCCGAGGCGGAAGCCGTCGAGGGCGACTCCCCGGAGGGAGTCCCGTCCTTCGACCCGGACGCCCCGGACCACGACGCAGACGACAAGACGGAACTTTGATGCGAAGCAGCGGCAGGAACAGCGGAAGCGGCAACCGGGACTACCGGGGCGGCGGTGCCGGCGGTGGCGGCCGCTCCGGCGGCTACGGCGGCGGAGGACGTGCGGGCGGCGGCCGCTCCGGTGGCGGGCGCCCCGACGGCGGCCGCTCCGGCGACCGGCGCGACGACCGCCAGCAGGAGCGCCCGCGCCGCCCGCGCCCCGAGGAGCGCCGCTACGACGTCGGCCCCGACGGCGAGCGCACCCGCGGTGGCGCCACCAGCGGCCGCGCGAGCGGCCCCACGAGCGGCCGCGGCGCGGCGGCCCGCGGCG
>NZ_BAAASL010000037.1:0-11591 GCF_039532865.1 Streptomyces luteosporeus
CCGGGACGCCATGGCGTCCCGGGCCCCGGCCCATGCAGCCCTGTGGGCGCGCGCTCCTAGCCGGCGAATCCCCGTGCGAGCACCGTCAGCGCGACGAGCACCACCAGCAGCGCGATCAGCGCCGCCGGCGTCAGTGCGCCGAAGATGCCTTCCTGGTGCTGCAGCCGCTCGCGGCTCGCCCGGCAGACCGGGCACCTGCCCTCACTGACGGGAGCCGCGCAGTTGGCGCACACCAGCCGGTCGCATGTCATGCGAAGTCCTTCCTCCGGTAGGTCCAACGCGCGGGAGAGCCATGCGGTTCCCCTTACCACTGTGCCAGCTTCCCCGCCGTCCGGCGCGTCCGGTCCGGTGACGCGCGAAAAGAGGAGCAAATGTGCTCGGTTTGTCCCCGATGGTGTCGGTCGCCGACGCGGCGCTGACGCCCCTCGGCGGACCCGCCGCCGCGGGCCGACTGCGCGTGCACGGGCGGTTCGGTAGGGTCACGCTCACCGACGGAGCCGCGAAGGCGGCGTTCCGTGCCGCTACCCAGGCCGACACGTGGTGCACTCGTGATCCGATTCGACAACGTCTCCAAGACCTACCCCAAGCAGAACCGACCGGCACTCCGGGACGTCTCCCTCGAAGTCGAGAAGGGCGAATTCGTCTTTCTCGTCGGGTCCTCGGGTTCCGGGAAATCCACGTTCCTGCGCCTTCTGCTGCGCGAGGAGCGGGCCACCCACGGACAGGTGCACGTGCTGGGCAAGGACCTGGCACGGCTGTCCAACTGGAAAGTGCCGCACATGCGCCGGCAGCTCGGCACCGTCTTCCAGGATTTCCGGCTGCTGCCCAACAAGACGGTGGCGCAGAACGTGGCCTTCGCGCTGGAGGTCATCGGAAAGCCGCGCGGCGAGATCCGCAAGGCCGTGCCGCAGGTCCTGGAACTGGTCGGGCTCGGCGGCAAGGAGCAGCGGATGCCCGGCGAGCTCTCCGGCGGTGAGCAGCAGCGCGTGGCGATCGCCCGGGCGTTCGTCAACCGCCCCCTGCTGCTGATCGCCGACGAGCCGACCGGCAACCTGGACCCCCAGACGTCCGTGGGCATCATGAAGCTGCTGGACCGGATCAACAGGACCGGCACCACGGTCATCATGGCCACCCACGACCAGCAGATCGTCGACCAGATGCGCAAGCGCGTCATCGAGCTCGAGCAGGGCCGTCTCGTGCGCGACCAGTCGCGCGGCGTCTACGGCTACCAGCACTGACACCGCACGGAAAGGCACCGGGAAGACGCCATGCGCGCCCAGTTCGTCCTGTCGGAGATCGGCGTCGGTCTCCGCCGCAACCTCACGATGACCTTCGCGGTCATCGTCTCCGTCGCGCTCTCCCTCGCCCTCTTCGGCGGCTCCCTGCTCATGCGCGAGCAGGTGAGCACGATGAAGGGCTATTGGTACGACAAGGTCAACGTCTCCATCTACCTCTGCAACAAGAACGACGCGGAGTCCCAGCCGGCCTGTGCCAAGGGTGCGGTCACGGAGGAGCAGAAGAAGCAGATCCGTGCCGACCTGGAGAAGATGCCGGTCGTCCAGAAGGTCCAGTTCGAGACCGCGGACGAGGCGTACAAGCACTACAAGGAGCAGTTCGGCAAGTCGCCGATCGCCGGCTTCCTGACCCCCGACCAGATGCAGGAGTCCTTCCGCGTCAAGCTCAAGGACCCCTCCAAGTACAAGGTCATCTCCAGCGCCTTCTCCCAGCGGGCCGGCGTCCAGGAGGTCGAGGACCAGCGCAAGACCCTCGAACCGCTGCTCAACCTCCTCAACGGCATGAACCTCGCGGCGCTGGGCGTCATGGCGCTGATGCTCGTCGTGGCCCTGATGCTGATCGTCAACACCGTGCGCGTCTCGGCGTTCAGCCGCCGGCGCGAGACCGGCATCATGCGCCTGGTCGGCGCCTCCAGCTTCTACATCCAGATCCCCTTCATCATGGAGGCCGCCTTCGCCGGGCTGCTGGGCGCCGGTTTCGCGGGGGTGCTGCTGGTGTGCGGCCAGTACTTCCTGGTGAACAACTGGCTCGCCCACCAGATCGACGTCGTGCAGTTCATCGGCTGGGACGCGGTGCTCACCAAGCTGCCCCTGGTGCTGGCCATCGGCCTCCTGATGCCCGCGCTGGCCGCCTTCATCGCCCTGCGGAAGTACCTCAAGGTCTGACACCCGCAGCGGATCCGCGCCGAGGGCGCCGTACGGTCAACTCACCGTACGGCGCCCTTCGGTGTCCTAGACTCACGCGCATGCCCGGCCCCACGAGGAGTGTCACGGCGTACGTCCCGCCGCGCCGCGTCAGGCGCGCGGGCGCCCTGACGCTGGTCTTCGCGGGCGTGGTCGCGGCCGGCGCCGCCACCGGCGCCTGGGGCGTGGTCTCGCGGCCGCACGAGGGGTCCACCACTGCGGCGCGCGACGGCGAGCGCACGGCCGCCCGGCCGGCGGGCTCCCTGCCCGCGGCCCGCGGCGGGGTCGACCGCGGCCCGCTCGACGACGCCGCCGCGCGGGCCCGGGCGGACGGCAAGTCCGGTGCGGACGCCGCCGCGGAGGTCCTCGGCCGCAGCGGCGACACCTGGAGCGCGGTCTACAGCGCCCGGGAGTACGAGGGGTTCGCGCTCGCCCTCGACGGCGCCTACGTCGGCGTCGGCCTGACCGTCCGGCGCGCGGGCGGCGGGGTGATCGAGATCGACGGGGTCCGCCCGGGCGGGCCGGCCGAGCGGGCCGGCCTCGTCCCCGGCGACCGCCTGCGCACCGTCGACGGCGCCGAGGTGACCGGCCGGCCCGTCACCGAGGTGGTCTCCCTGCTGCGCGGCCTCGCCCCCGCCGGCGCCGGCTCCTGCGTGCGCCTCGGCCTGGAGCGGGAGGACCGGCGCTGGGAGCGCACCCTGCAGCGGGAGCGGCTGGTCACCCCGAGCGTCCAGGTCGAGCGGGTGGACGGCGAGGACGAGGCGGCGCCCGCCACCGTGATCAAGGTGGCCGCCTTCACCCGGGGCACGGGCGAGCGGGTGCGCGATGCGGTGCGCTCGGCCGCGCCGGGGGAGGGGGTCCTGCTGGACCTGCGGGGCAACTCCGGCGGGCTGATCACCGAGGCCACGACGGCCGCCTCCGCGTTCCTCGACGGCGGCCCCGTGGCCACGTACGACATCCGCGGCCGGCAGCACGCGCTGCGGGCCGAGCCGGGCGGGGACACCCGCCGGCCCCTGGTGGTGCTGGTCGACGGCGGCACCATGAGCGCCGCGGAGCTGCTGGCCGGGGCCCTGCAGGACCGCGGCCGCGCGATCGTCGTGGGCGCGCCCACGTTCGGCAAGGGCTCGGTGCAGATGCCCACGCGGCTGGCCGACGGCTCCGTGGCCGAGCTCACCGTGGGCCACTACCGCACGCCCTCGGGGCGGGCCGTCGACGACAGCGGCATCGTGCCCGACCTGGTGGTGCGCGAGGACGCCGAGCACCGGGCCCGCACGGTATTGAGTGGCCTCGGGGGCGGGTCGTAGTGCGAGAATGACGACGCTATGGCTAAAGAGACAGGTCGCAAGCTGATCGCGCAGAACAAGAAGGCGCGGCACGACTACCACCTCCTGACCACGTACGAGTGCGGCCTGGTGCTCACCGGCACCGAGGTCAAGTCGCTGCGCCAGGGCCGGGCCTCGCTGGTGGACGGCTTCGTCCACATCGACGGCGGCGAGGCGTGGCTGCACAACGTGCACGTCCCGGAGTACAGCCAGGGGACGTGGACGAACCACAGCGCCCGGCGCAAGCGCAAGCTGCTGCTGCACCGAGCGGAGATCGACAAGCTCGCCTCGAAGGCGGACGAGACGGGGCACACGATCGTGCCGCTCTCGCTGTACTTCAAGGACGGCCGGGCCAAGGTCGAGATCGCCCTGGCCAAGGGCAAGAAGGAGTACGACAAGCGGCAGACCCTGCGCGAGAAGCAGGACCGCCGCGAGGCGGACCGCGCCATCGCCTCGGCCCGCCGCCGCCAGCGCGCCAAGGGGTGACCCCGCGGGGAATACGCTGGCACCGTCGTGCGTTGGTCACGTACGATGGGCGCATCGCACACCGGCAGGTCCGGGGTGCGCACCTTGAAAAAACAACATGGGGATGATCGGTTTCGACAGCGGATGTCGAAGCAGGGGAAGCGAGCCGAGGAAGCGGCAATGATCTCGTAAACCATATGTCGCAACCAATAATCGCCAACACCAAGCGCGATTCCTTCGCCCTCGCTGCCTAAGTAGCGACCTGCGAAGTGTCAGCCCGGGACTGTTCCCGACCCGGATCCTGGCATCATTGAGGGAACTAAACCACTGGGCCCGGCCACGGGGCCTGGTGGGAAACCACACAGTGGCTGAGCCCGTCGGAGACTTGTCCGTGTGATCTCCGGGGCCGAGAAAATCGCAGCGGACTGCGCTCGGAGAAGCCCTGGTTCTGCACCGTTGGACGCGGGTTCGATTCCCGCCATCTCCACTCATCCCATGGTGGAAAAGCCCCTGGCCTCGCGGCCGGGGGCTTTTTTGCGTCCCGGAGCAGGTCTCGACGGGCGGTACCCCGGGGAGAAGTTCGTCACTACCGTGAACGACAGGGGGTGGCCGTGAAGGCGGAGCGGATGCGAGCGGCCCTCGCGCTGGCGGGCGCGGGGGTGCTGTGGCTGGGCGTGCAGGGCGGGCCGGCCGTCGCCGCCGGCGAGAGCCCGGGCGGGGTGCACCTGCTGCTGGGCGGCGCCTTCGGCAGCCGGCCCGGCGAGCTGATCGACGTCGACGTGCGGGGGCTGCGGGCCGGCGCCGGGCAGGTCACCGTCACCTCGCCCGCCTTCGCCCGGCCCGTGCGCCTGGCGCCGTACGGCGATGCCGGCGGGCGCGGATTCCATGCGCGCCCCGCGGTGGCGATGCGCGCCGCCCCGGGCTCGTACCCGCTGCGCGTGCACGCCGGCGGGCGGGTGGTCGCCGAGGACCGGGTGCGCGTCGAGGCGGCCCGCCGGCCGAGCTTCACCGTCTCCGCCCGGAGGGAGGTGCGGCCGGGGGAGCGGCTCGGGCTGTTCTTCGACGATCTCTTCCCGGGCGAGAGGGGCGACGCCTTCACCGTCACCTCGCCCGTCCTGCGCTCGCCGGTGCGCCTGCGGCACGATGCGCACGGCGAGGACTGGCACAACCCGCGGATGTTCACGGCGCCGGCCGTCGTGAAGCCCGGGGCCGGGGACGGCACGTACAAGGTGACGCTGACCGGGCCCGGGGGCCGCAGGATCGCCGAGCGGCCGCTCGTGGTGCGCGCGGCGCGGCCGGGGGACGGCGACTGGACCGGCAGGGTGCGCGGACCGGCGTTCTTCCGTCCCTCCGCCCACCCGGAGGACGCCCGCGCAGCCGGCCACCGGGTCGCGGCCGGCGGCACCGTCAACGTCCTGTGGCGCGACGCCTCACCCGATCCGGGGGAGGAGGAGAGCCTGACGGCCGCCTCGCCCGCCTTCGAACGCTCCGTCGCCCTGCGGCGGGACGACAGCAAGGCCGGCGACGGCGACGACCCCCGCTACTTCGGTGCGGCCCGCGTCCGCCGCGCCCTGGCGCCGGGGAGCTACCCGGTGACGGTCGTCAGCCACCACGGGCGCGTCCGGCGCACGGGGCAGCTGCTGGTCACCTCGCCCGCGGTCACGGCCACCGTGGCACCGGCCGCGCACGGCGGCCCGGACCGCACGACGCTGGTCGTGGCGGTGGTGGCGGCCGGCACAGGCGTCGCCGTGCTGGCCGCAGGAGCGGTGGGGCTGGTGCTGCGCCGCCGCACGCGACCGCAGGCTGTGAAGGGGGCGGCGGACCCTCCGTCATGAGGCCGGGAATGGTGGCCTGTTGAACGGCGTTGACCAGCGCATGACTGAAAATGACCGGAGCTCCGGCTTCGCGGGCCGTAGTTTTCTCTTCCTCCTGGGCAGTGGTCGCGAAGGCGGCAACACCGAGGCGCTCGCCCGCCACGCCGCCGCCCAGCTGCCGCAGGACGTCCCCCAGCGCTGGCTGCGCCTGAGCGAGCACCCCCTGCCCCCCTTCGAGGACCCGCGCCACACCGAAGCGGGCGTCCCCGCCGAGTTGTCCGCCTCCGAGCGCCTGCTGCTGGACGCCACCCTCGACGCCACCGACCTCGTCATAGCCTCCCCGCTGTACTGGTACAGCGTCTCCGCCTCCACCAAGCTCTACTTCGACCACTGGGTGAACTGGCTCGTCCTGCCCGGCGCGGACTTCAAGCAGCGGATGGCCGGCCGCACCCTGTGGGGCATCACCGCCGCCAACGGCGCCGCCAAGCCCGGCATCACCGACTCCTTCACGGGCATGCTGAGCGCCTCCGCGGAGTACATGGGCATGCAGTGGGGCGGCACCCTCCTCGGCCAGGGCAACGCACCGGGCGACGTCGAGGCGGACAACGACGCCCTCCTGGCGGCCAAGTCCTTCTTCTCCTAGGACCTTTCCCGCACGGGCCGTTCTTCCCGTGGGCCGTGCCACGGGGGCACCCTGGAGGCGCGGGGCAGGATCCGTGAGGGGAAAGGGTGACACCCATGGCACCGGCAGCGGCCCCCGGCGGCCCGTACGGCCTGCGGTTCGACTGCGGCAGACTCTGCCTCGACCTGCTGGCCACGGCACAGCCCGAGGAACGGCTCGACAGCCCCCGCCGGTTGCGTGCCTGGCTGCTCGGCGCCGGCATCGTCCCGCACGGCACCCCGCTGGAGGCGGTGGACACCGCCTGGCTCGCCCGCTTCCGGGCCGCCCGCGCGGTGCTGCTGCGCGTCGTGCAGGACGAGGTCGACGGCCGTGCCGCCGACCCCGACCTGCAGACGGTCAACGCGCTCGCCGCCGCGTCCCCGCCCGCGCCGCAGGCCGGCCGCGACGCGGGCGGCCTGCTCGTGCGCAGCCTCGCCTCGGCGGTGGACTGCGACGCCCTCCTCGGGCAGATCGCCCGGGACGCCGTCGAACTGCTCACCGACCCCGCCGCCCGCGGCAGGCTGCGCCGCTGCGCGGGCCGCAGCTGCTCCCTGGTCTACCTCGACACCTCGCGCGGGCACCGCAGGCGCTGGTGCTCCAGCGAGGTGTGCGGCAACCGCGAGCGGGTGGCCCGCCACCGGCGGCGGGCCGGCACGACCCAGGAGCCGAACAGGTAGTCCGCCGTGCACGGCACGGCCAGGCACCGTCAGCCGGTGCAGCCGGCCGCGGACCGCACCGCCGCTGAACGGCCGCCGGCTGCCGCCCGTACTCCCTCTCGACGCGCTATCGACCCAGGGGGAAGACGTGCGCAAGGATGCCGCCGTGGCCGACAGGACCAGTCCCGACGAGGAGCTCATGCGGTCCCTCTACGCCGAGCACGCCGGCCCGCTGCTGGGCTTCGTGCTCCGGCTCGTGGCGGGCGACCGGCAGCGGGCCGAGGACGTCGTCCAGGAGACGCTGCTGCGCGCCTGGCGCAACGCCGACCGGCTGCGCGGCGCCACCGGCTCCGTACGGCCGTGGCTCGTCACCGTCGCCCGGCGCATCGTCATCGACCACCACCGCAGCCGGCAGGCCCGGCCGCCCGAGGCCGACGCCGCGCCCCTCGAACTGCTGCCCGCCGCCGACGAGATCGACCGCGCCCTGCGCCTGATGACCCTCTCCGAGGCCCTGGGGGACCTGACCGACGCCCACCGAGAGGCCCTCATCGAGACCTACTTCAAAGGACGCACCGTGAGCGAAGCCGCCGAAGCCCTCGGCATACCCGCCGGCACCGTCAGGTCCAGGGTCTTCTACGCCCTGCGCTCGCTGCGGCTCTCGCTCGAGGAACGAGGAGTGACGCCATGAACCGCCCGGCAGCACCGGACCCCGGGCACACCGCGGTCGGCGCCTACGCCCTCGGCACCCTGGACGCGGCCGAGGCCGCCCGCTTCGAGGAGCACCTCGCCGGCTGCGAGCGCTGCGGCGCCGAACTCGACGGGCTCATGGGCCTCGCCCCCCTGCTCGCCGACCTCAAGGAAGCCACCCCCGACCCGGCCGCCCCGACCCCGCAGCCGCCCCCGCGGATGCTGGACGCGCTGCTCGACGAGGTCGGCGCCACGCGCCGCGCCCGCCGGACCCGCCGGCTGTGGCTCGTCGCCGCGGCCGCCGCGCTGATCGTCGCCGGCCCGCTGGCCGGAGCCGCCCTGACCGGCCACGACACGCCCGGCCACAGCGGAGCCGGCGCCGCCCGGCAGATGTACGAGGAGGGCGACAAGAAGGGCGCCGTCGACCCCGCGACCAAGGTCGACGCCACCGTCTCCCTGCAGGACAAGCCCTGGGGCACCCACGTCGCCCTCAAACTGGGCAACGTCAGGGGCCCGCTGACCTGCGACCTCGTCGCCGTCGGCCGCGACGGGCAGGAGCAGACGGTGACCACCTGGGCCGTCCCGGCACCCGGCTACGGCCTGGACAAGGGCGACAAAGCGGACCGGGAGCCCCTGTACACCCACGGCGGCGCCGCCTTCAACCGCGCCGACATCGCCCGCTTCGAGGTCCGCACGCTCGACGGCCGCCGCCTGGCGACCGTCCCCCTGGAGTGACCGAGGGCGCTTCGTCAACGGGTGACACTCGTGGCAAACCCCTCATGTCCTGACAGGTGCGTCGGCACCCCTGTTCGCGTACGGTTGACGGCTGCCCTACGCACAGCAGAAGGGGGCCTGGGTGGCCGCGCAGAACGCCACGGACGCGCGAGTGGCGACAGGACCGGCGATGGAACCCGACGGGGTCCGCGACCGTGAGATCGGTGCCGAACAGCACCATCTGGACCGGGTGTACCGGCGTCTCGAGGAGAAGATCCACGAGGCGGAGTTCCTCATGGACGACGCCGCCAAGCGCGGCCAGGTCGGCACGCCGGGCGCGCTCGCCGAACGGGACGCCCAGGTGTTCCGCGCCGGCGTCCACCTCAACCGGCTGAACAGCGAGTTCGAGGACTTCCTCTTCGGCCGCATCGACCTGCTGCGCGGCAAGGACGGCAAGAAGGGCCCCGACGGCGCCTACACCTCCGTCGAACCCGCCGACGACGCCGTCCACGGCGACCGCGCCGAGATCGCCGAAACCCTCCACATCGGCCGCCTCGGCGTCCTCGACGCCGACTACTCCCCGCTCGTCATCGACTGGCGGGCCCCGGCCGCGGCGCCCTTCTACCGCGCCACCCCCGTCGCCCCCGGCCGCGTCGTGCGCCGCCGCGTCATCCGCTCCAAGGGCCGGCGCGTCCTCGGCGTCGAGGACGACCTGCTGCGCCCCGAGCTCACCACCACCCTCGACGGCACCGAGCTGCCCGTCGTCGGCGACGGCGCCCTCATGGCCGCCCTGGGCCAGGCCCGCAGCCACACGATGCGCGACATCGTCTCCTCCATCCAGGCCGAGCAGGACCTGGTCATCCGTGCCCCCGCCGCCTCGGTCACCGAGGTCGAGGGCGGCCCCGGCACCGGCAAGACCGCCGTCGCCCTGCACCGCGCCGCGTACCTGCTCTACCAGGACCGCCGCCGCTACGCCGGCGGCATCCTCGTCGTCTCCCCGACCCCGCTGCTCGTCGCCTACACCGAGGGCGTCCTGCCCTCCCTCGGCGAGGAGGGCCAGGTCGCCATCCGCGCCGTCGGCTCCCTCGTCGACGGCGCCGAGGCCGAGGTGTACGACGAGCCGGCCGTCGCCCGCGTCAAGGGCTCCTCCCGCATGGTCAAGGTGCTGCGCAAGGCCGTCCGCGGCGCCCTGGAGATCCCGCCCGCCGGCACCGAGGTGCCCGAGCGGCTGCGCGTCGTCGCCTTCGGCGCCCGCGTCGAGCTCGACGCCGAGGACCTCGGGCGCATCCGCCAGAGCGCCCTCGGCGGCACCGCCCCCGTCAACCTGCTGCGCCCGCGCGCCCGCCGGCTGATCCTCGACGCACTGTGGTCCCGTGCCGGCGGCCCCAGGCGCTACACCGACCCCGAGCTCGCCGCCGAGGCCCGCTCGGCGTTCGACGAGGACATCACCACCGAGGACTCCTTCACCGCCTTCCTCGACGCCTGGTGGCCCGAGCTCACCCCGCGCCGGGTGCTGGCCTGCCTCGCCGACGACAAGCGGCTGGGCCGCTTCTCGCGCCGGGTGCTGGGCCCGCGCGAAGTGCGGCTCGTGGCCCGCTCGCTGCGCCGCCTGGACGCCGCCGGCACCGGCCCGCTCTCCGTGCACGACGTGGCCCTCCTCGACGAGCTGGAGACCCTGCTCGGCGTGCCGCCGCGCCCCCGCCAGCCCCGCGAGATGGACCCGCTGGACGCGCTGACCGGCCTGGAGGAGCTGATGCCGCAGCGCTCCGAGACCCGCCGCGAGCGCGCCGAGCGGCTGGCCCAGGAGCGCCGCGACTACGCCCACGTCATCGTCGACGAGGCCCAGGACCTCACGCCCATGCAGTGGCGCATGGTCGGCCGCCGCGGCCGGCACGCCACCTGGACGATCGTCGGCGACGCGGCCCAGTCCTCCTGGTCCGACCCCGACGAGGCGGCCGCCGCCCGCGACGAGGCGCTGGGCACCCGCCCCCGCCGCCGCTTCGAGCTCACCGTCAACTACCGCAACCCCGCCGAGATCGCCGAGCTGGCCGCCAAGGTGCTGGCCCTGGCCATGCCCGGCATGCGCGCCCCCCGCGCCGTGCGCTCCACCGGCATCGAGCCCCGCTTCACCGTGGCCGGCGACGACCTCGCCGGCCGCACCCGCGACGAGGTGCTGCACCTGCTGGCCGACGTCGAGGGCACGGTCGGCGTCGTCGTCCCCATGGGCCGGCGCGAGCAGGCCCGCGGCTGGCTGGCCGGCCTCGGCGAGCGGGTCGTGGTGCTCGGCAGCCTGGAGGCCAAGGGCCTGGAGTACGACGCGACGGTCGTGGTCTCGCCCGCCGAGATCGCCGACGAGTCCCCGGCCGGCCTGCGGGTGCTCTACGTGGCCCTGACCCGCGCCACGCAGCGCCTGACGGTGCTGTCGGGGGAGCGGGACGACCCGGACGAGCACGGGGTGCCCGACCTGCTGCGGGACTGACGGGGAGGGGCTCCCGGGCCGGGTGCGCGCCTGCGCCATCCGGCCCGCTCGCGGCACCCGATCTGACGTTCTGCGGGTGGAAGGCCGCCTGACGGAATGACTTCGCGGGCGGGTTTGTTAGCCTGGATGCGACACCGGCTCGATCCAAGCCCCCGGGCCCAACCTTAGTCGCTACGAGCGACCACTTGCCGCGAGGCGAGCATGGCGGGTCGGTGTCGTCAGCTTGGTACGACGGGCGTTCTTTCCTTCGGGATCCTCCGGGATCCTCTGGGAAAGGACGCCCGTCGGCATTTTTCCTCCCGTATTCCGGAAGATTTCTTTCAAAAACCGAGGCTGGTTACCCCCTACCGACGGGTAGGTGGGACGATCGGACGTCCCGCACCCCGGTGCGCGGATGTCGCGTCCTCGTGACGCGCGCTACAGCGAAACAAGCGAAAGCAGAGGAAAGCGGCCATGGCAACGGCGCCTAGCGTCTCGTACTCGATGACGGTCCGGCTGGAGGTTCCCGCGAGCGGGACCGCGGTCAGCGAGCTGACCACGGCCGTGGAGTCCTCGGGCGGGTCCGTCACCGGCCTGGACGTGACCGCCTCCGGCC
>NZ_BAAASL010000038.1:0-11088 GCF_039532865.1 Streptomyces luteosporeus
AACGCCGGACGGGCTGAACAGCCCGTCCGGCGTTTGAGGACACCGGGCGCAGCCCGGTCCGGGGGGTGCTAGGGGGCGCAGCCCCGCTAGGAGACGGGGAGAGGGCGGGACCGGGGCTCGGCCCGCCGCAGGCGCCCCCCCCTAGTCCACCAGGTCCCGCACCACCGCATCGGCCAGCAGCCGCCCCCGCAGCGTCAGGGCCGCGCGCCCCGCCGCGTACGCCTCGGGCCTCAGGAGACCGTCCGCCAGGGCGCGCTCGGCCGCAGCCAGGCCCGCCGGGCGCAGGAGGGACAGCGGGCAGCCCTCCTCCAGCCGCAGCTCCAGCAGGACGCGTTCGACGCGGCGGTCCTCGTCGGTGAGGATCTCGCGGCCGGCGCCCGGTGAGCGGCCCTCGGTCAGGGCCTGGGCGTAGGCGCCGGGGTGCTTGACGTTCCACCAGCGCACGCCGCCGACGTGGGAGTGGGCTCCGGGGCCGGCGCCCCACCAGTCGGCGCCGCGCCAGTAGAGCTCGTTGTGGCGGCAACGGGCGGCTTCGGTGGTGGCCCAGTTGGAGACCTCGTACCAGGCGTAGCCGGCCGCGGAGAGGGTCTCGTCGGCGATGAGGTAGCGGTCGGCGTGCACGTCGTCGTCGGTCATGGGCACCTCGCCGCGGCGGATGCGGCGGGCGAGCTGGGTGCCTTCCTCGACGATGAGGGCGTAGGCGGAGACGTGGTCGGGGGCGGCGCCGAGGACGGCGTCGAGGGAGGCGCGCCAGTCGTCGTCGCTCTCTCCGGGCGTGCCGTAGATCAGGTCGAGGTTGATGTGGTCGAAGCCGGCTTCCCGGGCCTCGGCGACGCACGCCTCGGGGCGGCCGGGGGTGTGGGTGCGGTCGAGGATCTTCAGGACGTGCTGCCGGGCGCTCTGCATGCCGAAGGAGATGCGGTTGAAGCCGGCGGCGCGCAGTTCGTCCAGGTAGCGGGGATCGACGGATTCGGGGTTGGCCTCGGTGGTGACCTCGGCGTCCTCGGCCAGGCCGAATTCGTCGCGGAGGGCGGCGAGCATGCGGCCGAGGTCGGCGGCGGGCAGCAGGGTGGGGGTGCCGCCGCCGACGAAGACCGTCTCGACCGGGCGCGGGTCGTCGCCGAGCACCTTGCGGGCGAGGCGGATCTCGTCGGCGACGGTCTCGGCGTAGGTGTCGCGGGAGGCGAGCGCGCCGCCGGAGCCGCGCAGCTCACTGGCGGTGTAGGTGTTGAAGTCGCAGTACCCGCAGCGCGTGGCGCAGTAGGGGACGTGCAGGTAGAAACCGAGGGGCCGCTGCCCGGAGCCGGCGAGGGCGTGGTGGGGCAGTGCCCCGTCCTCGGGCATGGGCTCGCCGTCAGGCAGTACGGAAGGCATGGGGTCCATTGTCCGTCATGCCGGGGGTCACTCGGCCCGGAGCACCAGCAGGGCGAGGTCGTCGTCGGGAGGGGTGGGGGCGAAGGCGTGGACGGCGTCGCGGATGCGCCGGGCGACGCCTTCGGCGGTCAGGCCGGTGCAGGCGCTGAGGGTGGCGGCCAGGCCGTCGGCGTCGTCGAAGAGGCGGTTGCCGGCCTTGCGCTCGGTGACGCCGTCGGTGACGCACAGCAGGGTGTCGCCGGCGGCCATGTCGAAGGTCTGGCTGCCGTAGGCGACCTCTTCGACGACACCGAGCAGTATCTGCGGGGCGCCCACGGCCCGTACGGAGCCGTCGGGGCGCAGCAGGAGGGGCAGGGGGTGGCCGGCGCTGGCGAGGGTGCAGCGGACGCCGGAGCCGCCGTCGGTGCGGGGCGCGAGCTGCCCGTGGAGGAGGGAGAGGAAGCGGGGGGCGGGGCCGGGGGCGTCCTCGGCGGCCTCCTCGGCGAGCATGCGGTTGAGGCGGGTGAGCACGTCGGCGACGCCGTAGCCCTCCTTGGCCAGCAGGCGCAGCCAGGGGCGGACGAGGCCGGTGGTGACGGCGGCTTCGGGGCCGCTGCCGCAGACGTCGCCGAGGGCGAAGCACCAGCGGTCGTCGCCGGCGGCGAAGACGTCGTAGAAGTCGCCGCCGGCGGCGGTGTCGCCGCAGGGTTCGTAGACGACGGCCTTGTCGATGCCGGGGATGTGGGCGACGCCGCGGGGCAGCAGGCCGCGCTGGAGGATGGTGCTGATGGTGGCCTGGCGGGTGTACTGCCGGGCGGAGGCGAGGGCCTGGGCGAGGCGGCGGGCGAAGTCCTCGGTGAGGCCGGTGACGTCGTCGCCGAGGCCGGGGCCGGCGGTGCGGCCGAGCAGGAGGGTGCCCAGGGCCCGGCCGCCGGCGACGAGGCGGCAGGCGAGGGCGGGCCCGGGCGGGGTGCCGGCGGGTGCGGCGCCGGGCGGGTCCTGGCGGTAGGGCCAAGGGACGGGGCGGCCGGTGGCGGGCAGCAGGGGCGGGGCGTGCAGGAGGGCGGCGCGCAGGGGCTCGGTGCGGCGTTCGTCGGCGTGCCAGACGCAGGACAGGCGCGGGGCGGGGTGGATGGTGCCGGGGGCGGACTCGGCGTCGAGCCACACGGCGCACCAGTCGGCCAGCCGGGGGACGGCGAGCTGGGCGGCCAGCGAGGCGACGGTGTCCTCCTCGAACTGGCCGGCGAGCAGCTCGGAGGCCTCGGCGAGGAAGGACAGGGCGCGGTGGCGGCCGGCCTCGGCGGGCGGCCGGGCGGGGAGCTCGGGGCAGGAACCGGGGCCGAGGCTCTCGGCGACGCGCAGGTCGCGCAGGAGCGCCTGGTCGGAGAGGGCGGGCAGCTCGCCGGCGCGGTCGGGGCGGCTGGTGGGCAGGTGGAACCACACCGTCTTGTCGGTGCGGCGGTAGGCGGTGCCCCAGGTCTCGGCGAGCTCGGCGACCAGGCGCAGGCCGCGGCCGCAGTGGGCGGGGCCGTCGCGCTCTCCGGGAGCGGGGCGGCGGGCGCGGAACTCGCGGGTGGGGTGGTGGTCGGTGACCTCCACGACGAGGCTGCCGCCACGGGCCGGATCGAGGCGGCATTCGAGGTCGACGGAGGTGCCGGCGTGCACCACGGCGTTGGTGACGAGCTCGCTGACCAGCAGCGTGGCGTCGTAGGTGACCACGTCGTGGGCGTTCCAGCCGGCGAGCACGGTGCGGACGAAGCGGCGGGCGGCGGAGGGCGCGCGGGCGTCGCCGGGCAGGCTGGTGCGGGCGGTGGCCGTCTCGCCCGTGCAGCCGCCGGTGCCCTGCGCGCCCGCTCTGCGGGAGGGTGCGCGGGCAACCGGCGTGCCGTTTCCGGACGTTGGCGATGTCCTCACGGTGACGCTCCTGACCGCTTACGGCATAGTGCGGAATTCACCACCGCCAGAGTGACAGACGGGCGGTGCCCAGGTGCGCCGAGTTGGGCAAGTGGACGCTTTGGGAGTACGGCGGGCATGGGGCGCGAAGGACGGGGCAGGAGCCGCCGTCCGGGCCCCTCACGCCTCGCGTGCTCCTGCGTACATCTCCTCGATCAGGTCCTTGTACGTGCGCTCGACGACCGGCCGCTTGAGCTTGAGGCTGGGGGTGAGTTCGCCGTGCTCGACGTCCAGCTCGCGCGGCAGCAGGCGGAACTTCTTGATCGTCTGCCAGCGCTGCAGGCCCTCGTTGAGCCGCTGCACGTAGCCCTCGACCATGGCGTGGGTCTCGGGGGCGGCGACCACCTCGGCGTACGGCTTGCCGGCCAGGCCGTGGTCCTTGGCCCAGTCGAGGACGGCGGGGCCGTCGAGGGCGATGAGGGCGGTGCAGTAGTTCCGGTCGGCGCCGTGTACGAGGATGCTGGAGACGAACGGGCACACGGCCTTGAAGCGGCCCTCGATCTCGGCGGGGGCGACGTACTTGCCGCCGGAGGTCTTGATGAGGTCCTTCTTGCGGTCGGTGATGCGCAGGTAGCCGTCCGGGGAGAGTTCGCCGATGTCGCCGGTGTGGAACCAGCCGTCGGACTCCAGCACCTCCGCGGTCTTCTCCGGCTGGCGGTGGTAGCCCTCCATGACGCCGGGGCCGCGCAGCAGGATCTCGCCGTCGTCGGCGATGCGCACCTCGGTGCCCGGCAGGGGCTTGCCGACGGTGCCGGTGCGGTAGGCGTCGCCGGGGTTGACGAGGTTGGCGGCGCTGGTCTCGGTCAGGCCGTAGCCCTCCAGGATGTGGATGCCGGCACCGGCGAAGAAGTAGCCGATGTCGGGGGCGAGGGCGGAGGCGCCGGAGACGCAGGCGCGCAGGCGGCCGCCGAACGCCTCGCGGATCTTGGCGTAGACGAGGGCGTCGGCGACGCGGTGCTTGGCGGCGAGGGCGAAGGGGACGGCCTTGCTGCCGGTGCGGCGGTAGTTGTCCTGGGAGACCTTGGCGTACTCGCGGGCGACGTCGGCGGCCCAGCGGAAGATCTTGTACTTGGCTCCGCCGGCGGCGCGGGCCTTGGCGGCGACGCCGTTGTAGACCTTCTCGAAGATGCGCGGGACGGCGGCCATGTAGGTGGGCCGCACGACCGGCAGGTTCTCCACGATCTTGTCGATGCGGCCGTCGACGGCGGTGATGTGCCCGACGGCGATGTGGCCGGTGGTGAGCACCTTGCCGAAGACGTGGGCGAGCGGCAGCCACAGGTACTGCACGTCGTCGGGACGCACCAGCTCGGTGGCCTCGATCGCCCGGGACATGTACGACCAGGCGTCGTGCCGCAGCCGTACGCCCTTGGGGCGGCCGGTGGTGCCGGAGGTGTAGATGAGGGTGGCCAGCTGCTCGGGGCGCAGGGCCTCGATGCGCTCGCGGACGGCCTGCGGGCGGCGTTCGAGCAGGGCGGTGCCGCGCTTCTCGAGGTCGGCGAGGGAGAGGACCCAGCCCTCGGGGTCGCCCTCGGCGGGGGTGGCGTCGGCGGCGTCGATCACCACGACGTGGGCGAGGCCGGGCAGCTCGGCACGGCGCAGCCGGGCCTTGGCGAGCTGGGCGGCGTCCTCGGCGATCAGGATGCGGCACTCGGCGTCGGCGAGCATGAAGGCGGTCTCGTCGGCGTCGGTGCTGGGGTAGACGGGGGTGGTGGCGGCGCCGGCGCACATGATGCCGAGGTCGGCCAGGATCCACTCGACGCGGGTGGCGGAGGCCAGGGCGACGCGCTCCTCGGGGAGGATGCCGAGGTCGATGAGGCCGGCGGCGACGGCGAAGACGCGGTCGGCGGCCTGGCGCCAGGTCAGGGCGGCCCACGTGTCGGGCCCCTCGCCGGTGGCCGGTACGGGGTAGCGGTAGGCCTCCGCATCGGGGGTGGCCTCGACCCGGTCGAGGAAGAGGGTCGCCACGGAGGGCGGCCGGTTCTCGATCAAAGCCTGCGTCTCGGTCACGGCATCCTCCGGGGCCCGCCTCGTTGCTGGTGACTCGCGAGTAACCTTCGAGCAGTGATCAGGGTAGGCCGGAAGAGCCCGTCGCGTAAGAGTGCGGAACCGGCTGATCAAGGGCCGGCCGGCGGAGGGGCTCCATGACGCCGTGCCCCGGCCGGGAACCCGGCCGGGGCACGCGCTGTCACTTCTTACCCTTGTCACCCTCGTCGCTGGAGAGCACCGCGATGAAGGCGTCCTGCGGCACCTCGACGCTGCCGACCATCTTCATCCGCTTCTTGCCCTCCTTCTGCTTCTCCAGCAGCTTCCGCTTACGGGAGATGTCACCGCCGTAGCACTTGGCGAGGACGTCCTTGCGGATGGCGCGGATGGTCTCGCGGGCGATGACGCGCGAGCCGATGGCGGCCTGCACCGGCACCTCGAAGCTCTGCCTCGGGATGAGCTCCTTGAGCTTGGCGACCAGCCGCACGCCGTACGCGTAGGCCTTGTCCTTGTGCGTGATGGCGGAGAAGGCGTCGACCTTGTCGCCGTGCAGCAGGATGTCGACCTTGACCAGCTCGCTGGTCTGCTCGCCGGTGGGCTCGTAGTCCAGGGAGGCGTAGCCGCGGGTCTTGGACTTCAGCTGGTCGAAGAAGTCGAAGACGACCTCGGCGAGCGGCAGGGTGTAGCGGATCTCGACGCGGTCCTCGGAGAGGTAGTCCATGCCGAGCAGCACGCCGCGGCGGGTCTGGCACAGCTCCATGATCGAACCGATGAACTCGCTCGGGGCCAGGATGGTGGCCCGCACGACCGGCTCGTACACCTCGGCGATCTTGCCGGTGGGGAACTCGGAGGGGTTCGTCACCGTGTGCTCGACGCCGTCCTCCATGATCACGCGGTAGACCACGTTGGGCGCGGTGGCGATCAGGTCCAGGCCGAACTCGCGCTCCAGGCGCTCGCGGATGACCTCCAGGTGCAGCAGGCCGAGGAAGCCCACGCGGAAGCCGAAGCCCAGGGCGGCCGAGGTCTCCGGCTCGTACACCAGTGCGGCGTCGTTGAGCTGGAGCTTGTCGAGGGCGTCGCGCAGCTCGGGGTAGTCCGAGCCGTCCAGCGGGTACAGGCCGGAGAACACCATCGGCTTGGGGTCCTTGTAGCCGCCCAGCGCCTCGGTGGCACCGCCGTGCAGCTGGGTGATGGTGTCACCGACCTTGGACTGCCGCACGTCCTTCACGCCGGTGATCAGGTAGCCCACCTCGCCGACGGACAGGCCGTCGGCCGGGACCATCTCCGGCGAGTTGGTGCCGATCTCCAGCAGCTCGTGGGCGGCGCCGGTCGACATCATCTTGATGCGCTCGCGCTTGCTCAGCGTGCCGTCGACGACCTTCACGTACGTCACCACGCCGCGGTAGGCGTCGTAGACCGAGTCGAAGATCATCGCGCGGGCGGGCGCGTCCTTGACGCCCACCGGGGCCGGGACGGTCGCGACGACGCGGTCGAGCAGCGCCTCGACGCCCATGCCGGTCTTGGCCGACACGCGCAGCACGTCCTCCGGCTCGCAGCCGACGAGGTTGGCCAGCTCCGCGGCGAACTTCTCCGGCTGGGCGGCCGGCAGATCGATCTTGTTGAGGACCGGGATGATCGTGAGGTCGTTCTCCATCGCCAGGTAGAGGTTGGCGAGGGTCTGCGCCTCGATGCCCTGGGCGGCGTCCACCAGCAGGATGCAGCCCTCGCACGCGGCCAGGGACCGGGAGACCTCGTAGGTGAAGTCGACGTGGCCCGGGGTGTCGATCATGTTCAGGATGTGGGTGGCACCCGCACCCTCGCCCTCGGTGGGCGCCCAGGGCAGACGGACCGCCTGGGACTTGATCGTGATGCCGCGCTCGCGCTCGATGTCCATCCGGTCGAGGTACTGCGCACGCATCTGCCGCTGGTCGACCACACCGGTCAGCTGGAGCATCCGGTCGGCGAGCGTCGACTTGCCATGGTCGATGTGCGCGATGATGCAGAAGTTACGGATCAGAGCCGGGTCGGTACGGCTCGGCTCGGGCACGTTGGTAGGGGTCGCGGGCACGCAGGATCCATTCGGTGACTTCGGCGTGTGAACGCCAGTCTCGGCGGGAGTCGGATATACGACGCCTCCATGGTCCCATGACCGGCGGCCTCGGTCCGGTTTGGGACGCCGGGGCGCGTACTGGTAGCCTGGCTCACTGTGTCTTGTCGTGCCCTCTCATCACGCACACGGCACATGATCGAAATCCAACGAACCTGAAAAGGCTCTTTCGTGGCGAACATCAAGTCCCAGATGAAGCGGAACAAGACCAACGAGAAGGCGCGCCTGCGTAACAAGGCCGTCAAGTCCTCGGTCAAGACCGCTATCCGCTCGGCCCGCGAGGCCATCGCCGCCGGCGACGCCGAGAAGGCCGTTGCCGCCGTCCGCCTGGCCAGCAAGAAGCTGGACAAGGCCGCGAGCAAGGGCGTCATCCACAAGAACGCCGCCGCCAACAAGAAGTCGGCGCTGGCCAAGCTCGTCTCCGCCAAGTAAGGCCGGACGACACAGTCTGATCGCCGGCTACGGACTCAGCGGACCCTCTCAACCGCTCCGGACCCGGCACCCCCGCCGCACGCGGCCGTTCGCCACGCGGGTGCGGCACGAGCCACTTGAGGCTCAACGATCCACCCCGGAGGCCCGGTGCCGCCCTTTCCCCAGGGCCGGCACCGGGCCTCCGGGCGTTTCCTCGACCAGTAGGGCCGAGACCGGTAGGGCCGAACGCCGCGGGTCAGCGGCCGCCGCTGCGGGCGGCCCGGGCCACGGCGACCACGGCACGCTCCAGGGCGTACTCCGGGTCGTCGCCGCCACCCTTCACCCCGGCATCCGCTTCGGCGACGGCGCGCAGCGCCGCGGCGACGCCGTCCGCGGACCAGCCGCGCATCTGCTGGCGCACGCGGTCGATCTTCCAGGGGGGCATGCCCAGCTCCCGGGCCAGATCCGCCGGCCGGGCCCCGCGGGGGGCCGAGGCCAGCTTGCCGATGGAGCGGACACCCTGCGCCAGGGCACTGGTGATCAGCACGGGGGCGACGCCCGTCGCCATGGCCCAGCGCAGCGCCTCCAGCGCCTCGGCCGCCCTGCCCTCCACGGCCCGGTCGGCGACCGTGAAGCTCGACGCCTCCGCCCGGCCGGTGTAGTAGCGGGCGACCACGGCCGCGTCGATGGCGCCCTCGATGTCCGCGACGAGCTGGGAGCAGGCGCTCGCCAGCTCCCGCAGGTCGCTGCCGATCGCATCGACCAGCGCCTGGCAGGCCTCCGGCGTCGCCGAGCGGCCCACCGCACGGAACTCGCCGCGAACGAACGCCAGCCGGTCGGCCGGCTTGGTCATCTTGGGGCAGGCCACCTCGCGCGCCCCCGCCTTGCGGGCCGCGTCCAGCAGCCCCTTGCCCTTGGCCCCGCCGGCGTGCAGCAGGACGAGGGTGATCTCCTCGGCCGGCGCGGTCAGATAGCTCTTGACGTCCTTGATCGTGTCCGCCGACAGGTCCTGCGCGTTGCGGACGATCACGACCTTGCGCTCGGCGAACAGCGACGGACTGGTCAGCTCGGCCAGCGTCCCCGGCTGGAGCGCGTCGGGGGTCAGATCCCGGACGTCGGTGTCGGCGTCGGCCGCCCGGGCGGCCGCGACCACCTCCTGCACGGCGCGGTCGAGGAGGAGATCCTCCTGCCCCACGGCGAGCGTGACGGGGGCGAGCAGGTCGTCGGGTGCAGTCTTCCTGGCCATCGGGAACAGCATCCCATGCCCCAGTGACAGACCCCCTCGTACGCCCGTGATCCCATGCCGCACAATGGGCGGGTGACCAGCGCTTCCTCCTATGTCTCCACGTCATCAGAACCCCTCCGGCACCTGCTCGTGCTGCCCGACCGCGACGCCGCCGAGGAGGCCGCGGACGAGGCCGGCCGGCGCTTCGGCCTCGACGAGGACCCCCAGATCGTGCGCGAGGCGCTCGCCGGCGAGGACGACGCCGAGGACGCCCAGTGGCTGGTGGTCCTCGAGGACCCCGACGGTGACCTCGACGTCGCCGCCCTGCGCGAGCTCGCCGACGAGTACGACGGCTGGCTCGAGGTCGAGTGACGCGTCGGCTGCCGCCGTGGGGGCCGGGGGCGCAGCACGGCACTTCGTCTGCGGGCGCGTCGTGGCCTGTCGCGCAGTTCCCCGCGCCCCTACGGGGCGCCCCCTAGGCCAAGGGGCGAACCTCCGGTATGCGCTCCAGCTCGATGCCGAAGTGCTCCCGGTACGCGGGCAGCACCTCCTGATCGGTCAGCGTCCTCTCCTCCCGGCCACCGGGGCCGGAGACGATCAGCGTCCGTCCGGCGAGGGTGACCCGCCCGCCGGAACCGGTCGGCCGGGAGCACAGCACCGACCGGGTGAACGGCGACTGCGGCGACGTACGGTGCCACCAGCTGCCGCCCTCGAAGTCGGCCAGCTCCCGCGGCCGCCGCTCCAGGCGGTACTGCACCTCCCCGTTCCTGACGACGTCCAGGTCACCCTCCTGCGTCTCCACGAGCCGGAACACCCCCGACGGGTCCGTCTGCTCGCCGCGCTCGGCCAGGCGCAGCGGCACCTGGCTGTTGCGGCCGAAGCCGACGTCCACCAGGAACGACTCCGTCCCTTCCGAACTCTCCCCTTCTCCCTCGATGTCCACCTGCAGGGCCAGGTGGTCGAAGGGAATGCCAAAGCCTCCTTCCGGGCCCGCCACTCGGCCCGCCAGCAGGCTCACCCGGTAGCCGAGCGCCGTCAGCAGTTCGGCGAAGGCACCGTTGAGCTCGTAGCAGAAGCCGCCCCGCACCCGCCGCACCACCTTGTCGACCAGGGCCGCGCCCTCCAGGACGATCTCCTCTCCCAGATGGATGGAGAGGTTCTCGAAGGGCACCGCGGTCACGTGGCACAGGTGCAGCTCACGCAGCGCCCCGAGGGTGGGGGCGACCGGGCGGCGGGCCCCGATGCGCTCGAGATAGGCGTCCGTATCCGTTGTGTGCATGGCAGCTTTCTATCCCCCGTCAGGAACGGCCGGAGCCCCGGGGCCCGGCGCCTCCGGCGTACGCGGCCGCTCGTCACCGCCGTCGTGGGGCCCGTGACCGCGAGGGCCCCGTCGGTGTCGGTGCGCAGGACGACCGTGCCGCGCTCGCGCAGCGCCCGCACCGTGCGGTCGGCCGGGTGCCCGTACGGGTTGCCGGTGCCCACCGAGATCAGGGCCAGGCGCGGGGCGAGCCCGGCAAGGAGGCGGGGGTCCTGGTGGGCGGAGCCGTGGTGGGCCACCTTGACGACGTCCACGGGCGGCAGGCCGGGGTGGGTCTCCCACAGCTCCTGCTGCGCGGGCGGCTCCAGGTCGCCCAGCAGCAGGAGCGTGAGCCCCGAGCTGCGGACGAGCAGCACGACGCTGGCGTCGTTGGGGCCGTCCTCGGCCACGGCGGACGTCCCGGCGGCCGGTGGCCACAGCACCTCCCAGGACAGCTCTCCCCAGCGGCGCCGCTCCCCCGGCACCGCCTCGACGACGGGCACCCGGGCCCGGGCGGCCTCGCGGGCGACGAAGGCCGCCCGCCCCGGCGGGTCGGCGAAGGCCGTCGTCTCGACGGCGCCCACCGCCCGCCCGTGCAGCACACCGGGCAGGCCGTCGACGTGGTCGGCGTGGAAGTGATCTTCGCGCTGAGTGTGTCTCATGAGACATGTCGTGTGAAGCAATCTGTGTCCTTGAGCAGGGTGTTAGCGGCGCTGGCGGGGGCCGCGGGGGCGGATGGGCGTGATGGCGGTTGAGACC
>NZ_BAAASL010000039.1:0-8505 GCF_039532865.1 Streptomyces luteosporeus
TGAGTTCTCAAGGAACGGACGCTTCCTTCGTACTCACCCGCAGTGATATTTACTGGGGCTTTCCTCCGGGCGCTTCCCTTCGGTGTTTCCAACCTTACCAGATCCGATTTCTCGTTTCCGGCCCCCTGTTGGAGCGGGGTTTTTCTCGCCTTCGGCCTTTCGGCCCCCGGCGTGATCACTACTTTAGCGGATTTCCCTCCCGGCTCCTAATCGGAGCCCGGTCCGAAATTCGGCACGCCGAATTCCATCCCGTTAAGGGGCCGTGCAGTAGTGGATGCCGCCGGTGCGGCGAGAGATGCCGCCCCGTCGTCCTTGCGGACGCCGTGGCAACTCGAAGAACTCTACACGCTCCCGTACGCCCCATCAAACCGGTGGCGCAAGGGGTTTCCCGCGCGTAGGGTCCGGGGCATGACGACGCGTGCGCTCGTGCAGCTGTGGTGGCCCGCCTGACCGGCGGCCCGCCCCCTGCGCATGCTGCGCGTACGCATCCAACGGCCGCCGCCTCGGCGGCCGTTTTTGCTGTCCGGGCGGTGGTCCCCACCTCGGAGGAGACAGCGAACCGATGGCAAGGATCTTCAGCGGCATCAAGCCCACCGGCCACCTCACCCTGGGCAACTACCTCGGCGCGATCCAGCGGTGGGTCGAGGTCGACCAGCACCGTGCCGAGGCGCTCTTCTGCGTGGTGGACCTGCACGCGCTGACCGTCGAGCACGACCCGGCACGGGTGCGCCGGCTCAGCCGGCAGGCAGCGACGCTGTTCCTGGCGGCCGGCCTGCGGCCGGACCTGTGCACCCTCTTCGTCCAGAGTCATGTCGACGAGCACACCCGCCTGGCCTATCTCCTGGAGTGCACGGCCACGGACGGGGAGATGCGGCGGATGATCCAGTACAAGGAGAAGTCCGCGCGGGAGCGGGCCACCGGCGGGAGCGTACGGCTGTCCCTGCTGACGTATCCCGCGCTGATGGCCGCGGACATCCTGGCGTACGGGGCGGACGAGGTTCCCGTGGGGGACGACCAGGCGCAGCACGTGGAGCTCACCCGGGATCTGGCCGTGCGCTTCAACCAGCGGTACGGGGCCACGTTCACCGTTCCCCGGGCGGTGCTGCCTCCCGTGGCGGCTCGTGTGATGGACCTGCAGGACCCCGCCTCGAAGATGGGCAAGTCGCACGCGGAGACGTCCGGCATCGTCTATCTGCTCGACGAGGCGGACGTCGTGCGCAAGAAGATCATGCGGGCCGTGACGGACAGCGGCAGCGAGGTCCGCTACGACCGCGAGGCGCAGCCCGGCGTCGCGAATCTGCTGGAGATCCTCGCCGCCTGCCGGGGTGGTGAGGGCAAACCGGAGGAGCTGGCCGCGGGCTACAGCTCGTACGGTGCGTTGAAGAGGGACGTGGCGGACGCCGTCGTGGAGCTGCTGCGACCGCTGCGGGAGCGGCATGCGGAGCTGTGCGCGGATCCGGAGTACGTCGACGAGGTGCTGCGGGCGGGTGCCGAGCGGGCGCGGGCGCTCGCCCGGCCGCGGGTCGACACCGCGTACCGGGCGATCGGCCTGCTGCCGCCGGTCGGCTGAGCCGGCGGGCCGTACCCGCTCCCCCCGACGCCGATCAGCCCGCCGCGCGGAAGGCGCGGCGGTAGTCGCGGGGGCTGGTGGCCAGGCGGGCGGCGAAGTGCTGGCGCATGGTGACCTCGCTGCCGAAGCCGCAGCGGCGGGCGATCTCCGGCATGGGCAGGCCGGTGCGTTCCAGGAGCTGCTGGGCGGCGGCGATGCGCTGGTCGAGCAGCCACTGGATGGGGGTCCTGCCCGTGCCGGCGGTGAAGTGGCGGGCGAAGGAGCGCGGTGACATGCCGGCCCAGGCGGCCATGTCGGCGACGGTCAGGGGTTCGCCGAGCTGTCGCAGGGCCCGCTCGCGCACGGCGGCCAGGGTGCCGGAGGGGTCGCGGTCGTCCGGGGCGGGGGCGGGGTGCTCGATGAACTGGGCCTGGGTGCCGGTGCGGAAGGGGGCGGTGACCATGGCGCGGGCGATGGTCGCCGCCGCCTCGGCGCCGTGCGCCGTACGGACGAGGTGCAGGCACAGGTCGATGCCGGCGGCGACTCCGGCCGCGGTCCAGATGCCGTCGTCCTCGACGAAGAGGGCGTCCGGGACGACCTGGACCGCCGGGTGGGTGGCGGTCAGGAGAGGGGTGAGGTTCCAGTGGGTGACGGCCCGCCGGCCGTCGAGCAGACCCGCCTGGGCGAGGACGAACGCTCCGCCGCACAGCGCGGCGACCGGGGTCCCGGCGGCGTGGGCGCTGCGCAGCGCCTCCAGGACGGGCGGCGGTACGGGGGCCAGGTGGTCGTCGACGCCGGGGACGACCACCAGGTCGGCGGTGCCGAGCCAGTCGAGGTCGCGGTCGGGGGCGAGGACGAGCCCGCCGGGCATCTGCACGGGCGCCCGGTCGGGGGCGCAGCGGCGCAGTTCGAAGGGCGGGGCACCGCGGTCGGTGCGGTCGACGCCCCAGACCTCGGCGATGACGGCGACGTCGAAGGCGCGGATGCGCGGGAAGGCGACGAGGGCGATGCGTTGGGGCGGCTGCACGGTGGTCATCCTGCCAGTGGAGGTGGCAGGAATTCATCGGAGGTGGTCAGTGCTGCCACTGTCGGCGGTCCGCCGGCGCCAGCAGGATCATGGGCATGAACATCGCACAGGTCACCCCGATCGCTCAGGACTCCGCCCTCGTCGTCATCGACGTGCAGAAGGGCTGGCACGACCCCGCCTTCCCGCCCCGCAACAACCCCGCGGCCGAGGAGAACCTCGCCGCTCTGATCGACACCTGGCAGGCGGCGGGCCGGCCGGTGGTCTTCGTACGGCACGACTCGCCGAAGCCGGACTCGCCGCTGCGGCCGGGCCAGGAGGGCAACGACTTCCAGGACTTCGTCGAGCAGCGGCGCGGCAAGGGGACGGGGCCGGAGCTGCTGCTGACCAAGACGGTGAACTCCGCCTTCATCGGCACCCCGGACCTGCGGGCCTGGCTGGACGCGGCCGGCATCCGGCAGATCGTGGTGGCGGGCATCATGACGAACTGGTGCGTCGACACGACGGCCCGCATGGGCGGCAACCTGGGCTACGACGTGATCGTCCCGATCGACGCCACGCACACGTTCGACGCGGTGGGCCCGGACGGCGAGGCCCTGACGGCCGACGCCCTGGCCCGCGCCACGGCGGTCAACCTCCACGCGGGCGGGTTCGCCCGCGTGGTCCGTACGGCGGAGCTGCTCGGCTGAGCATCACCCGTTTCGCCTCATCCGTTTCCGGAGGCCAGCTCCCGGCTCCGGTCCCGCGCGGCTTCGAGCGCGGCGATGAGCGCATGGCGCACCCCGTGCTTCTCCAGCTCGCGGATCGCGTTGATCGTCGTACCGGCCGGCGAGGTGACCGCCTCCCGGAGCTTGACGGGGTGCTCGCCGCTGTCGCGCAGCATGACCGCCGCACCGATGGCGGCCTGGACGATGAGGTCGTGGGCCTTGTCGCGGGGCAGGCCGAGCAGGATGCCGGCGTCGGTCATGGCCTCGACGAGGAAGTAGAAGTACGCGGGCCCGGAGCCGGAGAGGGCGGTCGCGGCGTCCTGCTGGGACTCGGGCAGGCGCAGCGTCTTGCCGACGGGCTTGAAGATCGCCTCGGTGCGCCGGAGGTGTTCCTCGGTGGCGTGGGAGCCCCCGGAGATGACGGACATGCCCTCGTCGACGAGGACGGGCGTGTTCGGCATGACGCGCACGACCGGGGTGCCGGCGGGGAGCCGGTCCTCGAAGAGGGTCGTGGGGATGCCGGCCGCGGCGCTGATGACGAGCCGGTCGGCCGGCAGGTGCGGGGCGAGCTCGTCGAGGAGGGTGGTCATGTCCTGGGGCTTGACGGCCAGGATGAGGGTGTCGGCGGCCTTGGCGGCCTCGACGTTGCTGACCACCTCGACGCCGTAGCGGGCGCGCAGCGCCTCGGCACGTTCGGGGCGGCGGGCGGTGCACATCAGGCCGTCCGCCGACCAGCCGGCGCGGATCATGCCGCTGAGCAGCGCCTCACCGATCTTTCCGGTGCCGAGGACGGCGACTGTCTGGGGCACGGGGCTCACCTCTTCGCTGCGCGGGCTTGCTTGCGGTCCTGGTCCTACGCGGATCTTCTCGGCCCTGGGGCCTTCCCCGGCCCTGGGGCCTTCCCGACCCTGGGGCCTTCTCGTCCTTGAGGACCTTCTTCGTCCTTGAGGATCCTCGCATTCCGCGCGGCCCGGCGGGGGCGCGGTCCACGTCTTGGTCGTCGTCTTGGTCGTCCGCCGGGGGGACAGGATGCGGACGTTCCTGTTTCCCGCCCCGGTGTTTACACCGTGGTTACAAACCAACTGGCCGAATCGGTCCGGGACTTGGCCAAAATATGGTCAAGTGATTAACGGCATGCATGGCCCGTCGTGCGGACGCCGGGCGTGCGCCCCCTCGACTCCTCCGTCACTTCTCTTCCACCCGTCGGCAACGATCCCCGTCGTTTCGCTGCGCGCGCCCCGAGCGCGCTGGAGGCAGTCCTCATGCAGAAGACCCTCTTCCGCCGTGTCCGCACCGTCATCCCCCGCCTCGGCCCCTGGGCCGACCTGCGCGCGGACTTCGCCGCATCACTGGTCGTCTTCCTCATCGCCGTGCCCCTGTCCGTCGGCATCGCCGCCGCCTCCGGCGTGCCCGTGGAGCTGGGCCTGGTCACCGGCGTCGTCGGCGGTCTCCTCACCGGCCTGCTGCCGGGCAGCAGCATGCAGGTCAGCGGCCCGGCGGCCGGCCTGACGGTGCTGGTCTACGAAGCAGTGCGCGCGTACGGGCTCCGGGCGCTCGGCGTCCTGGTGCTCACCGCCGGGCTGCTCCAGCTGGCCATGGGGCTGCTGAAGCTCGGGCGCTGGTTTCGCGCCATCTCGGTCGCCGTCGTCCAGGGCATGCTCATCGGCATCGGCATCGTCCTGATCGCCGGGCAGCTCTACGCGCTTGCCGACGCCGACACCCCGGCCGGGGCACTGGAGAATCTCGGCGGGCTCGTCACGCTGTTCACCGACACCGTCGCCTCCCCGGACGCCCTGGCCGCAGTCGCCGTCGGCGCCGGCACGGTGGCCGTCCTGGCCGTGTGGCCGCGCTGGCGCGGCGCCGCCCGCGTCGTCCCCGCCCCCTTGGCGGGCGTCGCGCTCGCCACCACCGCGGTGGCCCTGCTGGAGCTGCCCGTCGACCGGATCCGGGTACGCGGCCTGATCGACGCGATCCAGCCGCCGGGCGATGGCGAATTCGCACGTCTGACGGAATTCGGGGTGCTCGGCACGGTCCTGACCTTCGCCCTGATCGCCTCCGCCGAGACGCTCTTCAGCGCGGCCGCCGTCGACCGGCTGCACCTGCGCCCCCGCCTCGGCGCCCTGCCCATGACCGCCGTCGTCGTCCGCAGCTCAGCCGACGTCCACGCCGGCGCGCGGACGAAGGGCTCGCGCGTCCTGCACGGCGTCTGGCTCCTGCTCTTCGCCACCCTCCTGCCCTGGGCCCTCGAGCTCGTACCCGTGGCCGCACTCGCCGGCGTCCTGGTGCACGCCGGCTGGAAGCTGCTGCCGGGGCGCGAACTCGGCCCACTGTGGCGCGAGCACCGCGGCGAGGTCGCCATCCTCACCACCACCGCCGTCGCCATCGTCCTCACCAACCTCTTCGAGGGCGTCGCCATCGGACTCGTCCTGGCCGTCTGCAAAGCCGCCTGGGAGACCTCCCACGTCCACGTCGAGGCCACGACCTCGCCGACCGGCGTCGTCCGCGCCCGCGTCATCGGCAACGCCAACTTCCTGCGCCTGCCCAAGCTGCTCGACGACCTCGACGCGCTCCGGCCGGACGCCGCCCCCCGCATCGAACTCGACCTCACCGGGCTGCGCCACATGGACCGGGCCGTCCACACGGCACTGATCACCTGGGCCGAACGCAACGCGCAGAACGGCGACGACGAACCAACGGGCCGGGTGATGGCCCACTAGGGCCGGACCGGCGCCCCATAGGGGCGCGGGGAACTGCGCGATCGGCCACCGACGGTCCGCAGTCGACGAACCACCCCGGGGCCCGGGCGAAGCACGGCACTCTGTCTGCGGGCGCGTCGTGGCTTGTCGCGCCCGCGCGGCGGAGCCGCAGATCGGCAGGGCCCCGCGCCCCTACGGGGCGCTGCACGATCCGCCGGGCACCCCTAGCGGCCGCACGCCCCTGCCGGGGCAGCGCCGTGCACATCGGTACCGCAGGCATCGGCTCCGGATGCCGCCCCCAGGCGGCCACGGCGCGCCCCGGCCGCGGCCGCCCGCAAGGCGAACACCGTCCCGCGCACGACCCGCTCCTTGACGAAGGCGGCCGGCCGCCCGGTCAGCACCGCCGACCGCGGCGAGTCGTCGGAACGCACCAGCTGCAGCAGCCCGTCGCGCCGACCGAGGCTGATGCACTGCCCCACGAACCCATAGTGGAACGGCCGCAGTTGACTGCGCCGGCCCTGCAGATCCGCGCGGACGGACGCCGCCACGTACAGGCCCATGGGCAGGGACACCGCGCACGCCATCCGTATGCCCGTCCCCGCCGCGTCCCCCGCCGCATAGACGGCGGGATCGGTCACCGAGCGAGCGGTGCCGTCGATCGCGATCCGCCCGGCCGCGTCCAGGGCAAGACCCGCCCGCGCGGCGAGCCCCGTCACCGGACGCATCGCGGCCGCCCACACCACCGCGTCCGCGTCCACCTCACCGGCCGACGCCACCCGGCGGCCCTCCTCGACCCGCACGCCCAGGCCGCGGAACACCTCGTACACGTGCGCCCGCCCGCGCACCGAGAGGCCGGCCCCCACGACGTCCGACGTCAACAACCGCACCTCCCAGGCGGGATGTGCCTCGGCGATCTCGGCGGCCAGCTCGATGCCGGTCAACCCGCCACCGACCACCGAGACACGCCCTGGCGCCCCGACCAGCCGCTGGTGCAGTGCCCCGGCCGACTCCGCTGTGTGGATCAGCTGCCCGGTGTCCTGGGCGTCCTCGACGCCCGAGGTGTCCGTGACACTGCCGAGCGCGTAGACGAGCCGGTCGTACGACAGGGTGCGCCCGTCGTCCGTCCGGACGCTGCGCGCCTGGAGGTCGAGATCGGCGGCGCGAGCGGCAACGTGCTCGATGCCGGTGCCGCGCAGAAGCCCGGAGTAGGGGTGCGTGACACCGGGCCGGCCGGCTGCCAGCTGGTGGAGTCGGACGCGTTCGGTGAAGCCGTCGCCCGGGTCGACCAGCGTGACCCGGGCGGCCGGCGCCAGCCGCAGGGCCGCCACCAGCCCCGCGTAGCCGCCACCGAGCACGACGACGCGGGGCGCGGAGGACGAAGAGGCCGGGGACGGGGATGCGGCGTGAGAATTCGTCTTCATATACAGGGGACGCCGCGGACTCACGAAATGTGACGTGTCCCGGGTCACCTCCCCTGAAGGTGGGACAGCTTGTCGGGGTTGACGACGGCAGCGACGTCCGTGATCCGCCCGTCGTGGACGGTGAAGGCCAGGGCCCCCAGCGGCTCGCCGTCCCCGGTCAGGAAGACGGCACCGGGTGCGCCGTTGACCTCCCGCAGCAGCATCTGCATCGAGTCGGGCGCGAAGGTGCGGACGACGTTCGCGACGTAGCGCGCCACCTTCTCCCGGCCGACGACCGGCAGCCGCGCAGCAGTGATCTTCCCGCCTCCGTCGGACCGCCAGACGACCTCGGGGTCGAGCACTTCCATCAGGTCGGCGAGCTCCCCGCCCACGACCGCGGCCAGGAAGGCCTCGACCGTCCGGCGGTGCTCGCCCCGGTCGACCGTCTGCCGCGGAGCCTCGGCCCGGACACGCTTGCGCGCGCGGGACGCCAACTGCCGGACGGATTCGGGAGATCGGTCGACAACCTCGGCGATCTCCTGGAACGGGACGGAGAAGACGTCGTGCAACACGAGAGCCGTCCGCTCGGCCGGCGTGAGCCGCTCGAGCACGAACAGCAGGGCCATGCCGACCGATTCGTCGAGGGCGGCCTGCTCCTCGGGGCCGGGTTCATCGGTCACCACAGGCTCGGGCAGCCAGGGCCCGGCGTACGTCTCGCGCCGAGCGCGGGCGGAAGTGAACAGGTCGAGGCAGATGCGGCTGACGACGGTGGTCAGGTACGAGCCCGGGTCGTCGGCCACGTCGTCGGGCAGCCGCTGCCAGCGCAACCACGCCTCCTGCACGGCGTCGTCGGCGTCGGCGACGGACCCGGTGAGACGGTAGGCGACGGCCCACAGCCGACGGCGGTGGGTCTGGAACTCTTCAAGGGAAGCCATGAAAACAAAAATGCCGCGAACTCCTGGTCGTTGACCAGGAGTTCGCGGCTAAAAGGAGTTCGGCGGTGTCCTACTCTCCCACAGGGTCCCCCCTGCAGTACCATCGGCGCTGAAAGGCTTAGCTTCCGGGTTCGGAATGTAACCGGGCGTTTCCCTAACGCTATGACCACCGAAACACTATGAAACTATCAACC
>NZ_BAAASL010000040.1:0-6112 GCF_039532865.1 Streptomyces luteosporeus
GAAGTGATCTTCGCGCTGAGTGTGTCTCATGAGACATGTCGTGTGAAGCAATCTGTGTCCTTGAGCAGGGTGTTAGCGGCGCTGGCGGGGGCCGCGGGGGCGGATGGGCGTGATGGCGGTTGAGACCTGCCGGTCAAGCTGCTGCCGAAGGGCTTGGTTGTCGTGGTGGAGAGCGGCGATGGCCGTGATGGCGGCCTTGAGCTTCTTCTCCAAGAGGGTGCAGTCACGGGTTTTCTTGGCCAGACGTCGCTTGAGGTCGGCGATGGTGGCGTCGCGCTGTGCTTCGCCGGGGGTTGTCTTGCCGTGGACTGCGACGTGGGCGTCCCATTCGGCCAGGACTGCGTGAGCGCGGTTCATGGTCGCGCGGCTGACCTGGGCTTCTTTGTAGAGGTTCTCTTTTGTCAGACGGCCGTCGGTTCGTTGCGGGCGCCCTTCGAATAGGCGGGTCATCGCGGCCCGCAGCGCGGCGGCAGTTTGGGGGCTGACCCGGTCTTCGAGGGCTTCGGCGCGGTCGGTCACTGGGCGCCTGCCATCTTGAGCACGTTGCGCGTGATGTCCAGTTCGCGTTCAGCGAGGTCACGGCGACACCGGGGAACAGCGGGGTTATTGATGATTTCGAGCTGTTTGCGCTGGTGGGAGTTGTAGATCGGCAGGTGCTCGGGGCCGATCATGCTGTTCGCGCATCGGTCCGGCCGGCAGCGTTCGTCGAGCGGGCCGATGTGTCCTTCGGGGACGATCGCGTTCTCGAGACAAACGGCGCCGACGGGGTTGGTGTGATCGGCGGTGCAGTTGTTGAGCATGCCGAAGCGGATGTGGATCCGAGTGGTGTGCAGGAGGGTATCGGCGGTGCGGGCATCGCCGTTGCGGGCCTTGACGGTGGCGGTGATCTGGTCGAATGCGTCCTTGACGCGTTCGGCGCCGGGGCCGAATCCAATGTCCTCGCCTGCGGTGTGGCGCTGGTAGAGGTCTTTGATCTTGCGGAATTTGGCGTTGTCCAGGGCATCGGTGAGGTATTTGACCCAGTCGGCGTCGGAGGCCGCGTAAGCGCGGGTGGTGGCGTTGGCCAGGGCTCGGGCAGCGACATGCTTGAGCTGGATGCCGGTGGCGATCTCGGAGCCGGGGAACTGATCGGTGAGCATGGCCATGGTGCGGCGGAACATGTGAGGCCGGATGTAGGTGGTGGGGATCTCGTCGAGGCCCGACCAGGCCCGGCCGGCATTGGAGCACTTCACGAATGCGGTGAGCAAACGGACGCTGTCGACCACTCCGTCGTCCTGCCGGGGGGCATGGGCAGGTGCGAAGACGCGTTCAGGGTGGAGGGAGAGCTCTTCCGCAACCGCGATGGCCTCGACGAGGGGATCCGCGATCCACCAGTGCTTCCCGGGCCGGTTGGCGGTTCCCTTGATCTTCGTCGACGAGATGGCGGGGGTGCTGTAGTGCTCAACCACAGCTCCGCGCATGATCTCGTAGATCTCTGAGTCGCGCATCATGGAAAGGCCGACAACCAGGATGAATGCCGCATTGCGGAGAGCGACCTTCAGGACGTAGAGCGCGTCAGGATCGATTCCGGGGTGCCAGGGGCCGGTGCTTCCGTCCTCGCGGACGACCTGTACCAGCTCTCCGGTCAAGGCGTTCGTTGTCGTCCGCCCCTCAGCCACCGCGTCCAGGACCATCATGCGTCGTGTGTGACAGATCTTGGATCGATCGGTAAAGCCTTTGCTGTGCACGGATTCGTAGCCGAGAACGAGGGCCAGAACCTTCCAATTCACCTTCGTCCCCGGGTATTTGGTTGACGGGGTGTGAATGGGAACCAGATTTCGGGGGTCGGCAAGCCACTGGGCAAGCCGCAGATCGAGGCCCTGTCGGGCCGCTTGCGCGGCCGCTTGGAGTTCGCGCAATCGTCGGGCAGCACCGAGCACGTCTGGTGCGAACTGGTGGATGTAGGCCCAGGCCGCGCGGATCAACGGGAACCACGTCGTCGGCGGAACAGTAGGGGTGGAGAGCTTCCTTCTTCCTCGGACGTCGGCGACCGCGCGTGAGCTCTGGCCCGGCCACGGGTCCCCGGCAGGCCAGGGCAGGCTCAGGACGGGTTCGACCAAGGCCAGGTTCTTCAGAGTCCCGACGTGGTTCCGGACGGTCTCGGCAGCGGCGCCGCCGGAGGCCAAGGCCGCGATGCGTTGGCGCAGATCCTCGATCGTCCAGGCGTCCGGGTATGGGGGGCGGCCTGTCTCGCCTGCCCAGCGGCTTAGAGTCCGCAAGTTCGAGGCCATTTTGATCAAGGTCCGGGGGTCGGATTTCCCGTCGAGGGCCACGCCCGCTTTAACGATCGAAAGATGCCGGCGGTTGAATTCGACCATCAAGAACTCCCGCGCCAGGAGGTTCCAGTAAGGGTCTTCCAGCTCGCCGCTGAAGCAGACCTTCCATTCGCCCGGGGGCGTATTGGCGGGGCGCTTGATGACTCCGTTGAAGTCCCAGATGCGTGTCTCCCCGAAAAGGGGAACGCAGGCTCCCGGCAGCAGGGCGCGTCCTTGGACTACGGGTTCGTCATCGCGGAAAAGGGATGGTCGTCGCTGCTGAGGCAGCAGTGCCGACTGCGTCATGCGTCGAACTCCGTGTTCGCAGTCAGGGGCAGGTCCAGGACGGCGTCTCCGGCGTCGATGTGCTTGCGGGCCTGGGCGATCTCTTCAGGCGTGCGGTCGCCGAGGGCTGCCTGCAGGTTGACCCAGCTCTGTCCCCAGAGGCGGGAGAAGACCGGCGGGGCAAGCCGTGTGCGCAACCGCTTCAGGTGATCTTGAAAGATCAGAAGCTGGGGCAGATTGGAGGGAAGGATCCAGGCGTTGCGGCATTCCAGGCATCGCAGTGGCGCGACAGCGCAAAGTTCACCGGGCGGGCTGAACGGGGACTTGTAGGGGTTCTCGCAGTGGGAAACGCCCATGTCAAGCTGTCCGCTCATGATGGCCTCGGCCTGTTCAGCAGACAGACCGGAGTCCATCAGCTGATTCTGGTCGAGCTCCGTTGTCCCGGCGGGCCTGACGTCGGTCGGTCCGTCGACACGGGCCAGGGCCTTGTCGAACCAGTGCTGCTGGGCCGTGGCGATCGTCCGTCCGGACAGGATCCGCAGCGTGGTGCCCTGGGCGTAGTGGCCGGCGAACGTCTCCTCGGTGTGGTCATCAGCAGCGGCGCCGACACGTCCTTCGGTGACGATGGCTTTCTCGACCTTGACGGACTTGCGCATGCGCCCGATGTTGCGGTCGCCCTTGACCTGGACGCCCATCACGTCCAGCCACTCACCGAACGAGCCGCCTCGAGCATCGGGGGCCCACGCACCAAAGAAGGGATCGAAGCTGTTGCGGATGGCCCCGCTGACGAAGAGCGTGTCGGTCACGTGTGGGGCCTTGGCGCGGGCCCGTGCGGTGACGTCCAGAAGCTGCCGGACCACCTCGCTGGCCTCGCGGCGTGGCCAGTTCACGGTGAGCTGCTCGTCGGTCTGATCCGTCACGCCCGCTGCGGAGGCCGTCCGGTCGCGGAAAGCCCGGTGCCGTAGCAGCCCGGCCCGGTTCTTGAGCAGGGTCAGACGGACGCCCTTGGGGAGGAATTCCACCTCGGACTCGCCGAACCCGGTGACCTCTTCCGAGGCATAGCCGGTGGCATCCATGAGCAACACGCGGAAAGCGTGCAGTTCCCGGGTGAACGGATAGAGCTGGCGGAACAGTGCTCGGCAGAGCTGAAGCCGCGCGAGTGAGGGGACGAAGCGCGCGTCTCCAGCGGCGAAGTCGCATAGTTCCGGTCGCCATTGCCAGATCGGCGGCACGTTCACGCGGATGTCGTCCGGTGTGATCTCATCGTGGGCCAGACCCCAGAGCAGGTCGGGAACGCTCGTCCAGCTGCCAATCTCGGGGTGTTGTCCCTGCTCGGCCAGCTGCCAGCCTTCCTGCAGGCGCCGGCGGGTGTCATGAGCACTCCGCCAGGCGGCGCGGACCAGGGCCCGCTTCTCCTGGCGTTTGAACTCGTCCCGCTCTGTGGTCTCGCCCCAGTCGATGAACGCGGGTCCTCGCGCCAGACGGGCCAAATTCCCATCGACGGGGCGTTCGGAGTGGTCGTCTCGACGGATGATCAGGAGACGCACTGCACCCGCCAGGAGCCGCGGTCTGCACGACCCCTCGACGTAGTCCTCGGGCAGGGTCAACTCCCAGCCCATCAGCGTGTCGAAGAGGCCGGCGGCAACGAGAGACGCACTTGCCGCTGCGGAACCGAGGCGCTTGTCCACGTACCGGCAGAAGCGATCAATGCCCGTCACATAGACCTTGCCGTGGGTCGTCAGGCCCGTGGCCGCCACATACTCGACCCACTCGTCGGCCAACTGGGCAGCGAGCTGTGAACAGCGGTATTCCGCCGGATCCACGGCGTAGAGGTAGCCCTTGCCCGCGACGACTCGGGGGCCGACGCCGCCAGCGGGCACCGGATTCGCCAAAGCGGCCAGAAACCGCTCACGCTCCGATCGCTTCCGCCCGGACTTGCGCACCCTCGGCATCAGTGGCCGCCCTTCGTGTCGGACAGCGCGTGCGAGGCGATCTCGGCGTAGGTCGCTTCGTCATCGCCCACCCAACTGGCGAACGCGACCTCGAACTCGTCGATCAGATCGTCGGTGTACTGAAGGTACTGGTAAGTCGTCTCTGGGCTTGCGTGCCCGAGCCTGCGACTGACAATCAGGAGCGGGTTGTGCCGAATGTGACCGGTCAGATAGGAGCGGTGGCGTCGGCGGCGTGCCTCAAGGTCCGGCTCCTTGCCGTCCATGACGTTTTCGAGGTAGGCCAGCAGCTGCAGGGCGAATGTGTGGCGCAGGTCGTGCCATCGCCAGCGCCGAGCCGGCAGGCGCGGTGTCGTCGGCCCAGCCAACTGCTGCATGCGGGTCCAGGCGCGGTGCCGGCAGCTCTTCCAGGCGTCTGCCCCCGGCATCAGCCCACCGCGGCAGACGAACAAGGTCAAAGCCTCGAGCCCGTACTCACCCTCAAACACCGTGATCCGCCGCAGCTTGGCGGGCATCGCCGACATTTGATACTCGCGGACGACACCGTCCAGAACACCTCGGATCCGACCGCCAGCCACGTCGACCTCAACCACCAGGAACAAGTCGCGTGCCCGACGCTCAAGGCCCCGGGCCGCTGTGCGGACGATGTCCGGTCGCTCCAGCATGCAGAACAGATCCGCCGATGCGACGGCATCCTCGGGGACGTAGACGCCGCGCGGCTTGCCGTACTTCGCGCATGCTTGGACCGTGAACTCTGCTGCCCCGCCAGGCATCCCGGGCCAGAGTCCCACCTCAGGAAGTAGCACCGGCGCCCACTCTCGCCACCGCATCCCTGACCCCAGTGCCATGTCGGAACCCGCCCGGCCGCGAAGCGGCGACCACCCACGGAACCTGCAATCCACCTGGGCGCCGGGGAGCTGCCCGCCCAGCCCTACATCCCGGAAGTACCGGTACTGCTCGAGCGTCAGGTGCCGGATGTCCATGCCCGCCCGGACCCGCGGTGCCAACGCGTTGCGTCCTCGAGCCGCCAGTCGGACCGGCCTGTGCTGCAAGGCCCCGAGGTCGACGAGAAAGCCGTAGAAGTCGTCCAGGACGAACGACTCCTTGCCCCAAGCCGACGGGCCGATCGGCTTCTTCTGCCACCGGCAGCGGTGATCGCGATACGACACGATGTCGGACTCGACGGCCGACATCAGATCGCCGCCCGACCTGGTCAGATGACCATCCAGCCGACCGACGATCCTGCCGTAGTCCTTCAGCGTGGTCGTATCCAACAACGACGTCGACAGGCTCCTGCCCCACTCACACGGGAGTAGCACCGGCATCATCGTGTTCTCGTCGAGGAACACCGGCGTGCCGTCGAGCACTCCTCGTCGCTTCAGCAACTCGAGAACGTCCGCTGCAGAGATCACGTCGCTGTCCAGGAACCGCTCCAGCAGTTCGGACTCCACAAAGGCCAGCTCCACATCCGTCCCTTCCTGAGCCTTCGAGGGCACCCCCTCGTTGGCTCGCCCGTCCCGCACTCAACGGATCAACGAGACTGAAGCACGGGCTTCATGAGACAGATCTGAACCGCGGAAAGAA
>NZ_BAAASL010000041.1:2500-5162 GCF_039532865.1 Streptomyces luteosporeus
GTGTGAATCTGGCGGGACCACCCGCTAAGCCTAAATATTCCCTGGTGACCGATAGCGGATAGTACCGTGAGGGAATGGTGAAAAGTACCGCGGGAGCGGAGTGAAATAGTACCTGAAACCGTGTGCCTACAAGCCGTGGGAGCGTCGCCGTCAAGCTTGCTTGGCGGTCGTGACTGCGTGCCTTTTGAAGAATGAGCCTGCGAGTTTGCGGTGTGTTGCGAGGTTAACCCGTGTGGGGAAGCCGTAGCGAAAGCGAGTCCGAATAGGGCGACTTTAGTAGCGCGCTCAAGACCCGAAGCGGAGTGATCTAGCCATGGGCAGGTTGAAGCGGAGGTAAGACTTCGTGGAGGACCGAACCCACCAGGGTTGAAAACCTGGGGGATGACCTGTGGTTAGGGGTGAAAGGCCAATCAAACTCCGTGATAGCTGGTTCTCCCCGAAATGCATTTAGGTGCAGCGTCGTGTGTTTCTTGCCGGAGGTAGAGCACTGGATAGGCGATGGGCCCTACCGGGTTACTGACCTTAGCCAAACTCCGAATGCCGGTAAGTGAGAGCGCGGCAGTGAGACTGTGGGGGATAAGCTCCATGGTCGAGAGGGAAACAGCCCAGAGCATCGACTAAGGCCCCTAAGCGTACGCTAAGTGGGAAAGGATGTGGAGTCGCAGAGACAACCAGGAGGTTGGCTTAGAAGCAGCCACCCTTGAAAGAGTGCGTAATAGCTCACTGGTCAAGTGATTCCGCGCCGACAATGTAGCGGGGCTCAAGCGTACCGCCGAAGTCGTGTCATTGCAGTACATACCTCTAACGGGGACTGTGATGGGTAGGGGAGCGTCGTGTGCCGGGTGAAGCAGCCGTGGAAACGAGTTGTGGACGGTTCACGAGTGAGAATGCAGGCATGAGTAGCGATACACACGTGAGAAACGTGTGCGCCGATTGACTAAGGGTTCCTGGGTCAAGCTGATCTGCCCAGGGTAAGTCGGGACCTAAGGCGAGGCCGACAGGCGTAGTCGATGGACAACCGGTTGATATTCCGGTACCCGCTTTGAAACGCCCAATATCGAATCAGGCGATGCTAAGTCCGTGAAGCCGCCCTGAGCTCTTCGGAGCGTAGGGGAGTGGTGGAGCCGACGAACCAGACTTGTAGTAGGTAAGCGATGGGGTGACGCAGGAAGGTAGTCCAGCCCGGGCGGTGGTTGTCCCGGGGTAAGGGTGTAGGCCGTGTGGTAGGCAAATCCGTCACACGTTAAGGCTGAGACCTGATGCCGAGCCGATTGTGGTGAAGTGGATGATCCTATGCTGTCGAGAAAAGCCTCTAGCGAGTTTCATGGCGGCCCGTACCCTAAACCGACTCAGGTGGTCAGGTAGAGAATACCGAGGCGTTCGGGTGAACTATGGTTAAGGAACTCGGCAAAATGCCCCCGTAACTTCGGGAGAAGGGGGGCCACGCTTGGTGATCGGATTTACTCCGTGAGCTGGGGGTGGCCGCAGAGACCAGCGAGAAGCGACTGTTTACTAAAAACACAGGTCCGTGCGAAGCCGTAAGGCGATGTATACGGACTGACGCCTGCCCGGTGCTGGAACGTTAAGGGGACCGGTTAGCTCCATTTCGGTGGGGCGAAGCTGAGAACTTAAGCGCCAGTAAACGGCGGTGGTAACTATAACCATCCTAAGGTAGCGAAATTCCTTGTCGGGTAAGTTCCGACCTGCACGAATGGCGTAACGACTTCTCGACTGTCTCAACCATAGGCCCGGTGAAATTGCACTACGAGTAAAGATGCTCGTTTCGCGCAGCAGGACGGAAAGACCCCGGGACCTTTACTACAGCTTGATATTGGTGTTCGGTTCGGCTTGTGTAGGATAGGTGGGAGACTGTGAAGCATGCACGCCAGTGTGTGTGGAGTCGTCGTTGAAATACCACTCTGGTCGTGCTGGATGTCTAACCTGGGTCCGTGATCCGGATCAGGGACAGTGTCTGGTGGGTAGTTTAACTGGGGCGGTTGCCTCCTAAAGGGTAACGGAGGCGCCCAAAGGTTCCCTCAGCCTGGTTGGCAATCAGGTGTTGAGTGTAAGTGCACAAGGGAGCTTGACTGTGAGACCGACGGGTCGAGCAGGGACGAAAGTCGGGACTAGTGATCCGGCGGTGGCTTGTGGAAGCGCCGTCGCTCAACGGATAAAAGGTACCCCGGGGATAACAGGCTGATCTTCCCCAAGAGTCCATATCGACGGGATGGTTTGGCACCTCGATGTCGGCTCGTCGCATCCTGGGGCTGGAGTCGGTCCCAAGGGTTGGGCTGTTCGCCCATTAAAGCGGTACGCGAGCTGGGTTTAGAACGTCGTGAGACAGTTCGGTCCCTATCCGCTGTGCGCGTAGGAGTCTTGAGAAGGGCTGTCCCTAGTACGAGAGGACCGGGACGGACGAACCTCTGGTGTGCCAGTTGTTCTGCCAAGGGCATGGCTGGTTGGCTACGTTCGGGAGGGATAACCGCTGAAAGCATCTAAGCGGGAAGCCTGCTTCGAGATGAGGACTCCCACCCACTTGATGGGGTAAGGCTCCCAGTAGACGACTGGGTTGATAGGCCAGATATGGAAGCCGGGTAACCGGTGGAGTTGACTGGTACTAATAGGCCGAGGGCTTGTCCATAGTTGCTCGCGTCCACTGTGT
>NZ_BAAASL010000042.1:0-2849 GCF_039532865.1 Streptomyces luteosporeus
CTCATCCTTACCCAGAAACACCGCCTGCTGTTTCCGGGCCTGCTCCGTGGAAAAATCGGCCAGCGCGTTAACCGGTACCGGCTCCCCGAAATGCAGGTGGCGGACGTCTGTCATTTCTCCGGTCCGCTGGCTGCTGCGCCGGCTCTCCTGATTCAGTTTCGCGTTCACCGCCTCGTCAGCGGCCGCAAAATGACCATCAAGCAGCAGGAACGCCAGCAGCCGCGCCAGAAGGACGCCGGCGACAAGCCCTCCGGCACACCAGGCTATCCCGAACAGGTTAGCCGGCTGCAGCAGGTAATAATCTGCGTTCGCATAGAGGTCCGGGCGCAGGACGGTTTCTCCCCAGCTCTCGATAAACACGGCGACAACCAGCCCCCCCAGAAGGGCCAGACCGGCAGCGCCGGTCAGCCAGTACGCGTAGTTCCAGACATGTCGCCGTGCCCTGACCATCCGCCCGGGTGAATCCAGCGAGGCCAGCACCGAAAATGGCACAGTCCGGTTATTATCGCGCTTATAGCGATCGGCATACTCCCGCCGCGCCTTATGGCTCAGCCCCACAAAACGCATTCGGCCGGCCCAGAGTTCAGCCAGACCGAAAAACAGGCCGATAACCAGAAAAAAACCGGCCAGACTGTAATACTCCCGGTACAGCCAGCTGACCCACGGGTAAATCTGCCGGGCCAGCTCCGGGATATGCCACTGCCAGGCAAGCGAATCCGTATTAAACATGCAATCTCTCTCCTTCAGACGACGGGTTTACCGGCGTGATGCGCAGCCCCCGCTGCACAAGCCGCGGACATGCCCCAAGGCATGGCGGCGGCGGTCACGTCCGTGGTGATTGCGTTCAGCTTTCACCGCGGAGGCCAGCCTCTTTCCGCCCCATGCGGAAAAGGCGCAGCCCCGGAGGAACAACGAGCACGCCCCAGCGTGTGAGAGGAAAAGGCGGCACCCCAGTGCGGTCTTTTCCGGTGTTCCGGCCCCCGTCAGAGTTCGCCATAGCGAGCGGCTGACCACCCGCAAAATCAGGAGCAGCTTTGCTGCTTCGTCAGGTGCGTCCAGCACCGTGGATTTTTGTGGGTGGTCAGGCGTGAGCCTGACGGGGGCCGGGTGAATTTCTGGCGTGGCCGGCGTCCAGCCGGACAGAGCCAGAAAGAGGGGAAAAGACCGTGCGTCGGTGGCGTCCAGCCAGCGTAAGCAAGGTCTTTTCCCCTGAAGTCAGCCACGCCCCAGCGGGGATGACTTGCATTTCTCCGCAAGGAGAAAAAAGCAACAGAGATAGGTTAACGTAAAATGTTCAGCGAAAAACCGACATGGTTCACCTATCCTGATAATTGATCGTCAGGGAATAGAAAGACTTAATCAGGGGACAATATCCCACATCAGCGCGTCCGGTGACCGTCTTGCAGGTGCCGGGGAAATTGCGCCTCCTCGCTCACTCGGTCGCTACGCTCCGGGCGTGAGACTGCGGCGGGCGCTGCGGACACATACAAAGTTACCCACAGATTCCGTGGATAAGCAGGGGACTAACATGTGAGGCAAAACGGCAGGGCCGCGCCGGTGGCGTTTTTCCATAGGCTCCGCCCTCCTGCCAGAGTTCACATAAACAGACGCTTTTTCGGTGCATCTGTGGGAGCCGTGAGGCTCAACCATGAATCTGACAGTACGGGCGAAACCCGACAGGACTTAAAGATCCCCACCGTTTCCGGTAGGTCGCTCCCTCTTGCGCTCTCCTGTTCCGACCCTGCCGTTTACCGGATACCTGTCCGCCGTTCTCCCTTGCGGGAAGTGTGGCGCTTTCTCATAGCTCACACACTGGTATCTCGGCTCGGTGTAGGTCGTTCGCTCCAAGCTGGGCTGTAAGCAAGAACTCCCCGTTCAGCCCGACTGCTGCGCCTTATCCGGTAACTGTTCACTTGAGTCCAACCCGGGAAAGCACGCAAAACGCCACTGGCAGCAGCCATTGGTAACTGGGAGTTCGCAGAGGATTTGTTTAGCTAAACACGCGGTTGCTCTTGAAGTGTGCGCCAAAGTCCGGCTACACTGGAAGGACAGATTTGGTTGCTGTGCTCTGCGAAAGCCAGTTACCACGGTTAAGCAGTTCCCCAACTGACTTAACCTTCGATCAAACCACCTCCCCAGGTGGTTTTTTCGTTTACAGGGCAAAAGATTACGCGCAGAAAAAAAGGATCTCAAGAAGATCCTTTGATCTTTTCTACTGAACCGCGATCCCCGTCAGTTCAGAGGAGGACGATGGTGCCACCGTTCCGCCCTGAACATCCCGGATATAATTTGCCTGACATGCGGCCAGAAGAAAGCCAGCAACAATCAATATAAAAAGAAAAATAGTCTTTACCTTTTTCATATACTTTCCCTGTATTTAAAGACTCCGGCATTCATCCCTGAACACCGGAAGTCAGTATTTCAAATCATCCTTGATAATTTTTTGTTACCAGTTACCGTCCCGATAATCAAAAGCTATATAACAATTATCCACATCAGGTTTTATTTGATTTTTAAAAAATGGCTGTAGTAAAGGAACCCATTCTTTCTTCAAATCAAACTCACCATTATTAATATTATCCTTTAAAGGCATTCCCAAGCTTTCAATGACAGAACCATCGTCACCAAAGTCTTTAGAATACTCTTCCCCTTTAAACTCTTCAGTTTTCTTATCAAACCATGTCAAACGTAATTTAAGCCCCATATTTACCTCTCAAAGATATTTTTTAATGTTCCGTTTTGGATCTGGCCCTTTAACCTGCTTACCCGTTTTGGGATCAAATGCGCCTAGGTGTTCGCCATCACTGGCACGATACCCTTCAAGCTCACCGTGCTGGGAATCCCATTCA
>NZ_BAAASL010000043.1:0-2641 GCF_039532865.1 Streptomyces luteosporeus
GTCCGTGCATGGTATTGCGGACGCTCCTGAGCCACATATCACACCTGCCACATGAGGCACTTTCATGAATCGTGCTCTCATGCCAACATAGTAAGCCAGTATACACAGCGTAAACGCTGTGACTGGTTCAGGGCTGCGCCCCGAAACCCGCTAACACCACTGACGCGCTGGCGCTTGTCCAACGCCGGAGCGACCCGGAAAACTTTTCCGTGCCGTCCGGCGTTTGCGAAGGAGGGATAATGCAGAAGCCGAAGAAGAAGCCGCTCGTCGTAAAAAAAAGATCCTGGCATCCGGCAGTGATGGCAAATCTGATGCGTCAGGCACAGGAGGAAGATTACCGCCGGGAGCAGATGGCAGAGCTTGAGCGTTCAGCCCGGTCACATTTTGCGGATATCGGAGGAGAGGATGGCGGTTAAGCGTACCCGTTTTTTAGGTATCCGGGTGACCGATGGGGAGTACCAGCAGCTGCTGGAGCGCTGCAATGGAAGGCAACTGGCGGTGTGGATGCGGGAAACCTGTCTCGATACGCGCCCGGCGCGGTCGTTGCGGCTGCCGTCCATCGATCCGGTTTTGCTGCGCCAGCTTGCCGGGATGGGGAACAACCTCAACCAGATCGCCCGGAAAATTAACGGCGGCCAGTGGTCAGGCGCTGACCGGGTTCAGGTGGTGGCCGCGCTGGTGGCCATTGATGCCGAACTCGAGCGGCTGCGGCATGCCGTGCTGGAAAAGGGGGCAGACGATGATCGTTAAGTTTCATCCGCGAGGGCGAGGCGGCGGTGCCGGGCCGGTGGATTATCTGCTGGGGAAAGACCGCCAGCGCGACGGGGCCATCGTCCTGCAGGGAAAGCCGGAGGAGGTCCGGGAGCTTATCGACGCCTCGCCCTACGCCAAAAAGTACACCTCCGGCGTCCTGTCTTTTGCTGAACAGGATTTACCGCCCGGCCAGCGTGAAAAGCTGATGGCGAGCTTCGAGCGGGTTCTGATGCCCGGACTCGATAAAGACCAGTACAGCGTGCTGTGGGTTGAACACCGGGACAAGGGGCGGCTGGAACTGAATTTTCTGGTACCGAACACGGAACTGCTGACCGGCAGGCGTCTCCAGCCGTACTACGACCGGGCAGACCGTCCGCGCATCGATGCGTGGCAGACCGTGGTGAACGGGCGACTGGGGCTGCACGACCCGAACGCACCGGAGAACCGGCGCGCGCTGGTGACGCCATCTTCGTTACCCAAAACGAAGCAGGAAGCCGCAGAGGCTATTACGCGGGGCTTACTGGCCCTCGCCTCGTCAGGGGAGCTTAAAACGCGTCAGGACGTCACTGAGGCGCTGGAAAGCGCAGGTTTTGAGGTCGTGCGCACCACAAAGAGCAGCATCAGCATTGCCGACCCGGACGGAGGGCGAAACATCCGACTTAAGGGAGCCATCTATGAACAGTCTTTTAACGCTGGCGAAGGACTTAGAGCAGAAATCGAAAGCGCAGCAGCAGAGTACCGGCGAAATGCTGAAAGCCGCATTCAGCGAGCACGAGAAGTCTGTCAGAGCGGAACTGAGCGAAAGCGGGAAGAGAATCAGCGCCGCCATCCGCGCCCACGAGCAGGGTATGAGCGCGGCCATGCAGTCGAACCGCCTGAGCGTGATGCGTATGGTCGGGCGGACATGGCTGACCATCACGATGGTGTCAGGACTGCTGTTCGCCAGCCTGAGCGGGGTGTTGTGGTATCAGGGGAGCTTGATAGCGTCAAATCTGGCCGAAATCGACCGGCAGAACGCAGCGCTGTCGAAGCTGAACGCGAAGACCTGGGGCGTGACGTACCTGGAAGACAGCAACGGACGTTTTCTGGTGCTGCCGAAGGGGACGGCCGTAGACAGGACGCAGAGCTGGACGGTCGGGAACGGGCGGTCGAAGCAGAACGCGCTGAGACTGGTGAAGGAGTAAGTGCCGATGACCGAGCTGGAAAAACAGTTGCTGAGCGCATTAGAGCAGCTACAGCAGGACTACTCGAAAAGGCTGGACGAGTGGGAGAGCGCCTTCGGGGAATGGCGGAAAATGTCAGGGCTTATGCAACGGGAGAACGCGGCGCTGAGCGAGCGCGTGACGCGCTTGAGTCAGCAGGTGGAACGCTTGAGCGGGCAACTGCAGCGTTTGAGCCGGTAGTGCAGCGTCATGAGATGGCCGTGGCCGCAGAACGGGCGCACGAGCAACGGCAGCACGAAAAGGAACTGACGGAAGCGCGTTCCCGGCAGCGAAGCTATGACGGTCCGTCGCTGGGCTGAAATGCAGGAAAACAGGGTTCTCATCGGGCATTTACGCTGAAACCGGATGTCATTCACCTGGCTGCATGGCTATGCAGCCAGGTAAAATTTATCTGTCGCGAACGGGGCGGTTTATCGGGTGGTTTGTTGCCGGTTTTACCTGACTGCCACCCCGTTCGCGGCGAACCCGTCCGGGGCGGTGCGGGCAACGGGTGTTATGTTTAATCAGCGTGAACGGCAGATACAAAAAAGCCCCGGAGGGCTTTTAACTACTGACTTATTTTTTTGAAGATTTGCTGGGTTTCAATTTGTCAGTATTTCCCGGCGTTTTTTTATTGTCACGCTGGCGTTTATCAGGTTCCCCTGTTGAATCGGCAATTCGTTTCG
>NZ_BAAASL010000044.1:0-1888 GCF_039532865.1 Streptomyces luteosporeus
CGCTTCTCTTCCCGGTCGATGTATTCGGTGATTGCCTCCAGCATTAGCGCGTGCGCTGAGCGGTGCCGGTCATCGGCCAGCGTTTTCAGCCGGTCCTTAAGTTCTTCATCGAGCCTGATGGATGTTGCTGATGACATAAAAGCCCCTTTGTAGTCATATGTATTACACATGACTACTTTAATCCGTGGCGGCGCTATTTGCCAGAAATACGGCTTTTGCTGCCCATTTTTCAGCTTCGCTTCCACTAATCAGGGCTGCTACAGGCTCACTCATCATCCAGGACTATTGCAGCCTGCGGGTTAAAGGACCTGTTACTGGCGGCAACCATCATCATTGAGCTTTTGGGTGGTGACTGGTCGCGGATCCTGTAAGCCGTCATTTTTCAGACTGAATTCAAAATTTATAACCTGTCGCATTGCCGGGTGCCCTGCGGGATATAGCCAGTGCCTCATTGCCGTCAGCGTTTCCCGAAAAAAAAGGTGACAGCCGGTAAGCGACACGTTGTCCACTCGTCCATCGTCCAGAATATCAAACGTGGCGGTCACCTGACCTTCGATGCGTTTTGCTGCGGCCTGTACCGGGTAGGTTGGCTGCAGTGTGGTTACGGGTTTTAGTGGTATCGCATGTACCGGAGTGAGGAACATGGCCGCCAGCACTGTCAGAGTAAAAGCTTTCATGGTCTGAAATCCAGAGGGGCGTCTTTGAATATTTGCCAGGTATTTTCATCCGGTGCCGGCGGAATTTTGGCGTGGGTAACGGCTGATATTGCTGCTTTACAGAGTTTCGGATCTCCTCCTTCAGCAATGGCGCTGTTCAGAGTGCCATCACGTTGTATGGATATCCGCACGGTGCACATTTTTCCCGCATAGGCCTCTGGTTCAAACATCTGCATTTCAACAGCGGTCTTGATGGCCGCAGCGTAGCTACTGATTTTAGATGACTTATCCAGAGTATAAATTTTCGGCGGCTGGGTGGTGGAATGCTTACAGGCCGTCAGGAGTAAGGGGCTGCACAATGCCAGCAGGATAAAGGGTATTAAACGCATCGGGTTGATGACCTGTCAGTAAAAAATGTTACATGTATATTTGTCACTCTTTACGGCCACGTTCATTTACATAAACACGGCTTATCGTATCGTTTTTACACCAAACGGCCCGCCATGCAGTTGCGTGCATAGGCATGCAGCGGGTTACAATTTACCGGGCGCGTTTCCGGCGGTTTTCCGGGTGGTTTGTTGCCTGTTTTATCCCGTAGCCGCCGGAAACGCCCTCAGACCGTCTGAGCGGTGCGGGCAATGCGACGTTATGGTAAATACCCCTTACCGGCGGCGCTGTGGCTGCCAGGTGAAGGTGGTTTCCGTAGCCTCGTATTTCTCCCGACGCATTTCCTGCGCCCGCCTGGCTTCACGTTCGTCCTGAATGGCACGAAGCACCCTTTCCCGCACCTGTTGTTTTACCGCCTTTGGCAGCGTTTTGTTCCCTTTCAGGCCCATGGCCAGTGCCTGAGCGACAAAGGCGTCCGCCAGGCGCTTTTCTTCAGCGGGAGTCAGTTTCAGGTGCGTCATAGTGGCCTCCGGGCGTCTCAGGTTTCCCGAACAGTTTAACCGCAGGTCCTCTCCTCATGCCAGTTAGCTTTCAGATGTGTCTATACCATCTGAAATGTAAGTGTGATGAATGTCTTAAATAATAAAATTTGTTGCCATGAGAAATTTTCGGGAAAAGACGCGATCTGCTTACAGGTGGCTCCGGGCGCTTTTTTGTGCCTGAAGATGAGAACTAATCTCATATATTGACACCTGAAAACGGGAGGAGTAAGGTAATAATTATACTGTGTATATGTACAGTATGTTGGCTTTAATTTATTGTTTTAAATGTCAAAGAGGAAAAGG
>NZ_BAAASL010000045.1:0-1492 GCF_039532865.1 Streptomyces luteosporeus
CTCGTCATACATCCCGATGGATTTCATCATCGCCAGATGCTGGGCCCGGTCGACAAAACAGAAAACATACGCCCCGGTCTGCCAGGCGAGCACCACCATGTCTTCCAGATGCTCGCTGGTTGGCATAATGCAGCGCTCGCCGTCTTTGTCTTCCACGTCCTCAATAAATACCATGTACAGCGCCATAATCCCTCACTCCGTTGTCATAAATTTAAAGCACGCGAACAGCCTCTCCCGGTCCAGCTCCACCGTTTTGCGGGCCTCGCCGGTCTGTGGATTCACGATTTCATCCACCGCCAGAATCGCCCGCTGTACCCGGACAAGCGTCGGCCGGTCAGGGCAGATGTACCAGATTTCATCGATGCCGTTCGCCCGGCGGTTGAACAGATACCCGGACACCACTTCCTGATACCGCCTGCGGCTCTTGACGGTGCGCTCTACCTCAAATGCCACCGTTCTGCCGTCCAGCTCCGCCAGCGCGTCCGGCACTTTCATCCCTTTCAGGGCCATACGGTGCAGGTACCGCCAGCCGGTGGCCCCCCGGCCCTCCATGGAGAGGCGCAGGGACTGCACGGCCAGCCGGTGCGGCAGCTGCGCCGCCGACACCCTTGACGGCTGAAACGGAATAACGTCCGTCAGCGGCTCGTCCTCGTCGAACGAGAACGCCACCCCGTGCGGCGTCAGCCCCCACACGCTGACCTGACGGCCGTCAACCGGGTATTTCGCCCGGACCAGCAGCCCTTTCGCCACCAGACTGTCCAGGAAGCGGTAAACCGGCTGTACCGCCGCAATCCCCAGCCGTCGCGCAACCAGCTCCGCCGTGGAACACAGCTCTTCCCGCAGCCAGCGCAGGGTCAGCCGTGTTTTCTCCGCGTTCCGCGCCTGCCGCTTCGCGTGGCTGACGTTGTACTGCTCCAGTGTCATCAGTAAAGCCCCGCAAAATCATCATCCGCTTTTGGTCCGCCGCCGTCGGCCGGAGGCAGGTACTCCGCCAGCGGGTCCGTTTTCGCCAGCACCGGGAAGGTTTTCAGCGAAATTTCCCGGCGCTCAACCCGCAGCGGGCTGCTGAACGCCAGCCGCGCCACGCCCAGCCCGGTCATCACCGCGAACCCGTCAGGCAGGTGTTGCAGGGTGTTCACGTCAAACAGCGGCCGCGCCTCCTTCTGGATGAAGCTGTCGCCGCTGATGTGCTCCACGTTCCCCGCCTCCCGGCTGGCCCGGCGGCGCTCCACGTCCACCCGGATCTCCCCGGTCTGGCCCGCCGCCCACTGCGCGGACTCCTGGCTGGCCGCGCGATAGAACCAGCGGATCGGCGTGTTATCCAGTACCGTGGTTTTCACAAAATCAGCGGGCAGATCCTGCCCGCACTGACCGAAGTCGCCCAGCGACTGGTGCGCGAGCAGCAGGTTGCAGTCCCGGCTGCGCAGCGTCCCCAGCGCGTTCAGCACGTACTTCGACAGCAGATATTTAATCTCATCGAGCATGATGCTCG
>NZ_BAAASL010000046.1:0-1457 GCF_039532865.1 Streptomyces luteosporeus
GGATCTGCCCTGGCTTCAGGAGATCGGAAGACCTCGGCCGTCGCGGCGCTTGCCGGTGGTGCTGACCCCGGATGAAGTGGTTCGCATCCTCGGTTTTCTGGAAGGCGAGCATCGTTTGTTCGCCCAGCTTCTGTATGGAACGGGCATGCGGATCAGTGAGGGTTTGCAACTGCGGGTCAAGGATCTGGATTTCGATCACGGCACGATCATCGTGCGGGAGGGCAAGGGCTCCAAGGATCGGGCCTTGATGTTACCCGAGAGCTTGGCACCCAGCCTGCGCGAGCAGCTGTCGCGTGCACGGGCATGGTGGCTGAAGGACCAGGCCGAGGGCCGCAGCGGCGTTGCGCTTCCCGACGCCCTTGAGCGGAAGTATCCGCGCGCCGGGCATTCCTGGCCGTGGTTCTGGGTTTTTGCGCAGCACACGCATTCGACCGATCCACGGAGCGGTGTCGTGCGTCGCCATCACATGTATGACCAGACCTTTCAGCGCGCCTTCAAACGTGCCGTAGAACAAGCAGGCATCACGAAGCCCGCCACACCGCACACCCTCCGCCACTCGTTCGCGACGGCCTTGCTCCGCAGCGGTTACGACATTCGAACCGTGCAGGATCTGCTCGGCACTGTTGCAAAGTTAGCGATGAGGCAGCCTTTTGTCTTATTCAAAGGCCTTACATTTCAAAAACTCTGCTTACCAGGCGCATTTCGCCCAGGGGATCACCATAATAAAATGCTGAGGCCTGGCCTTTGCGTAGTGCACGCATCACCTCAATACCTTTGATGGTGGCGTAAGCCGTCTTCATGGATTTAAATCCCAGCGTGGCGCCGATTATCCGTTTCAGTTTGCCATGATCGCATTCAATCACGTTGTTCCGGTACTTAATCTGTCGGTGTTCAACGTCAGACGGGCACCGGCCTTCGCGTTTGAGCAGAGCAAGCGCGCGACCATAGGCGGGCGCTTTATCCGTGTTGATGAATCGCGGGATCTGCCACTTCTTCACGTTGTTGAGGATTTTACCCAGAAACCGGTATGCAGCTTTGCTGTTACGACGGGAGGAGAGATAAAAATCGACAGTGCGGCCCCGGCTGTCGACGGCCCGGTACAGATACGCCCAGCGGCCATTGACCTTCACGTAGGTTTCATCCATGTGCCACGGGCAAAGATCGGAAGGGTTACGCCAGTACCAGCGCAGCCGTTTTTCCATTTCAGGCGCATAACGCTGAACCCAGCGGTAAATCGTGGAGTGATCGACATTCACTCCGCGTTCAGCCAGCATCTCCTGCAGCTCACGGTAACTGATGCCGTATTTGCAGTACCAGCGTACGGCCCACAGAATGATGTCACGCTGAAAATGCCGGCCTTTGAATGGGTTCATGTGCAGCTCCATCAGCAAAAGGGGATGATAAGTTTATCACCACCGACTATTTGCAACAGTGCCCCTTAACGTGAGTTTTCGTTC
>NZ_BAAASL010000047.1:0-1391 GCF_039532865.1 Streptomyces luteosporeus
CTGATGAAGCGTCAGCACGACGTTCCTGTCCACGGTACGCCTGCGGCCAAATTTGATTCCTTTCAGCTTTGCTTCCTGTCGGCCCTCATTCGTGCGCTCTAGGATCCTCCGGCGTTCAGCTTGTGCCACAGCCGACAGGATGGTGACCACCATTTGCCCCATATCACCGTCGGTACTGATCCCGTCATCAATGAACCGGACCGCGACACCCTGAGCATCAAACTCTTTTATCAGTTGGATCATGTCGGCGGTGTCGCGGCCAAGACGGTCGAGCTTCTTCACCAGAATGACATCACCTTCCTCCACCTTCATCCTCAGCAAATCCAGCCCTTCCCGATCTGTTGAACTGCCGGATGCCTTATCGGTAAATATACGGTTTGCTTTCACACCTGCGTCTTTGAGTGCTCTGACCTGAAGATGAACCACGGCAGCCTGGCGGCTGCAAATTGAAAACCGCCCCGGTTCGTCCTGTTGTTGCCGCACGCCCCGCAGAATATGTATGCTCTGAGGACCTGTTTTATTAAGGACTCATCCCCTTATGTTGACCCGCAAAAGTATCGATACAGTTCTGCTCTCTGTTGGTGCTGAGAAGCTCTCACAACGAGAATGGGACTGGATGAAAATGCTCAAACCCATGGACCCACCACCTGCGATGGTGACGACCTCCATCCTGAAGCGCCGTGGCGATACAGCAGCCCTTACCCTGCTACAGGATACCGGGGTTTAATCCATCCTCATGTTGTCCGGTTTTACTCCCCGCCCTCTGAAACGTCTGTTCACAGCCAACCAGTGCTGGACGTCCTTCCTGGATGCGGGCGGTCTGCGCGATATCGAGGTTGAAGCCGTCACCAAAATGCTGGCCTGCGGCACACGGATACTGGGTGTAAAAGAGTTCGGGTGTGATAACCCGGACTGTCAGCACGTAAAGTACCTGACCAACTCATGCGGCAGCCGTGCCTGCCCGTCCTGCGGAAAGAAGGCCACAGACCTGTGGACAGCAACACAGCTGAATCGTCTTCCTGACTGCGACTGGGTACATCTGGTCTTCACCCTGCCGGACACGCTGTGGCCGGTGTTCGAAAGCAACCGCTGGCTGCTGAATGACGTGTGCCGTCTGGCGGTGGAGAATCTGCTGTATGCCGCCCGAAAACGGGGGCTGGAACCCGGTATCTTCTGCGCCATCCACACGTATGGCCGTCGTCTCAACTGGCATCCGCATGTACATGTGTCTGTAACCTGTGGAGGTCTGAATAAGCATGGTCAGTGGAAAAAGCTGAGCTTCCTGAAAGACGCGATGCGTTCACGGTGGATGTGGAATATGCGGCAGCTGCTTCTGAAAGCGTGGTCAGAGGGGCACTGTTGCAAAGTTAGCGATGAGGCAGCCTTTTGTC
>NZ_BAAASL010000048.1:0-1362 GCF_039532865.1 Streptomyces luteosporeus
AGAGCATCAACGATGGAAGGTTGGGCAGAATGTGTTGCAGTTGCTTTGATGCTTCATACCGTTCAAGACAAACGGAGATCGACTCTCTCGCATCTTGATATTTAAAGGGGATGTTGTAAGGCGTACCGTCTTTAGTGAAGCAGTGCATGCCATAAGTTACGACAAACTTAAAATCTTGCATCTTACCTTTGTAGGTAATCTCATGTGCATTCAAATGTGACAAAGAGTAACTCTGGCCGTTGTGAGTAAACGGCGCCCATTCCTGCACAGATTCAATATGGTACTTAGCCACTGTCATCCCCAGCTATTTTTTTTGAATTCTACCATAGTTTTTATCCGCTCAAGCTGAAGTGCTAATGCTGCAAGGTGTGGAGCTGTAATCCCACCAGTTACGCTGATTGTAGACAGGACAGGAAGCATCATTTGCTTATGTTTGGATAAATTTCGTCTATCTTGATATATAAGTTGCCAGTTTCGGCTGCCCGTCTGATTTTTTCTTCCATCAACATTCTGAAACTGATGTTATTTTTTAACATGAGAACAAGATCATAACCGCTGACACAGATGACCTTCTTTCCCCTCCCCCATGCATCCAGACCACTTTTTGTAAATCCAGCCCAACTGATAAATACGCCGCGAGCCCATGAAATTTTCTGATCCAGCTTGCCATGAAATGCATGGAGATCAGCGTTTCCTGTTTTAGTGCTATGCCACTTTGCTTCCACAAGATAGGTTTCATTATTTAACAGAAAACTGCCGTCAATCTGTTCGCCCTTCAACCTGAATGCGCCTTTAGGGAAAGTGCGAATAAGCAGGTCATTTCTTCCCAAGCTGACTCGTTGATTAAAATTTCGCGGATCTGGGCCGATTTTTTTCCCGCAAACACATCGAATCAGCCTATTTAGGCTATTTTTTCCACCATTTCTGGCGTTATTTCCGGTTTTTACTGAGATCTCTCCCACTGACGTATCATTTGGTCCACCCGAAACAGGTTGGCCAGGGTGAATAACATCGCCAGTTGGTTATCGTTTTTCAGCAGCCCCTTGTATCTGGCTTTCACGAAGCCGAACTGCCGCTTGATGATGCGAAACGGGTGCTCCACCCTGGCACGGATGCTGGCTTTCATGTATTCGATGTTGATGGCCGTTTTGTTCTTGCGCGGATGCTGCTTCAAGGTTTTTACCTTGCCGGGACGCTCGGCGATCAGCCAGTCCACATCCACCTCGGCCAGCTCCTCGCGCTGTGGCGCTCCTTGGTAGCCGGCATCGGCTGAGACAAATTGCTCCTCTCCATGCAGCAGATTACCCAGCTGATTGAGGTCATGCTCGTTGGCCGCGGTGGTGACCAGGCTGTGGGTCAGGC
>NZ_BAAASL010000049.1:0-718 GCF_039532865.1 Streptomyces luteosporeus
CGCTTCCCTTGCATCAGCCGCGGCCCGGCTACAGTAGAGGCACGGCGTTTGCCGCAGGCCGCACGGGACGTTACTCAACGCGAAGCCGGAACAACGTGGAGGAAGAGCCGTAAAAGCGGAGCCGGCGACATCCTTATCCTTCGTGCCAGATTCAGGGGGCCGCCGCCCCCTGCTGTTCGCTAAACTGGCCGGATTGCTGACAGGGCATTGCGGACAAGACTGATTTCTGCACGCGCTTCTGCCATGACCTCATGTAACAGGGTTAAATCCATCCACCGGCGCGGAGGCTCGCCCGGAATACGCAGCACATCGCACATCTGGCCACATGCCAGGATTTGATCCACTTTGTCGCTGATAACAAAGAACTCGACGCTACTGTAGCGTGCCCCTTTGTTCAGGATGGCATCGAGCACCACCGGCAAATTGTCATCATCGTCCAGCCAGCAGGGCATATCATTTTCCTTCACAACCAGACGGAAGTTTCGGGTCTGGCGATAAAACAGCGTTTCCCCGCGCGTGTTCAGTGCCGCCTTTATCCGGCGCGCATCCTCCCATACCTGCCGGGATACATCCCGCACGGCGCGGGACAGGCAATCCGTTACAGCCTGAATCTCCGGCTCCGTCAGCCATTCCCCGGCCCAGGGGAAAGCTATCTGTGTTCCGTCCTCCGGAAGCTGCGGCGCGTCGGCATAGCGGCTGCCGGATAAAATAATCTGCG
>NZ_BAAASL010000049.1:728-1358 GCF_039532865.1 Streptomyces luteosporeus
CTGGCGTCCCGGATATTTTTGTCATGGCACTTTGCAGATCTGCGGGTACGTCACCGGTACAAAGCAAAGGCAGCAGATGAACAATATTTGCCGCATCCAGACGGACATAAATGCTTATCCAGCCCGGTTTATTGACCGGATCACGCTGATCAACATCGGTATGGTCAGGCCATCCATAATCAGCAATCAAATCGCGCGCACGGCGCATAACAAGGGCGTTTAACGTGGTGGTTTCCTGCATAATGGGTTCCTCTGAACGGGGTCAGTACACGCCGCCCGGGCGGCGTGTTGATTTCATTTTTTCAGTAAGGCGCGAACTTTCGCCGCATCAGCCAGGCGACGGGTAACGCTTTCCGGGACCGGATGATTGCAGTCACGGGCGGTCCATTCTCTGTGCCATAACGCCTGTTCGGCAGTGGTCAGCAGGGTTTCAAGCAGGTCCGCCGGCACCATCACCGCCGGAACGGCCTCTTTCACCTGTTCAATCAGATCCATCACCGCACCGGCAGACACGCCCGACTCAAGCCGTTGTTCCTCCGGAATGGCGTCCATACGCGCCAGTACCGCCCTTGTGTCCTGCTCCGAAACGGCATATTCCATTCCGTCGGCCAGTGCTTCGATATCCGCCGG
>NZ_BAAASL010000050.1:0-1349 GCF_039532865.1 Streptomyces luteosporeus
GGGGGGATTTGGTTGTCGAATTCGGTTTCGATCCAGCGGGTGTGGACGTGGAAGGGGTCGTCGGTGAAGGCGGGGTCGGCGACGACGGCGCGGTGGAAGGGGATGGCGGTGGCCATGCCCTCGACCGTGAACTCCGCCAGCGCCCGCCGGGCCCGCTCCAGAGCCTGCTGGCGGGTGGCGCCGGTGACAATGAGCTTGGCGAGGAGGGAGTCCCAGGCGGGTCCGATGACGGAGCCGGATTCGACGCCGGCGTCCAGGCGGATGCCGGGGCCGGTGGGCGGGTCGAAGCGGGTGACGGTGCCGGGGGCGGGCAGGAAGTTGCGGCCGGGGTCCTCGCCGTTGATGCGGAACTCGAAGGAGTGCCCGCGCAGCGGCGGATCGTCGTAGCCGAGTTCTTCGCCGTCGGCGATGCGGAACATCTCCCTCACCAGGTCCAGGCCGGTGACTTCCTCGGTGACGGGGTGTTCGACCTGCAGGCGGGTGTTGACTTCCAGGAAGGAGATGGTGCCGTCCTGGCCGACGAGGAATTCGCAGGTGCCGGCGCCTTCGTAGCCGGCTTCGCGGAGGATGGCCTTGGAGGCGCGGTAGAGCTCGGCGTTCTGCTCTTCGGTGAGGAAGGGGGCGGGGGCTTCCTCGACGAGTTTTTGGTGGCGGCGTTGCAGGGAGCAGTCGCGGGTGGAGACGACCACGACGTTGCCGTGCTTGTCGGCCAGGCACTGGGTCTCCACGTGGCGGGGGCGGTCGAGGTAGCGCTCGACGAAGCACTCCCCCCGGCCGAACGCGGCCACCGCCTCGCGGACGGCCGATTCGTAGAGCTCGGGGACTTCTTCCAGGGTGCGGGCGACCTTCAGGCCGCGTCCGCCGCCGCCGAAGGCGGCTTTGATGGCGATGGGCAGGCCGTGCTCGCGGGCGAAGGCGATGACCTCGTCCGCGCCGGAGACGGGGTCGGGGGTGCCGGCGACCAGGGGCGCGCCGGCGCGCTGGGCGATGTGGCGGGCGGCGACCTTGTCGCCCAGGTCGCGGATGGCCTGCGGGGGCGGGCCGATCCAGATCAGCCCGGCGTCGATGACGGCCTGGGCGAAGTCGGCGTTCTCCGACAAGAACCCGTAACCGGGGTGGATCGCGTCCGCGCCGGACTCCGCGGCCGCGGCCAGGACCTTGCTGATGTCGAGGTAGCTGGTGGCGGGAGTGTCACCACCCAGCGCGTAGGCCTCGTCGGCAACGCGGACATGCACCGCATCACGGTCGGGGTCCGCATAGACCGCCACACTGGCGATCCCCGCATCCCGGCACGCACGAGCGACACGGACAGCGATTTCGCCACGGTTGGCGATGAGCACCTTGCGCAC
>NZ_BAAASL010000051.1:0-1304 GCF_039532865.1 Streptomyces luteosporeus
GCGTTGAGTTCCTCGCCGTGGACGACGTCGGCGAGGGCGCGGGCGGCGGCGAGCATCATGTCGGTGTTCACGGTGCGGGACTGGGCGTCGAGCAGGCCGCGGAAGACGCCGGGGAAGACCAGGACGTTGTTGATCTGGTTGGGGAAGTCGGAGCGGCCGGTGGCGACGACGGCGGCGGTGCGGCGGGCGATGGCGGGGTCGACCTCGGGGTCGGGGTTGGCCAGGGCGAAGACGATGGCGTCGTCGGCCATGGCGGCGACGTCGTCGCCGTCGAGGACGTTGGGGGCGGAGACGCCGATGAAGACGTCGGCTCCCTGGACGGCCTGCTTGAGGGTGCCGGTGATGCCTTCGGGGTTGGTGTTGTCCGCGATCCACCGCAGCGCCGAGTGGGGGTCCGCCCCCACCAGGTCCGGGCGATCGGCGTGGACGATGCCGTGGATGTCGGCGACGACCGCGTGGCGCACACCGGCGGCCAGCAGCAGCTTCAGGATCGCCGTACCGGCGGCGCCGGCGCCGGACATGACGACACGTACGTCGTCGATGTTCTTGCCGACGACGCGCAGGGCGTTGGTCAGGGCGGCGAGGACGACGATGGCGGTGCCGTGCTGGTCGTCGTGGAAGACGGGGATGTCGAGGGCTTCGCGCAGGCGGGCTTCGATTTCGAAGCAGCGGGGGGCGGAGATGTCCTCGAGGTTGATGCCGGCGAAGCCGGGGGCGATGGCCTTGACGATCTCGACGATGGCGTCGGTGTCCTGGGTGTCGAGGCAGATGGGCCAGGCGTCGATGCCGGCGAAGCGCTTGAAGAGGGCGGCCTTGCCCTCCATGACGGGCAGGGCGGCCTTGGGGCCGATGTTGCCCAGGCCCAGCACCGCGGAGCCGTCGGTGACCACGGCGACGCTGTTGCGCTTGATCGTCAGGCGGCGCGCGTCCTCGGGGTTCTCGGCGATCGCCATGCACACCCGCGCCACACCCGGGGTGTAGACCATGGAGAGGTCGTCACGGTTGCGGATGGGGTGCTTGGAGGCCATCTCGATCTTGCCGCCGAGGTGCATCAGGAAGGTGCGGTCGGAGACCTTGCCCAGCACCACGCCCTCGATGCCGCGGAGCTTCTCCACGATTTCGGCGGCGTGTTCGGTGGAGGTGGTGGCCATCGTGACGTCGATGCGCAGTTTCTCGTGGCCGGAGGCGGTCACGTCCAGGCCGGTGACGGACCCGCCCGAGGACTCCACGGCCGTGGTCAGCTCGCTGACCGCGGTCCCGCTCGCGGGAACCTCCAGCCGGACCGTCATCGAGTACGAGACGCT
>NZ_BAAASL010000052.1:0-1300 GCF_039532865.1 Streptomyces luteosporeus
CCTGCGGCCACGCCGGATTGTCCGTCCGCGAGGGTGTGAACAATAAGGTTCTGCAGCAGTCCGAGCGTCTCGATGGAGTCGGCCAGACCGCGAACGCTGTCCACGGAATAGGGGATGGAGCGCACGTTCAGCGGGGATTTAACGAGATCGGACAGCGGAACGTACTCGACCGCAGCGGCCTCAAGGGCGATCTTCAGGGCAGCCTCCTGTGCCTTCGTAATTTTTTTGCTGCTCGCTTTTTTGGGTGCTTTTGCTTTAACATCGGTTACTGACATAGTTGATACCTCACTGATTGATGATTGTCCGGCCCTGCGGAGTTACCGCTCCGGCAGGGCACCTTCTTATTTACTGCTGTTTACGAATACCGTAACGTTCGATGTAACGGTTGAGCCATTTCCCGGTATCCGCTTCAAAATTCCACGCGCGCCAGACCATTACGCCGTTCTGACGAACGACCAGACGAAAATGTGTACCCTGACCGTCCTCAATTGCCACGTTGGTGTACTGCGCCGCAACGACCTCAGCCTGTTCGCGGGTAAAGGTGTCGTCGGGTAAAACCGCCAGCGCCTCGCTCATGTTGCCCCTCCTTCTGAACCTGTTTTGCTTTTAAAAAACCATCACCCGTTGAGTTGCCGGGGCCGCGGTTTTGACTTTGTGCGGGGACCTGCTGAACCTGCCCCCTGGATATAACCTTCACCCGTTTGAGAGCCGTTCGCCGCAAGGGCGTAAACGAGCACGGCCCGGTGCAGATGTCCGGGGGTGAGCGGGAAATTTTTTTCGGCCTAATGAAGCGGCAGCGGAATGGCCGGGAAAAATTTATTGCGAAAGGCCCTGCCGTCCCCTGGACAGCAAGACGGGTTGTGCTTGTCTCAGCCCCGGCGAATGGACTCAAACGGGTGATACGGGTACCAGGGGAAAGGAGCAGGCACCCGCCGCAACGACGAAGAGCGCGGGCGCGAAACGGCGTTGCCCCGCAGAGTGCCGGCAGTCCTTCGCCGGCACGGTGAAAGCGGCGCGGCCGGAACGGTCGCAGCAAGCGCTGCTGTTGACCCTGACCTCAGACATCAGACACTAGCCGTCAGGCCCGAAACCGCGTTGCGGGTTCGGCGGAGCTTACCGCGTCTTTTCGCGGTTAGCGGAGTGTGGCTCGACGACTGGCCAGCTTTGCTGGTCAGGAGCCGAAGGGGTCCAGTGGTGTTATGCCTTTCTTATCGTTCCAGGCGTTCGACGGTGGCCAGCAATTGCGGATAGGTCGCTGACTGACACTTTTCGTACAGTGATTTAGCTGCGGGTATCCCTT
>NZ_BAAASL010000053.1:0-1178 GCF_039532865.1 Streptomyces luteosporeus
GGGAACCCGAACCTTCAGGCGTTGGGTGAGCAAAACCAACCCTAGCCCTATTGCTTATGGTGCCTGGTCTATCTTGGCCCACCTGGCAGGTTTCGGGGCTATATGGGACGCTGACCGGGATTGAAACCATGACCGAACATAAGGCCGAACGTGCTCCCTGGGGAGACTTCCCGGCAGTAGTGAGGAACGGCGATCTAAAGGATCTCTCTAAAGAACCTGAATACGAAGCCGCCAAACATGGCGACCACAAGGCGATGAGCTATAAGCGCATGAAGCCGGCCGAGGACGAATTGCATTGCGAGATCAAGGCGCTGCTTGATCGCGCCAAGGCTACCGACGACCAGGAGCGTAACGAGCCGGAGCTGGACATTCCTGCCGAGATTTCTCGCCGCGAGAAGCGCCTGGAGGCGATCCAGGCGGCAAAGGCGCGCCTGGAAGCGCGCCAGCGTGAAGCGGACCAGGCCCGGGGGCGCAGCGAAGACGATGGCCGCCGGCCTCGCCATCCGGATGGCTCGGACAAGGGCGGTGGCTCGTACAAACGCGAGTTTGGTGTGCCGGATGACCGTGATCAGGAAAGCTTCACCGATCCGGACAGCCGGATCATGAAACACGCCGGTGGTGGCTCCGAGCAGAGCTACAACGGGTACACAGCGGTCGATGCCGAGCACCAGATCATCGTGGCGGCGGAGTTGACCAACTGCGCCGCGGACAGTCAGGCGCTGCTGGGCATGCTGGCAGCAGTTCAGGCCAACACCGGAGAAATGCCGGCCCAGACGCTGGCGGATGCGGGATTCCGTAGTGAGGCTGTTCTGGCAAAGGTCGCCGATCACCACGGCGATGTCATCGTTGCCCTCGGCCGCGAGGGACGTGAAGATGCCAAGGTCAATGCCAAGACCCATCCGCATACGGCGGCGATTGCGGCGAAATTGAAAACGGAGCAAGGCGATGCAGCTTACCGCCGGCGCAAGTCGATCGTGGAGGCTCCGAATGGTTGGATCAAGGCGGTGATGGGATTGCGTCAGTTCAGCATGAGGGGCCTGGACAAGGTGCAAGCCGAGTGGAAGCTCGTCTGCATGGCGCTAAATCTGAGGCGAATGGCGTATCTGTGAGGGCGAAGGTTAAATGGGGCGGCTCAAATGCACCCCAGTCGTCATAACACGCCGCGCGCCGCAAGATTG
>NZ_BAAASL010000054.1:0-610 GCF_039532865.1 Streptomyces luteosporeus
CAACGGGGAAAGGGGTTGGCCACCTTGCAGTAACGATAAAACAGACCGACGAGGCGAGCACCGTAACGATCACGCTCCCAGGTCAAAACGTTGTGCATATGCTCGCGGCGTTCGCGTATCCATTCTCGATAGAGTTGGTGAAAGGTGCGGTTAGCTGTGTGGATCATCGGAGTTCTCCGGTATTGACCGTGGCGGGTGCCCGGTCTTCTTAATTAAGATTATAGGCCAAAATGGCCTACTATGGCAAGAAAAAGCGCGCTCTACGTTAAAAAAATCACGTAGTCGCGGGGGATTGCCGCCAAGATTTCGCATAGCGTCGCCTGATTTCGTACGTACGAAATGGGCCACCTGGTCGAGCTGCTGCCGATGCCTGGTGAGTTGGCCACCTGGTTGATTTCCTTCTGGCGTCCAGATCTGAACTTGGCCACCTGGTCGAGCTGCTGCCGGTGCCTGGTAAGTTGGCCACCTGGTTGATTTCCTTCTGGCGTCCAGATCTGAACTTGGCCACCCGGTCGAGCTGCTGCCGGTGCCTGGTAAGTTGGCCACCTGGTCGAACTGCTGCCGGATCTAAAGGTGGAATATTAAGCAGGAAGTGATAGACTGAGATCCA
>NZ_BAAASL010000054.1:620-1121 GCF_039532865.1 Streptomyces luteosporeus
TATACGCCTGCTAACCCCTCAAAAGAAAGCAGCCTCTAGGGCTGCCATCCGTTACGAAATCTCACTCACTTTGAAATAGCCATCTAAACGGCTTTACACCTGGCCGCCTGAAGGGCAACCGCTGAGGCTTCGCCATTAGTAATAGGGGAGGGACTTGTCTCACTGTTTTGTTGAGGTGAAGGCTTGCCCAGGCGATACCATTTAGCCCGGCTCATGCCCATAGCTTCCCAGGGCTTTTGCCTGCTCAATGAGTTGGCTTCATAGGCTTCACGCTCAAGCTGGCCAGCGGCGCGGCGACGTTCTTCATCACGCAGTCTATCGCGCTCTCTGCGGCGCTTCTGAGCCTCGTCAGTGCTGATAATCGTCTTCAGTTGCTCTTGTTCTTGCTGTGAGATCTGGAATAGGTTGATCAGCGTGTCGTTTTTGGGCGTGTATAGCGGTGCAAACGACTTTCCGCCGAACTCGACACGTTCCCCAGCCTCATAGGATTTCGCCTTGCTG
>NZ_BAAASL010000055.1:0-1052 GCF_039532865.1 Streptomyces luteosporeus
CGCATGGCAGCACTATCAGGAAACGGGTCTGCACCTTACTGCGGAAGAAGCGGAAGCCTGGATAAGTACCTGGGGAACTGAGAACGAGCAGGATGCTCCGCCATGCCACAGGTAACGATTTCCGCGCTGGCACAGCGCGATTTACAACGCCTTCAGGACTTTCTCAAAACCAAAAATCGGCTGGCAGCCAGAAAAGGAGGTGAGGTGATCGTCCGGGCTATCCAGCAACTGAAAACATTGCCAGACATTGGCCGCCCGGTGCCGTTTCTGCCGCTGGAATATAAGGAACTGGTGATCGGGTTTGGCGACAGTGGCTATGTGATGCTCTACCGCCACGACCGGGAAATGGACCAGATTGTGATCGTCACCGTCAGGCATCAGAAAGAATCCGGGTATCCGGGGGCAGACAGCCTCTAATAACCGATGACGGGGGCGCAATTCATTGCGTGGCCGTCGCCGGTTTGACAAGCGCAGCGCGTCAGAAAACCACATCCTGAACGGAAAAACGGGTAAAATTCAGCGATACATTTACCGTGAGAAATTACACACCTTTCACACCCGATAAAATCAGGGGTATACAGTGGCGAAAACATTGCTCAACCTTTCACAGGCAGCACAAGCCGCGGGCATTACCAGAAGAACGCTATACAATCATGTAAAACAGGGAAAGGTTACCGTGTCACGTGACGGGAAAAACAACCCTGTCGTGGATGTGTCAGAACTGATCCGTGTATACGGAAATGTGAATATCCCTGAGAAACAAATTCCCGGCATTTCACACCGTGAAAATACACAAAAAAATTTCCCACAGGAACAGCTTCTGGCAATGCAAAAGGAACTGGCCGATCTCCGGCAGGCTGTCACCCTGATGCTGGAAGATAAAACATCCCGGGAAGAAGAACGCCGCCAGCACGATGATGAGCGCCGGAAACTCCAGGCCGAAGTGGACAGATTGACAACAGAACTGACACAGAAGAAAAAACGCTTCTGGTCCGGCTGGTTTAGCTGAGAACTTACCGAAGGGAATGGAGAACATGACGAAGCAGGAAAAA
>NZ_BAAASL010000056.1:0-994 GCF_039532865.1 Streptomyces luteosporeus
CCGTTGCACTCTGAATACTCGGATCAACTACCGCGCCCATGCGGTGAATCTGCCAGATTGGCCAGCCCGCAGCCTGGAGCTGAATAAAATGTGGCTCAGTTGGAGAGAAAAAAAGTAGGCCGATTTGGCCTATTTTTTATTGTACCCGCTTGACACAATAGGCCAAAATGGCCTATTATATATCTCAGAAGGCCGGGCACCCGCCACGGTCAATACCGGAGAACTCCGATGATGCAAACAGAACTTAATCCCCTGATCTGCTCCCTGGTCGCCACCCCTCGCCGTATGGCTGCAATGCCCCGCTATGTAGGCCGTTTCTATGTGGTTTTCGAGTCGATGCTTTACCAGCAAATGAAAGGGCTCTGCCGCGAGTATCGCGGGGCTTATTGGCTTATGTGGGAGCTGTCGAACGGCGGCTTTTATATGGCTCCTGGGCGTCGTGATGAAATGCTGAACATCGAGGCCATGAACTACTTTAGTGGCCAAATGAGCGCCGATGCTGCCGGGATTACCGCTTGCCTCTACCTCTATAGCCATCTGTCATTTCACACAGAAGGCGCTGACCAGGAGCGGTTTTCAAGGCTGTATCACAGCTTGCGGGATTGGGCTTGTGAGCATGACGAAAAAGAGGCCATCTTGGCCGCAATAGACTAGCAACAGAAAGCCCCGGTGATGGCCGGGGCTCTTAAAGGAGGTGCATAGGTAGAAAAAGAAATGGTGCCCCTGGTATGGCTGCAACCAATCACAGGGGCTTTCACCGGTCAATTTGAGGATAAACGCGATGAATACGGATATTGTATCACTTGCAAAACACATTGGCGACGCTCTGACGGCCCGCCGCCCCGTTCATATGCCGCGCATGAAGATGCGGGAGCTTGGCTTGCTCTTGATTGAACTGAAGGCGTATCGGGAGGCCGCCGCGACCGTTACCCATTGATAAAAAAGACCCGGCATTGACCGGGGCTATTTGCGCATTTATCGCATGTTTAGACCT
>NZ_BAAASL010000057.1:0-953 GCF_039532865.1 Streptomyces luteosporeus
CCTGACCATTCCCGATCGCTCAGCAGACGGTAGTTCCAGTGCATATCTTTCGCTGTTTCCAGAGCATACGTCAGCCGGAACAGGTCGTTCTGCTCGGACAACTCGCCGGTGCAGGAACGCCAGAGGTAATTCAGCTTGCTGGCCAGCTTCGCGCTGACGCCCAGCTGGCGCCTCTGTTTCAACAGCCACTCGATGTCCGGATTTATCTCCCGGGGGAAACGCCGTTGCTTCAGCGCAGTCGCCAGCCAGCGGATGAGAAAGAGATTTTCCTGTGCCGGCGAGAGAACGCCACCCTCCTGCCTGGCCAGCGCAAGCGCCACCAGGGCACACCATGCCAGATGGCCCGATTTTTCTGTCAGCGTCACGGCTTCTCCCGCAAGTCAGAAAAATGATGTAATTCATCCAGCATAATCAGCACACGTCGGCCCGTCTTACGGGGAAACATTCGCCGCATCTCACGCGTCAGCTGCTTCTTCTCCCATCCGTAAGGGAAAATAATGTTGTATTCATTTCTCCCAGCGTAAATATCAGGGCCCGCGACGATACGCGCTACCTCCTTATTCAGACGTTCGCCTCGCCAGCCATAAGCCGCCAGTCGCTTACGGATACGTGCAATGGGAAAACGTTTATCGGAGTGACGCGGGAAGAGTAACGTCCCGTCCTCATTTCGTTTGACGCCAAACATATCCAGAGACTGCTCGATCACCACTGTTCTCGTGGGAAAATGCTCACGCATAGTTTTCATCATATTTTCCATTCCAGACTCCTGAATTAATACCTGCAGCTGTCTGACCAGCCAGAGAGCAGCGTTATCTCCCTGCGCCATCATTCATTTCACACTGGATCTCACGCCAGTATCCGGCAATATTGTTTACCACCCGAGCCGTCATAACTGCGTCAGTGACGGCGGAGTGTGCCTCCCCGGCCCAGCTCAGCCCAGCCTGACTGACAGC
>NZ_BAAASL010000058.1:0-949 GCF_039532865.1 Streptomyces luteosporeus
AATTGCAGAGAGCGCCGCCGCCATCGTCAGTGCTCTACAGAAAACCGGTCACACGGCTCTGCCGCGCAGACTCCTAGCCTAAATGTGACAGTGGTTGGTAATCCATGCCGCCCGCAAGGGCGGCGGTGGTGGGCCAATAGATGATTTTCAGAGCCTTACTGCCCGTTGACGCCCAATCCCTCGAGCGCGAGTCTAGCCGCAGCGGCGATGACGGCCTCGCTGTGCTTGTCATCCTTGTTAGGCGCCCGGGTGTAGACGGCCAACACAATAGGTGCGCGCCCAGTGGGCCAGACGACGGCATAGTCATTTGCCGTGCCATACACTCCGCAGGTTCCGGTTTTGTCTCCGACTGCCCAGTCTGCCGGCACCGCCGCGCGGATGCGGTGGTTGCCGGTCGTGTTTCCCTTTAGCCAATCAACAAACTGCTGCCGCTGCGGCGCAGCCAGTGCAGAGCCCAGTGTCAGTTTTTGTAAGCTTTCCGTCACGGCGCGCGGCGATGAGGTATCGCGCGCATCGCCTGGGATGGCGGAGTTCAGCTCCAGCTCCCAGCGGTCCAGACGGAACGTGGTATCGCCGATAGAGCGCATGAAGGCCGTCAGCCCGGCCGGGCCGCCCAACTCCTTCAGCAACAAATTGGCGGCGGCGTTATCACTGTATTGCACGGCGGCCGCGGACAGCTCCGCCACCGTCATGCCTGTTGTCAGATATTTTTCCGAGATGGGTGACCACGGAACCAGCGCATTTTTGCCGTAACGGATGGGTGTGTCCAGCAAGCCGGCCTGCTGCTGGCTGCGAGCCAGCACAGCGGCAGCAAGAAAGCCCTTGAATGAGCTGCACAGTGGGAAGCGCTCCTCAGCGCGGTAACTTACAGTTGCGCCTGAGCCGGTATCCATCGCGTACACACCGATGGAGCCGCCAAAGTCCTGTTCGAGTTTAGCGAATGGTTCCG
>NZ_BAAASL010000059.1:0-944 GCF_039532865.1 Streptomyces luteosporeus
TCGCGTGACTGCCGAGCAGTGGTGATCGTTCCGGTCCGTGTGGGGCGGGGTGACTTATCAAACGAAGAATGGGCTCGGATGGAGCCCTGCTTGCCGAAGAACGTCGGCCGGGGCGGGCGTTGGATGAATCATCGCCAGGTGATCAACGGAATCCTGTTTCGGCTGCGTACTGGCATCCCGTGGCGAGACCTGCCGACACGGTTCGGGAAGTGGCAGACGATATATGACCGGCATCGCCGCTGGTCAGCCGACGGCACGTGGGACCAAATTCTGCGGGCCGTCCAGGCGGATGCCCATGCGGAAGGTCGTATCGACTGGTCGATGGTGAGCGTGGACTCGACCGTGTGCCGTGCTCACCAGCACGCTGCCGGCGCACGCAAGCAGGCGCCGCGCAAACCTGGCAAGCGCACCCGGCCCACCCAGCACCGTCCGGATGAAGCCCTCGGCCGTTCGCGCGGCGGGCTGACGACCAAGATCCACCTAGCCGGGGAGGGCGGACTACGGCCGTTGGCCATGCTGGTCACACCCGGACAGTGGGGCGATGCCCCGCAGATGATCGCGGTCCTGGAACGCGTTCGCGTGCCTCGCCCGACAGGCGGCCGCCCTCGCACCAGGCCGGACCATCTCAGCGGTGACAAAGCGTACTCATCGCGTCGCAACCGCCGATACCTGCGGCGTCGTCAGATCAAGCACACCATCCCTGAACGCCGGGATCAGCGGGCCCACCGCCAACGCCGAGGCAGCAACGGAGGCAGGCCCACTGGCTTCGACGCGGCACGCTATGCTCGCAGGAACGAAGTCGAGCGGATGATCAACCGGTTGAAGATCTACCGGGCCGTGGCCACGCGTTATGACAAGAGGGCGTACGTCTTTCACGGCACCGTGACCGCTGCAGCCGTACGCCTCTGGCTGCGCTCCTGACCCGCCGGACAGACCCTAGGGCG
>NZ_BAAASL010000060.1:0-897 GCF_039532865.1 Streptomyces luteosporeus
GCGACATTATATACAGCTGCCACAGAAGGACGGAGAGAAGAGGCTTTAGAATATCTGAGAGAGGGAAGAAAGTTGCTAAGGCAGTAATTGATGATGAGTAAAGATGGTTTAGGAAGGGGACCGAACCACCCCGGAACGGTCCCCTGAAGGAATGGCAATTCCGTTCACCGCCAATATTAGCTTTTCCCGGGCTGTGATAACATCTCCGGGTCATTTTTCAGAGCCCAGGACTGATGAAGAAGAAACCAGGTACACCCACACCCCATGACGCGACATTTCGCCAGTTCCTGGCGAATCCCGATGTCGCCCGTGACTTCATGATGTTACATCTCCCGGCTGAATTACGCGCGCTGTGCGATTTGACCACGCTGAAGCTGGAGTCCGGTACCTTCGTTGAGGACGACTTACGTCAGTACGTCAGCGACATTCTCTGGAGCATGAAAACCACCACCGGCGATGACGGGTACATCCATCTGCTTCTGGAACACCAGAGTTCGGCGGATAAAAATATGGCCTTTCGTCAGCTCAGATATGCTGTCGCCGCCATGCAACGTCATCTTGAAGCGGGTCATAAAAAACTGCCGCTGGTCATCCCGGTTCTGTTTTACCACGGCAGCCGGAGTCCGTACCCGTTCTCCACGAACTGGCTGGATTGTTTCAGTAACCCGGAACAGGCCGGAAAAGTATACACGACAGGATTCCCGCTGGTTGATGTCACCGTCATCGATGATGATGAGATAATGAACCACAGACGGATGGCCGCACTGACCCTGCTGATGAAACATATCCGCCAGCGGGACATGATGGAACTGCTGGACAGGCTACCCCGGGTAATGGTGGAATGGATTTCCCCCGAACAGGTGCGCGTTCTGATAAACTACATGGTAAATGCAGGTG
>NZ_BAAASL010000061.1:0-871 GCF_039532865.1 Streptomyces luteosporeus
TGTTGCGCACAAAGCTACCATTGCGCATTAAGAAACGCAATAAAAAAGGAGGGAGGGAGTGGTTTGTACATGATGTGCAGTGCGCTGAGGGCATCAGTGGCGGGTGTTTTTCCGTGGGATGGATGGAGCTCCGGGGATAACAGAACTGACGATCATTTAAAGGATCTTCTTGAGATCCTTTTTTTCTGCGCGTAATCTCTTGCACTGTAAACGAAAAAACCGCCTGGGGAGGCGGTTTGATCGAAGGTTAAGTCAGTTGGGGAACTGCTTAACCGGGTAACTGGGTATACGAGACCGCAGATACCAAAACTGTTCTTTCAGTGTAGCCGCAGTTAGGCACCCACTTCAAGACCTCTCAATATCTCTCTCGTATATATCCAGTTACCAATGGCTGCTGCCAGTGGCGTTTTTGCGTGTCCGTCCGGGTTGGACTCAAGATGATAGTTACCGGAAAGGGCGCAGCAGTCGGGCTGAACGGGGGGTTCGTGCATACAGCCCAGCTTGGAGCGAACGACCTAAACCGAGCCGAGATACCAGCAGCGTGAGCTATGAGAAAGCGCCACGCTTCCCGAAAGGGAAAAAGGCGGAACAGGTATCCGGTAAACGGCAGGGTCGGAACAGGAGAGCGCACGAGGGAGCCGCCGGAGAGAAATCACCGGCATCTTTAAGTCCTGTCGGGTTTCGTCCTCCTCTGACTTGAGCGTCCATTTCTGTGATGCTCGTCAGGGGAGGCGGAGCCTATGGAAAAACGGCAACGCCGCATCCTTTTCTCCGGCCCTTTCTGATTTGAGCGCCTTTGCTTTATCCCGTTATCCGTGAGTCGGTCACGCCCGCCGCAGCCGAACGGCAGGAGCGCAGCTACCGAGTGAGC
>NZ_BAAASL010000062.1:0-859 GCF_039532865.1 Streptomyces luteosporeus
TGAGTGGTGGAGACGGTCGAGGTCCGGGTAATTCAGGTCTGGGACATAATGGTGGTCAGGCCAGTGGGAATGTGAACGGTACGTCTGGTAAAGGTGGCCCTTCATCAGGTGGTGGTACGGATCCAAACAGCGGGCCGGGCTGGGGTACGACGCATACGCCGAATGGAGATATTCATAACTATAATCCGGGGGAGTTTGGTAACGGCGGGAGTAAACCCGGTGGTAATGGTGGTAACAGCGGCAATCATAGCGGTAGCTCTGGTGGCGGACAGTCTTCGGCCACTGCGATGGCCTTCGGTCTGCCTGCCCTGGCTACTCCGGGGGCTGAAGGACTGGCTTTATCAGTTTCCGGCGATGCGTTGTCGGCCGCCGTTGCTGATGTGCTGGCTGCCCTGAAGGGGCCGTTTAAGTTTGGTCTGTGGGGGATTGCGATCTACGGTGTGCTGCCTTCTGAGATTGCAAAAGATGATCCGAAAATGATGTCAAAAATTATGACGTCATTACCGGCCGATGCGGTGACGGAGACTCCGGCAAGTACTTTACCACTGGACCAGGCGACGGTTCGTGTCAGACAACGGGTTGTGGATGTGGTGAAGGATGAGCGGCAGCATATTGCGGTTGTCGCAGGTCGGCCAATGAGTGTCCCTGTGGTGGATGCGAAACCGACAAAACGTCCGGGGGTATTCAGTGTGTCGATTCCGGGTCTCCCGTCTCTGCAGGTGAGCGTACCGAAAGGTGTTCCGACAGCGAAAGCCCCGCCAAAAGGCATTGTTGCTGAAAAAGGTGATTCACGTCCGGCTGGTTTTACAGCCGGTGGTAACTCCCGTGAGGCCGTTATTCGTTTCCCGAAAGAGACCGG
>NZ_BAAASL010000063.1:0-830 GCF_039532865.1 Streptomyces luteosporeus
CACCTTCACCCGGTCGCAGTTTATTTCATACGTTATCCGCCGTCTTCCCGTCGTTTTCCGGCTCAGTTTTCGCCGTCAAACCGTCCAGCCTGCTCCTGCTTTTTTACTGCGCTGCGGCTTCGGTGACGCCCTTGCATCCTCCGCTTTTCGCCCGGCTGTCGTGTCGGCACGGCGTAAGCCGGAACTCAGACGACATCGACTAGGGAGGATTTTTTATGCGCACTACAACCACCACACCCGCTGTTTACGTGGGCACGTATCACAAATACAACTGCGGCAGCATTTTCGGCAAATGGTTTGATCTGACGGAATTTGACGGCAGGGAGGATTTTTACGAGGCCTGTCAGGCGCTGCATGCCGATGAATGGGATGCCGAGTTTATGTTTCAGGACTGGGAAGGTATCCCGTCGCAGTTCGTCTCTGAATGCTCCATTGACTGGGATTTTATCGCCGCTTACAAACGCGCCGAAGAAGAGGGCAGGGAAGCCGCTTTTATCGCCTGGGCGGAGTATACCGGCGAATGTGACTATGACGCGTTTGATGATGCGTACCGCGGCGAGGCGGAAAGCGAGGAAGACTATGCGCGGGAGATGGTGGAGGACAACGGCCTGTTAAATGAGGTGCCGGAGCCGTTGCGCAGCTATTTCGATTTTGAAGCCTGGGCGCGTGACCTGTTCAGCAGCGGTTATGTGTTCCATGACGGCTATGTCTTCAGCAACTGATTAATGTCCGGCGGGCAAACCCGCCGGTTAAGGAGAAAACGTATGAAACTTGCACCGGAAACCCGCGAGATCCTGCGACAGTACAAAGCCCTGATTAATGCCCGCCGC
>NZ_BAAASL010000064.1:0-807 GCF_039532865.1 Streptomyces luteosporeus
CCATAAACGTGGCCACCTGATTGTATTTCGAACTGTCGCACAGCAGGATGCTTCTCGCGCTGACCTGGCTGACGGTCTCCTTGACGGTAACCTTGTTCTCATCAGGGGTGAATATCCCGCGACTGTCCCAGCCGCTGGCGGAGATAAAGGCCGTATCGATAGCCAGGTGGCGTAACGTACGCGCCGCCGATTCGCCCACGCAGGAGCGGTTCTCCCGGCACAGAGTGCCGCCGGTGTGGATCACGCCGCACTGGCTGGCATCGATCAGCAGCTGGGTTATCTCAAAATCATTGGTGACCACCTGGAGATCGTTCCGGTCGAGGATCGCCCGCGCCAGCGCCAGGGTGGTAGTCCCGGCATCCAGATAGATGCAACTGTTTTTAGCGATATGACTCGCCGCCAGCGCGCCGATCGCCTGTTTCTCCTCACTCTGCAGCGTGCTTTTCACCAGATGACTGGGTTCCGCGGCCAGCCGGCTGACGGCGCGTACGCCGCCCGAGACGCTGACCAGCAGCCCCTGCTCCTCCAGTTTACTGACGTCCCGACGGATGGTCATATGGGACACGCCGAGGATCTCCGTCAGCTCGTTAATGCTTACCGCCCCACGCTGCTCCACCAGGGCTAAAATACGCTGATGTCGTTCTATTGGAATCACCGCTCTCCCCTTACCATTTTTTCACACCAGGCGTCACCACCCAGGCTACGGCCCTGGCGACACCCGGTGTTGTTATCGCGCTTTGCCGCTGTTTTTTACGCTATTTTAGGGCAAGAATCGCCGCTGTGCAGCCTCTTTCCGCCTGTGAATTT
>NZ_BAAASL010000065.1:0-779 GCF_039532865.1 Streptomyces luteosporeus
CTGGTAAGCAGAGTTTTTGAAATGTAAGGCCTTTGAATAAGACAAAAGGCTGCCTCATCGCTAACTTTGCAACAGTGCCCGAGCCCCTGCAGGCAGGAGAGCGCGGTCAGATAGTGGCTGTGCAAGTGGACGATCGCCTTGCAGGCCGGGTTGTGCAAATAGACCGCCCGGTGAAAAGTGACCTCTTTCGACGGTTTGTCGCCGGAGATCCATTCCCCTTGCAGCGTCACCACCGACAACCGCTGAGCCTGCAGTTCGCCGAGGCAGGCGCCGGTCGGCGTCGCCAGCAGGTTGCCGTCCGGCAGCAGCAGCGACAGATTGCCAGGGGAGCCGGTGGCATAGCCGCGGCTAAACAACGAGGCGCCAATCTGCACCATTTCCTCTCGCAGTTGTTGCTCAGTCATGACGAAACTCCTGCTGGGCACGGGCAAAGAACTGGATATCGCCGAAGTTACCTGACTTCAGCGCCAGGGAGAGCGGCTGGCGGGTGTCACGCACCCAGGGCACGCCAGGGGAGATGGTCGGCCCAATATGGAACGCCTCAACCCCCAGGGTCTGCGCCACAATGCTCGACGTTTCCCCTCCGGCCACAATAAAGCGGGTAAATCCTTTCGCCTTCAGGGCGGCGGCAAGAGCGGCAAACAGCTGTTCCACCCGTTCGCTGCTGGCCTTGTCGCCATACTGCGCCTGGATCCGCTGCAGCGTTTGCGGCTCGGTGGTGGCATAGATCATCGGCGCCAGCGGCGCATCGCGCTGCGCGTCCACCCAGTCAGTCAGCG
>NZ_BAAASL010000066.1:0-448 GCF_039532865.1 Streptomyces luteosporeus
TGAAGACGTGAGGAAGTCACTTGGTCTGGACGATTAACTATTCCGATCGGGCGCCCAAATCGTTACGCAAGATGGACAAACAGAACGCACGACGGATTGTGGATTTTATGAGTTTACGCATTGCAGTTGCTGCCGATCCTCGCCAGTCAGGGAAGCCGCTCAAAGGTGAGCTGGGCGAGTTCTGGCGCTATCGGGTGGGAGATTATCGCGTTCTGTGTGAGATCCGAGATGACGAGCTTGTTATCCTTGCCGCCACGATTGGACATCGCCGCGAAGTTTACGACTGAAGCCCGCTATGCGGGCTTTTTTGATGCCGACAACAGGTATTATGGTAAATACTCGACTAACTACGTGTTCTACTGTTTGTCGGTTTTAGTTAACCAGCAGGTTGTCTTAACGATAATGTAGCCGTTATTTTTAACTAATAAGGTCATATTGTTAACGTCAG
>NZ_BAAASL010000066.1:458-765 GCF_039532865.1 Streptomyces luteosporeus
TAATAAAAGACATTATGGCCTCAGAGTTATCATCAGAAGCAGCTCTCTGCATTACTACTTCGATTCCCTTTTCTTTGAATCTATAAGTATCCAGTTGCCTATTAAACTTAGAAAGACCTACAACCATACTTAGTTTGTTATCTTTAACAGTAAGAGATGCTTCCTGAGTACCATTACATCGGTAGTAAGCGGTGTAACCGTCAGCAAAAGATCGACCGGGGAATATAAATGCTAGGAACGCAATTAACCAATACATAGTTGAGAATCTTGGTATTACACATTTCACTATCCTCTCTTTCATTTTTCG
>NZ_BAAASL010000067.1:0-745 GCF_039532865.1 Streptomyces luteosporeus
GCCGGAGAGAGACGTCGCCGCGCCTCCGGCGCCGCGCACTCTCCTCTCCGTTGTCAGTCGCTGTTGCCCCGGAATTCGCGTATTATCAGGGATATCTTCCTGTAAAGCAGACCGGTGATGCATATGTCGAAGTGGAATATCGCCTCTTTCTCAAAAGAAGATCAGGATAAGGTCTCGGTCGATAAAGTCGCCGCTGCCGTTGCCTGGCAGGAAAGGATGAACAGGCCCGTGGTGCCGGAGCTGGCTGAACGGGAACAGCCTGAACATCTTCGCCAGTATTTCCGTGAACGGCTTGACGTTCATCGGCAGAACAGTCAGCAGCTGCCGCGCGCAAATGCGCCCGAATATCATAAACCCGGAGATGAGCAGCAGAAGTGATTCTTATAGTCAGTGTGTCCAGGGAGGAAATTTTATGCGTATGTCTCTGATGTTTGCGGCCGTGACGCTTTTAACCGGTATTAACCTGTTTTTTATTCCGTTTCAGCCTGTTCCGGCTCTGTGGGGGGGAATCTTGGCCGTTGCTTTTATCCTGATTAATGTCGCGGCGGATAAACTGCGTCTCTGAGGTGGCGTTGCATGGATTATCGTTGCCGGCATCATCATAACGCTGATGCTGAAGGGGAAAGAGCCGGGTGACGAATTACGAGTGCTGATCACCGTTTTTGCTTTCCTGGCTTCGGCCTGGTATAGCGTTGCGCAGTTCAGGAAGGAAAATAAGCTCCGTTCCTGACGCCCCGTCTGGTAT
>NZ_BAAASL010000068.1:0-667 GCF_039532865.1 Streptomyces luteosporeus
TGCTAATTCAACATCAGGTTGCCCAATAAACTCAATTTGCATTCCGAGACCGCTAATTAGCTCAAGGTTTTCTTGCCCTTCACGAATTTGGGCCGACATTTCCTTAACCTGCTGCAGTTGAGTTCTTAGGGCTACTCCATGTGCTTGTCGATCCCGCTCAGGTAGTAAGGTAGAGCCACCCCCACCAAGAGAATGTGCTGTATAGGGCTGTGCTGTAGAATTTTTTGGTAAAGAGAGATGAAGCCTTTTATCGTTGGTTTGTTCCGTCATGTTTTAACTTGTTTTTTTCGTTAAGTGATAACTTACTACTGATCAAACGACGCTCTTCTAAAGCCTGCTTTAATATGACAAGATCGACCTGCATGCGATCGCTCATGAGGGCATCTTTAATTGATTCATCGACAGCTCGACAAATTTCAGCATAGCTTAAACCAGCAACCTGTTTTTCTAATCCATTTTTACGGAAAGGCTTAGGCGCAAATGCTCCTAGTCGAGATTTTATTAAGTCGAGTGCCTGTTCTAACGTTGGCAAATGGTACTCAATAACATCATCAAAACGTCTGAACAACGCATAATCTAAAATTTCCGGATGATTAGTAGCAGCAATAATTATACTACTTGAGTTGTCTTGCTCGATCATCTGCAAAAAGCTATTGAGTACGCGGCG
>NZ_BAAASL010000069.1:0-663 GCF_039532865.1 Streptomyces luteosporeus
TCTCCTGTTTTTAGTTTTACTGGAATTGAAGAACCAACAAGTTCTATAGTTAATTGTCCTTCAAATCCCGCATCTACTATAGTCGGCGGAATTAATAATCCTTTTCTTGCAAATGTAGATCTTAAATTGCAAAATGCTATAATATCATTTGGTAATTTTATATATTCTTTAGTTGTTAAGAGAACATGTTCATATGGATAAATTATAAATTCATCTCTTATTTCTTTCGTCATATTTTCTTTTATTCTAACTATTTCATTTCCAATTTTTAAGTCTACTCCATTTTCTCTAATTGTATCCTCACTTAAAGGTTCAATTACAAGTCTATTTAAATTTATATATCTTTTTATATCTCTATCTGATAAAATCATCTTTTCTCAGTTCTTATTTTCAGTTTCTGACATATTTATTTCTCCACAAATTACTGAGATTTTAAACATATTTCTATCATATCTCCAATTTACTTTTATATAATTTGGATATTTGAAAGTATGAACTAAATATTTTAAGATAGACATTCCAATTTTTTCGTATTCTTTCTTCTTCATATTTATTTTTATTTGTATTAATATTATTTCTTCATCTTCAAAAACATTAAAGAAAAAGTCGGATCGTAGCCATGTCGTTCTGTGAGCCAAGGAGTTGTATGGCAACTTTGTCTTT
>NZ_BAAASL010000070.1:0-659 GCF_039532865.1 Streptomyces luteosporeus
CGGCAATCCGCAACTCCTTGGCTCACAGAACGACATGGCTACGATCCGACTTTGTATAAGACGTGAAAATTTATTAATTTCAAATCATTAATTGTAATTGACCAAATATGGCAAAAGGCAGAACGCCAAGAAGTTATTCACAAAGGTACGCGAAATGGCAAGCTAAATTTAACGCATTTTCTAATCCAACAGTCGCTAGTACTATATTGTCAAATGTAGCTCCAGTTGCCCAACAAAATTTCCAGACTAATGTACCTAAGTTTACCGCGATAAATGAAAATGTTAGTGCAGTATTATCACAATATGGAATAACTGGTCCTAACAGGGCAGTTTATCAAGGTTTTGCATTAAAGATAGCTAGAGCACTTAATAGGATTGGTGGTGGCCCGGCATTAGTAAATATGATTAGCGGTTTGAAAGCATATTATATTTCAGCCTTTAACGCAAATCCACAAGTTCTTGACGCTGTAGTTAATATTATAACTGGAAGCCCAACTGGATATGTAAGTTAAAATATTTAAGCTATTTTTTTCTTTTTTTCTTTATTCTTCTTCAGCCTTTATTTCTATATATTCTCCAGTTCTTAAGTCGGATCGTAGCCATGTCGTTCTGTGAGCCAAGGAGTTGCGGATTGCCGTTGTCGTGCTCAGGCCGGCTGG
>NZ_BAAASL010000072.1:0-629 GCF_039532865.1 Streptomyces luteosporeus
ACCCTGATAGCCGCCAGAATTTTGCTTTTATCAATTGCCGGATAATCTGGCATGGTCTTCAACCGATGTTGAACTTTTTCCATCAGTTCTGTTACGGATGTTTGCTTGTTGTTTGCTTCTTCAGCCAGTTTTAGCAAAAACTGATAATCCGACAAAGAAATATCATTTATCACCGGGAATACTGCAACCATTTCATCTGGCACTGCTGCGGCCTGAAACGCGCGAGTCACTTTCGCCGGAGAGAGATTCTCTTTCAACGCAATCTCTTCTTTCGTCATGCTAGTTCCATAGGTGACTTCAAGTCGTTTCCCCAACTCTCGAAGGCTATGTTCTCTAGCTGTCTGGATATCTTGCGCTAACTGCCGTGCATCGGCGAGTGATATATCATCTTTAGTTACTAGGATTTCGAATTTAACGTTATTAAATATGCAGGCGGCACGGCGTCGGGTCCCATCTAATATCTCAATTCGTCCATTAACCTCCCGTCCAATAGCCGGGAAGAATTGCTGCAGCTTTATCGTCCGGGAAATATCACTAACGGACTCACGCGTAAGCATAGCCTGATCTCGTCCATTGACCGATGCATCAACGAACGTCTTTGATTCAATCTCTCCGCTTAATACAACCGT
>NZ_BAAASL010000073.1:0-620 GCF_039532865.1 Streptomyces luteosporeus
GTCAAGATCGTCAAGCTTCTGACCGACAACGGCAGCCAGTTCACCGACCGCTTCACGGCTGGCGGCAAGAAGAAGGAACCCAGCGGCACACACGTGTTCGACCGCCTGTGCAAGCAGCTCGGCATCGAGCACCGGCTCATCCCGCCTCGTCATCCGCAGACCAACGGCATGGTGGAGCGCTTCAACGGTCGTATCAGCGACATCGTCAACCAGACCCGTTTTGGTTCAGCTGCCGAACTGGAATCGACGCTGCGCAATTACGTCAAGATCTACAACCACAGCATTCCGCAACGCGCGCTCCAACACAAAACACCCGTTCAGGCGCTCAAGGAATGGCATGAAAAACGCCCTGAATTGTTCAGGAAACGCGTGTATAACCAGCCGGGTCTTGACATATAGGTTAATGTCATGATAATAATGGTTTCTTAGACGTCAGGTGGCACTTTTCGGGGAAATGTGCGCGGAACCCCTATTTGTTTATTTTTCTAAATACATTCAAATATGTATCCGCTCATGAGACAATAACCCTGATAAATGCTTCAATAATATTGAAAAATGACTTCTTAACGTGAGTTTTCGTTCCACTGAGCGTCAGACCCCTAATCCCAGCTGTAGCGGCC
>NZ_BAAASL010000074.1:0-616 GCF_039532865.1 Streptomyces luteosporeus
CTGAAGAACGAGAATGGCTGGATGCACCGGCGACTGGTCAGGAGGAAATCTGACATGGAAAGAGGGGAAATCTGGCTTGTCTCGCTTGATCCTACCGCAGGTCATGAGCAGCAGGGAACGCGGCCGGTGCTGATTGTCACACCGGCGGCCTTTAATCGCGTGACCCGCCTGCCTGTTGTTGTGCCCGTAACCAGCGGAGGCAATTTTGCCCGCACTGCCGGCTTTGCGGTGTCGTTGGATGGTGTTGGCATACGTACCACAGGTGTTGTACGTTGCGATCAACCCCGGACAATTGATATGAAAGCACGGGGCGGAAAACGACTCGAACGGGTTCCGGAGACTATCATGAACGAAGTTCTTGGCCGCCTGTCCACTATTCTGACTTGAACATGGGGTTTGAGGGGCAACTGGATGAAAACGTACGATTTAGGGCACTAAAACCGCTGTTGTCCCACCATTCTGGTGATTCCCAAACGTTATTTGGCTAAAAAGTAGTTTTGATGTGGTTTATTTTCCGAATTCCAAGCGCAGCCCTACTTTCTTGTGCGTATTTGCGTGTTTTGCGCAGTTTTGAAGTTCCGGTGATGCTGCCAACTTACTGATTTAGTGTATGATG
>NZ_BAAASL010000075.1:0-611 GCF_039532865.1 Streptomyces luteosporeus
TATCGATGCCGGATATCAGGTGATGGTGAAAAAGGTACCTGATGAACTGGCTGTTGCGGCATCAATGGCAGAAAACGAACAGCAGATGGCAATGCATCCGTCTGAACAGATCGCCGGGTTCCGCACACTGGCAGAGCAGGGGAAAACCCCCGCGCAGATTGGCGATTTGCTGGGGTTCGGTACGCGTCATGTTCAGCGCATGTTGAAACTGACCGAACTGGCTCCCGAAATTCTGGCGGCGCTGGCGAAGGATGAAATCACCACCGAACACTGCCAGGCACTGGCGCTCGAAAGCGATCAGAAACGCCAGGTGGAAGTGCTGGAATCCGCCCGCAAACGGTCCTGGAATAATGAAGTATCAGTTTCCTCGATCCGTAACCTCATTACCTCAGAAGAGGTTTCCACAAACGGCGACAAATTCCGCTTTGTGGGAGAGGCCGCATTCAGTCCGGATGAAATCCGGGTTGATCTCTTCAGCAGCGAAAACCGCGGCTATGTCAAAAGTGCATCGCTCGATACCGCCCTGCTGGAAAAACTGCAGAACATCGCGGAGCACCTCCGCGAAGCGGAAGGCTGGTCATGGTGTGATGGTCGTCTTGACCCGATTTCAC
>NZ_BAAASL010000076.1:0-604 GCF_039532865.1 Streptomyces luteosporeus
GCATGATAGAAATGGATCTGGCCAGCGGCCGCACGCTGACCGCCTGGCGCGCCGATGAACGCTTTCCCATGATGAGCACCTTTAAAGTAGTGCTCTGCGGCGCAGTGCTGGCGCGGGTGGATGCCGGTGACGAACAGCTGGAGCGAAAGATCCACTATCGCCAGCAGGATCTGGTGGACTACTCGCCGGTCAGCGAAAAACATCTTGCCGACGGCATGACGGTCGGCGAACTCTGCGCCGCCGCCATTACCATGAGCGATAACAGCGCCGCCAATCTGCTGCTGGCCACCGTCGGCGGCCCCGCAGGATTGACTGCCTTTTTGCGCCAGATCGGCGACAACGTCACCCGCCTTGACCGCTGGGAAACGGAACTGAATGAGGCGCTTCCCGGCGACGCCCGCGACACCACTACCCCGGCCAGCATGGCCGCGACCCTGCGCAAGCTGCTGACCAGCCAGCGTCTGAGCGCCCGTTCGCAACGGCAGCTGCTGCAGTGGATGGTGGACGATCGGGTCGCCGGACCGTTGATCCGCTCCGTGCTGCCGGCGGGCTGGTTTATCGCCGATAAGACCGGAGCTAGCAAGCGGGGTGCGCGCGGGATTGT
>NZ_BAAASL010000077.1:0-593 GCF_039532865.1 Streptomyces luteosporeus
CCACCAGTTTGCTGTAGCTGCGGTTGGGGTCATTACGCATCAGGTACGCCGCTTCCGCAAAAATGGTACGTCCTGAACCCTGCCAGAACGGGTCCTCTTTTGTGCCCATCGGGATCAGGGTATTTGCCGTATTATCAAAATCCGGCTGTGTCAGACACTCCTTCCATAAATCCCAGGCGGCACAGCGGGCATCCAGCGGATTCAGGATCTTATCGATGGAGGGATCATAGTAACTTTTAACAAATTCCCCTGAACGGTCATAAATCACCACCATATCACCGCGCTGACGGGCGTAGTTGGCCAGACGACGGATAACTTCCGACTTACCGGCCCCGACCGTGCCGTGCAGACAGAAGTTCTGGATTTCAGAATCCCGGATAATCGGCAGGTCGCCAATCCGGATATCGGAGTCCTTGCCGTCTTTTTTCAGCATCCGGGCAACGTCTTTCGGATTGTCTGTCAGCTGACGACCACCTGTGACTTCATTTGGCACTGTTGCAAATAGTCGGTGGTGATAAACTTATCATCCCCTTTTGCTGATGGAGCTGCACATGAACCCATTCAAAGGCCGGCATTTTCAGCGTGACATCATT
>NZ_BAAASL010000078.1:0-563 GCF_039532865.1 Streptomyces luteosporeus
CGGTATTGTCCGGACACTGCAGGCGCGCGGGATTCGCTGCCGTCGCGTCTCCCCGGATAAGGCGTCATCAGTAAAGATGGCTGCACCCGACATGGATATCGTTATCCGGTGGGCAAACAAAATTCAACAGGCAGCGCGGGAGGTTCGTAATATGCCGGTAACAGAAAAGACATTTAATAATTATTTAAAATCACAGATGCGCGGTGAATGGCGTGATGTCCTGACCAGAGGTATCCGGGATGAACTGGTCCGTCGCGGGGTAATGAAAATTCAGGGGAATAAAATCATCTGGTAAGACTGCCAGAATAAAATGATATTTATTTTATTTATAAAAACAGAAAGGTCGAAAATCAATAATGGCATTTATTTCCATGACAAGACAGAAAGCGCCGTACAGATATGCAAGCAAGACCCGGTTATCGATAAGACGAACAGACTCAGGCTCTGCCTGCCAGCCACAGCGATTAAACACCTTCATCACCCCCACTACGTTACCCGTCAGACGTGCTGTAAGCGGATTTATCTGTCGGCCGCTGTCGTCAAAAGCGACATCGAGGTTGGCC
>NZ_BAAASL010000079.1:0-560 GCF_039532865.1 Streptomyces luteosporeus
TGCGGATTGCCGTTGTCTTCCTAAGACCGCTTGGCCTCCGACTTAAGAGATTATAAACTTCCTAAAGGAACAAATTCAGGAAATAAGCAAAACATTCGAAGTTGAAGCCATAGACATAGGAGTAGATAAGGATCACTTCCACATGTTATTCAAGGCAAAACCAACCCTAAATATACCCAGGTACGTGAACGCAATCAAGACCATCACGTCTAGAGAAATACAGAGAAGGTTCCCACAAGTAAAGGAAAAACTGTGGAAAGGACACTTCTGGTCACCTTCCTACTTCCTAGCAACGAGCGGACAAGTAACACTGGAGGTACTGAAAAAATATGTGGAGAGCCAAGGAGAAGAATGACAAGACCCAACTCTCATTCAAGTACAAGATTTACCCAACGAGAGAAGTAGAGGAGAAACTAATCAAAGTGATGCAAATTGAGGCTAAAGTATACAATGCCTTGCTAGACGTGATAAACAACGCGAGGAAAGAAGGGAAAAAGATAACACCTAAAGACACTCAAAACATGCTGAAAGAGTTGAAAATAGAAGGGAAGGAACTAGTT
>NZ_BAAASL010000080.1:0-554 GCF_039532865.1 Streptomyces luteosporeus
CGTGAGAAGAGTGCTGCCATAACCTTGAGGCGGTAAACCAGCGGCATTCACACCGCGCTGAGCTTACCCATGCGCCAAAAAAGAGTGACTTGTATCACAAATGTTATTTTTTGTTTATGGTACATGGCAGATTAAACGTCTGTAAATACTCGTATTAGGAATAATTAAACATTTTGAGCTGTTAAAAAAGTTAATAACCGTTGTTAACTATCTTGTATCTATTGTCCGGCTAGCGCCTTCAGCTGGTGATATCCCATCCACAGGAGAAGAGAAGATATGTTCGATCATGTGAAATTCGGCGTTAGCGACTATGCCGCCAGCAAAGCGTTCTTTTTGCAGGCCCTGGCCCCGCTTGGCGTAACGCTGGTCGGCGAAGGCGAACCGAGCTACGGCGCAGAGCTGGCCGGCAGCGGCGATGCTTCTCTATGCCTCTATCAAAGTGCGGAAAAACCGGCGCCGCTGCACATTGCCTTTCGCGCCGACAGCCGCGAGCAGGTCGATGCCTTCTGGCAGGCGGCGCTGGCCGCCGGAGGAAAGGACAACGGCGCGCCGGG
>NZ_BAAASL010000081.1:0-552 GCF_039532865.1 Streptomyces luteosporeus
GTTGTTTTTTGTATGTGGTGCTGATTTTTTGTTCGCTGGCAGGCTTCAGGCGTGCGAATGCCTCCGGTTCGGGCCGGATTATTCAGAAGAGGTCACTTTCAGGGGGAAGCTGTGGCCAGCCGGCTGTAATTGCGGTTACGTGACAGAATCATGCGCTCCTTCACACGACGCTCCACTTCACGTTTTACCGCCTCACGACTGGCAGTGAAGCGCCCTTCCGCGATTTCGCGCGTCAGCTGCCGTTTCACCAGGGTGATAATATCCTGACGTTCCCTGTCCGCATCACGACGCGCACGGGCACGCTTTATTCCCCGGGACTTAAGCTCTGTCTGGTAACTGCGGAAACGCTCACGAACAAAACGCCAGGCTTTCGCTATCAGTTCATCCATGCCCAGGGTATCCAGCCCCTGCTTTTTGCGTTGTCTGTTTTCCCATTCCACACGGCTGCGGCGTGCGGAAGCCACCGCCACCTCAGACACATCGAGAGCGGCAAACAGCGCCGGTGTGAACGTGATATCGGTCGGAATGTTGCAACCAATAAGCGGGTCATAT
>NZ_BAAASL010000082.1:0-542 GCF_039532865.1 Streptomyces luteosporeus
TTGCCGTTGTCTTCCTAAGACCGCTTGGCCTCCGACTTCCATATTGTGTCCCTAAGATTAGATCGCGAATTCCTACAGGTCTAAATAATGGATTTTTAGGAGCGAAATCATTAACTGGAGGTTCTAGATAAGCATTAGTAAACCAAGCTGGATAACCAGTTAGCAATATTGTTTCTTTTAAGTGATCTTTAATTTCTTCAAAAGACCTTACAGCTACCCATCTTCCAATTTGTACAAATGGCGGATCTGCAAATGGCAAATCGCCCAAACCAATTTCATTAAATATTTCTCTCGCTGTAATTTTAAAATCTGAAATAAATGGTTCTTTTATAAATTCTTTTAAAGTTATAGCAAGTTCAGTTCTTATTTCATTTAAAAAATCTACTGAAGTTTCTGCAAAAGCTTTTATAATTTCTCCAAATTTAATTGGAATTTTTCCGCCTAATCCAACTGGAGCTAAATCTATTTCTATTTCTGGTAAAATTTCAGCTAATTTATCTACAATAACTGGTAAGAATTTTCCAATTGTAATTGGAGCAATA
>NZ_BAAASL010000083.1:0-540 GCF_039532865.1 Streptomyces luteosporeus
TATATTCTACCTGAAGACTGGCACCTGCGCTTTCCGTCGGGAAGTGAAATTATTCAGTATGCAGCCAGCCATTATGTGAAAAATTCCCTTGATCCGGATGAGCAACTTCTTGACCGCCGGCGCGTGGAGTACGACATATTTCTATTGGTTGAGGAACTGCATGTTCTGGATATCATCCGGAAAGGATTTGGCTCTGTGGATGAATTTATTGCGCTGGCCAATTCTGTCAGCAATCGCCGTAAATCCAGAGCCGGGAAGTCGCTGGAACTGCACCTGGAGCATCTATTCATTGAGCACGGCCTGCGACACTTTGCGACGCAGGCCATCACAGAAGGTAATAAAAAACCCGATTTCCTTTTCCCTTCCGCAGGGGCTTACCACGATACTGAGTTTCCCGTAGAAAATCTGCGCATGCTGGCAGTCAAGACTACCTGTAAGGATCGCTGGCGTCAGATACTGAATGAGGCCGATAAAATTCATCAGGTGCATCTGTTTACACTCCAGGAGGGAGTTTCTCTGGCTCAATATCGGGAGATGCGG
>NZ_BAAASL010000084.1:0-537 GCF_039532865.1 Streptomyces luteosporeus
CGTTGACGGCGTTGACGTCCCAGTCGTTGATCGCACGCGGGTTACCGGTGGACTCACGCATCACGTTGCGCTTGATGCCCTCGTAGGAGCCCGGGATGTTCTTGGACTTCATGATGTCCAGAGCCTGCGTGATCCAGCCGTCCAGGTTGTCCGCATAGGCCTTCGGCGCGGGGGCGGCCGGCTTGGCGGCAGCGGGCTTGGCGGTGGGCTTGAGGGCGGTGCGGGCCTGGGCGCGGGAGGCGGCCTGCTCCTTGGTCTTGCGCTCGGCATCCGCCTTGGCCTTGGCGGCGGCATCGGCGGCGGCCTTGACCTTGGCCTGGGCGTCGGTGGTGGCCTGGGTGGCAGCGGCGTCAGCGGTCTTGGCCAGCTCGGCGTCCTGGGTCTGACCGAAGGCCTCCGCGTTCCACGCGACCGGCTTGACGGGTGCGTGGGTGGCGGCGGTGGCGGCGGGGACGACGCCCAGCACGACACCCGTGGCGCCGGCGGCGGTGAGGCCGGCAGCGATGAACTTGTGGGTCTTGGTCAGACGGGTATAGC
>NZ_BAAASL010000085.1:0-536 GCF_039532865.1 Streptomyces luteosporeus
ACCGTATGGTCTATCTGCACCTGCTCCAGCGGCGCGGTCACGGCAGGAGGCTCGCCGCCCACACCTTGTAGGTCACGAGCGGCATCCTGGCCTTCCCGCCGGCGGATGACCTTGGGCGGGTCAAGGCTAGCGATCCGTAAGGCCACGGTATTGCGCGCCGGCACTCGCAGTTTTTGAGCCTTGCACACCTGAGTGACTTCGCGGTGAAAGGCCGCTAGGCTGCGCTTCTGCTTGGTCAGGAACCGCTTTTGCAGTAGCTCGTGGATGACGCGCTCGACCGGTTCCGGCAAGCGCCCCTTACCTTTACCTCCACCGGACTGGCCGGGCACCAGATCCGTCACGAGGCCGCTGCCTTGCCGGGCACGCCGGATCAGAACGTATACCTGGCGCCGAGACAAGCCCAGCGCCTGAGCCGCCATATCGGCCGCTTCGTGCCCGACCGTCTCCGACTGCGCCAACGGACTGATGATCTCCGCACGACGGCGCGCACGCTCCCAAGCCTCATCAGGCAGAGTGGCCACGCCTTGTTCTGGAAT
>NZ_BAAASL010000086.1:0-534 GCF_039532865.1 Streptomyces luteosporeus
CAAGCGGTCTTAGGAAGACAAGATGCTGGATCAACTCCTTGGCTCACAGAACGACATGGCTACGATCCGACTTGTTGAAATGGAACATATTCTATTGCAATAGTATTAGAATTATTAATTCCAGCTATTAAATAAAGATTGTTTCCAACAGTTATTTTGGGCATTCTATATAAATATAACGAATTACCAGCTGAATCTGTAAGTGCAAATGTTCCATATAAATATGGTGATAATGATGAGTTAAAAATTACATATCCAGTTCCACCAGTTAAAGATCCTGGGTTAGCGCCACCTATTGCTATTATATCATTACTATTACCTTTAACAATTGATGAAGTATTCATATTATCACAACTTCCACCAGGAATTTTGAAAATTGACAATTGTTGAGTTGAAGTATTGTAAAATGCGACATATGGTGAACATGGTTCCGCACATGGAGACCAAGGATTATAAGCTTCTTCTCCGCCTCCAAATGCAATAAGACCAGGTACCGTAGAATAACCGAAGTCGGCTCGTAGCCATGTCGGTCTG
>NZ_BAAASL010000087.1:0-532 GCF_039532865.1 Streptomyces luteosporeus
CCCTGGTTGCGGGTCTCGGCGGCCTCGCGGCGGCGGTGGTCCTCCTCCGCGTACTGCTCGGCCTCCTGGCGCATGCGGTCGACCTCGTCCTTCGGCAGCGAGGAGCCGCCGGTGACGGTCATCTTCTGCTCCTTGCCCGTGCCCAGGTCCTTGGCGGTCACGTGCATGATGCCGTTGGCGTCGATGTCGAAGGAGACCTCGATCTGCGGGACGCCGCGAGGGGCCGGCGGCAGGCCCGTCAGCTCGAACATGCCGAGCTTCTTGTTGTACGCCGCGATCTCGCGCTCGCCCTGGTAGACCTGGATCTGCACGGACGGCTGGTTGTCCTCGGCCGTCGTGAAGATCTCCGAGCGCTTGGTCGGGATCGTGGTGTTGCGCTCGATCAGCTTGGTCATGATGCCGCCCTTGGTCTCGATGCCGAGGGACAGCGGGGTGACGTCGAGGAGCAGGACGTCCTTGACCTCGCCCTTGAGGACACCGGCCTGGAGCGAGGCGCCGATGGCGACGACCTCGTCCGGGTTCACACCCTTGT
>NZ_BAAASL010000088.1:0-525 GCF_039532865.1 Streptomyces luteosporeus
GCCCCACCTTAGCCATCTCGTTCTGTGAGCCAAGGAGTTGCGGATTGCCGTTGTCTTCCTAAGACCGCTTGGCCTCCGACTTTACGTATATGTATCTTCTGCTATATAAATCTTTCTCTATCTTTTTACTTCTCTATCTCTTTATTTTTTCACCTCCTTGATTTTTCAACCTTTACAATTACTATCACAAAACTGAAAAAAACTAAGCATAATCTTAGCTAATTAGGAGAAAAATAAAAATTCTAAAAAGGAGAATTAGAACTTACAAATAAAAAAACAAAACTTAACTTACCAACAGTCTTCTAAATATTTCCTGACCTTTTTCTCACTGATTCCTAGTCCGTATGCAATCTCCTTAACTGTAAACCCTCTTTTGACTAACTCATGAACTATGCTAACTAGGTCATCCTCACTTTCAATATAGTACGTTTCTCCTTCAATTATTACTTCTTTTTTCATTTCTCTTTCACAAGTCGGATCGTAGCCATGTCGTTCTGTGAGCCAAGGAGTTGATCCAGCATCTTG
>NZ_BAAASL010000089.1:0-518 GCF_039532865.1 Streptomyces luteosporeus
GGGGATGATAAGTTTATCACCACCGACTATTTGCAACAGTGCCAACGGGCATATCGGCCTCCCTGCCTGACGGGCATTTAGTAACATTTTTCCAACCGTACGAAATGTTATAAATTATCGGACATCGTAAAACTGTTACATTAATATGTCTATTAAATCGTAAATTTGTAATAATAGACATGAGTTGTCCGATATTCGATTTAAGGTACATTTTTATGCGACTTTTTGGTTACGCTCGGGTCTCAACCAGTCAGCAGTCTCTTGACGTATAGGAAATTGAAAAACCAGTCGATACCATTGTCCACGCCTTATGCCACGTGAGCCTTTCTGCTTTTCCCACCACTCCGGTGGTTTCCCTCTCTGTATGGTCGATTTTTATACCGTAACAGGCTGTTTTTTATACTTTCACCGATTCCCGGGCACACTTAGCCTGTGTCAGGCCGGCATATACCTCAGTAGACTGATATCCCGCGCGTTTTTCTTCAGCCCTGATACATTCAGCCCCGCAATGGCCCGGC
>NZ_BAAASL010000090.1:0-517 GCF_039532865.1 Streptomyces luteosporeus
CTGGCCCCGCCCCCTCCCCCCGGAAACGCTGGTCAGACAAATCCACATTTCGTCCGTGGATGCGAAAAACATTCACAATCTGATCCGCCGGAGCAGACTGTGGCGTGGGCTGGGTTTCCGGTTCCCGCCGGGGGAAACCAGCTCAATGCCGCTGCGGGCAGACGAACTGCAGTTGCCACGGGGCAGGTGTTCAACGCTCCGGGTGGAGCCCCTGGTATCCGCGGTACGCCGGCTGGAAGACTGTTATCGCGGGCTGCAGGAAAAAATCGTGCAGCTCGAAGGCAAAAAACGGTCGCAAAAACAGTTAATTACTTCACTTAGGAATCGTCCATTTTATCATCTGTTGCACAGGAAAGGGGGCCAGCTCCCGGACGAGAAATGTGACGCCCTGCCACTGCGGGCAGAAAAACTGTCTCTGCCGCAGAGCGGGGATTCTGACCTGGAGGTGGCGCAACGGGCAACCGGGGTTATCCGGCTGGCAACCCTGTGTAGTCAGTCGCAGGAAAAAATCGTTGAG
>NZ_BAAASL010000091.1:0-514 GCF_039532865.1 Streptomyces luteosporeus
TTCAGGTAGAATATATTTATGATTTACTGGCGCTTGCTGTAGAGATAGTCCGCCTAGAATCTGTCCTGCGGGGCCGGATATAAGCGCTCCGGGTATAACTTCACCAATAGCGGTCTCAATGACGTCCTCTTCATCAGTGCTGGCGCATACCCAAATATTTACTTCCTTACAGTCCCCCCCTTGCTCATCAAGCTTGAAAGCCAGGAGCGTCAGAGCCCCTGTATTTTCAGGATCCTGAAGTGGGCTGCCTCTACCCCAGCGGGTAATCCTTTTTTCATTCCGGGTTTTACCAAAATGACGGCTGTTATAATAAATTGCCCTGGCTTCGCTGTCAGGGCAATCATGCGATGACACATGTGCGGTGAGAAAAACCGAAGGGTTCAGTTCACGGGTATGGTTGATAGACGGAAAGAGTTTTTCAACGATACCTGAAGGGATATAAAGCCCTACCTGGTGACCACCTGTTGCGCCGGTATCGTTGGCGGAAAGGCGTTTGATGTAGACGAAGTAATTC
>NZ_BAAASL010000092.1:0-512 GCF_039532865.1 Streptomyces luteosporeus
CTGTCATATGTATCGTACTGCTCCCGCAGCGCACCAAGACGCTGCTGCTGCTCAGGGGTGTACACCGGATCGGGTTCAGCAGGCTGCACGAACTCCTTACCGTCTTCGCCGTGGTACCAGATGCGGGCTGCGCGTCCGCGACTCCATGCCCAGCCCTCCCGCTGCTGAATGTCCTGCGCGATACGCTCCAGCTTTTCCTGCACCAGACGCTCAACCAGCACGCTGTCAGCCGTACCGTCGCCCTCGTCCTGGCTGAACAGAGCTTCACGGACGTAACCCCCTGCCGCCTCGTAGGCATCGCGCCCGATAAAACGAAATTTGGCGTTGTCGGTGCGCATCTCGGTTTCGGTAATAGCGCGTTTAATCAGGTGTGCGGGCGCGTTTGACTAGCTGGCCTTCACGTTTTCGAATACCTCGACCTGACGGGCAGGATCGTCCTCGAGACAGAGCGCCTGACACTGCTCAACGGTCAGTTCGTCCTGTGCAAGCTTCTCCATCAGGGAGGGGGCGAG
>NZ_BAAASL010000093.1:0-512 GCF_039532865.1 Streptomyces luteosporeus
GCTGGCAAACGGCCTCCAGTTCAGCAATAGCTTCTTTGACAGAAAGGATATGCTCAAGCACCTCTTTACTGTCGTGCAGCAGTTCTGCCTCTTTCGCCTTATTATGCTCCGGGTTTCCCATGCGATCGCGGGTGCCCGCAAGCGGTTCAGTGACCACTTTATTGCCCGTCACTGACATCACCAGTTCCGGGCTAAAGCCCAGCGCTTCGCGTCCTTCCTGACGGAACATAAACGAGCGCACAGGTGTGTTTGCCTGCCGCCCGTATAACAGCGTGGCGGGCATATCAATCCGCGATGGCAGGGGAATGGCGCGCGAGACAATCACTTTGACATACTCGCCACGGCGGATCTCCGCAACGGCGCGCGCAACCTGTTGTTTATATGCCTCACCATTGAGGGCGGTATCCACCGCCAGTGGTGCGTTCTGCGTCGTTGTACCGGCCTCTTTTACCCACTCGCACAAACGTCGGCACCCGTCGGGGGAGTCCGCATAAACGGGGACATTTCCCTTT
>NZ_BAAASL010000094.1:0-507 GCF_039532865.1 Streptomyces luteosporeus
CGGCGACATCTGGGTCAAGGGCTCGCGGCAGTTCCGCGACTTCGACGACTACCTGCTGCCGGCCGAGAAGTTCGCCGCACTCAAGCGCGAGCAGGCCCTGCCCCTGGCGATCAACCCGAACAGCGACCAGTACCTGGAAGAGCGTTTGCAGCTGCTGGACGAGCAGTTGGCCACCGTCACCCGCCTGGCCAAGGACAACGAGCTGCCCGATGCCATCCTCACCGAGTCAGGGCTGAAAATCACCCCGCTGGATGCGGCGGTGCCGGATCGGGCGCAGGCGCTGATCGACCAAACCAGCCAGTTACTGCCGCGCATCAAGATCACCGAACTGCTGATGGACGTGGACGACTGGACGGGCTTCAGCCGCCACTTCACCCACTTGAAGGACGGGGCCGAGGCCAAAGACAGGACGTTGCTGCTGTCCGCAATCCTCGGTGATGCGATCAACCTCGGGCTGACCAAGATGGCCGAGTCGAGCCCCGGCCTGACCTACGCCAAGCTGTCCTG